>DUEL01000040.1 GCA_011192125.1 Thermoflexia bacterium
ACCTCCGCCTACATCGAGCAACTCGCCCGGGAGGTGTACGAGCGGGGCGAGGAGTTCGACGACGACGAATTGGAAAAGCGGTTCTTTGCTTTCTGGGACCGACTGGTCGCGGAGGGGCGGCTGCGGCGGCTGCCGGACCGTCCTCCCGAGTTCGGCAAGGCGATCCTGGGCCGACGCCGCTGGCTCCGCGCGCAACGGATCCGTATCCGACGACTCGTGGAGTACTGGCGGGCGGAGGAGGAGAGGGCCGGAGGAGGTGGGTGATGGAACAGCGCACCGTTCACGTTCCGAACATCAGTTGTGGACACTGCGTGATGCGCATACAGAAGGCGTTGGAGGCTCTGGAGGGTGTGGTCAGGGTGGAAGCGGACGTGAACTCCAAGGAGGTCACCATCGAATGGGGGCCTCCTGCTACGTGGGAGCGGATCGTCGCGACCCTCACCGAGATCGACTACCCGCCCGGTTAGTCTTCACACGGAGGCACAGAGGACACAGAGTTGTTCTCTAGATTTAGAGATTCTCTGTGTCCTCTGTGCCTCTGTGGTGTCTTATGTGTCGGGGGGCTCGGCCACCGTCAGCGGTACTCGGACAGGAGCGCTTCCACCTGGTCTGGACGCAGCCCTTCCACGGGCCGGTGTACCAGCGGTGGTCCCTCGCGCAGGGCTGGGACCTGTTCCTCATATGTAGGCACAGTCGGATCCCGGTAGAAGATACCGATGGGGATCCGATTTCCCCATTCGAACGTCCGCTCCCAGGCGGCCTTGTGGTCGGTGGGATCGTAGTCGGACTCCTCCTCCAGTTTGTACACCCGTGGGCGGTAGAACTCGTAGGCGTAGCCCCGGTTCCAGATCACGCAGGGCTGGAGGACGTCCACCAGGGCGTAGCCAGGGTGTTCCAACGCCTCGCCGATGAGCCAGGCCAGGTGCTTCAGGTCGCCTGCGTAGCCGCGGGCGACGAAGGTGGCTCCGGCGGTGATGGCGAGGGCCAGGGGGTTGAGGGGGTAGTCGATGGACCCTTCGGGTGAGGAGGGGGTCCGTTTACCCCGTTCGCTGGTAGGGGAGTACTGCCCTCGCGTGAGGCCGTAGATCCGATTGTCCTGCACCAGGTCGACGAGGTTGATGTTCCGCCGAGCGGCGTGGACGAAGTGGCTCAGCCCCTCGGCGTATCCGTCCCCGTCGCCGTGGACCACCATCACCCGCAGGCCGTGGTTCGCCAGCCGCACGCCGGTAGCGACCGCCACCGGTCGGCCGTGGAGGGTGTGGAAGCCGTTGACCCGCATGTAGTGGGGCAGTTTGCTCCCGCAGCCGATGCCGGTGACGATCAGGATCTCGTGGGGGGCGATGTTGTGCTCCGCCAGAGCCATCTGGACCGCGGTGAGGATGCCGTAGTTACCACAGCCCTTACACCAGGTGGGGCGTTCCCGTCCGGCGAAGTCCTTTCGTGTGAGCATGGTACGCTCCTTGTGTCTTGCTTCTTGTTCTGTGTTCCGCGTTCCGTGTTGCGTTGCTTTCCCCTACTCTGTCTGCTCAATCCGCTTAATCCGCTGCTCAATCTGCTCCGGTGTGAAGGCCCGGCCGTCGTACCGGCGGATCGAGCCGTCGGCGGTGTAGCCGAGGTGGGTTCGGAGGAGGGATTCTAACTGGCCGGTCGCGTTTCCTTCGACGACGATGGTCCGTTTTGTGCGCTCCAGGGCGGCTCGGGTGGCCTCGACCGGGAAAGGCCAGAGGTCGTGGAAGTGGAGCAGGTTGGCCCAACCGAGCCGCTCCGCGTTCAGTCGATCCACCGCCTCCCTCGCCGGTCCGTAGGTCGAACCCCAGCACAGGAGGGTCAGTTCCGCCTCTTCGGGACCGTATCGGATCGGCCCTTCCACCTCGCGGGCCATTCCATCCAGTTTCCGCATCCGTTTGTCCACCTGGGCGATCCGGTTCTCCGGCTCCTCGTTGATGGCGCCTAACTCGTCGTGTTCGTTGGCGGTGGTGGTCCAGACCGCCTTGGGGTGGCCGGGGGTGGCGCGGGGGGAGATACCGGAGTCGGTGACGCGGAAGCGACGATAGTCCCCCTCCAGCCCGTCCAGGTCCTCCGGCGTCAGCAGGGCTCCCCGGTCGATGGTCACCTCATCGAACGAAAGCGCGTCTGGCTCGACAGTGCGGTAGGCCACCGCCAGGTAGTGGTCGCTGAGGACGATGACCGGCGTCTGGTACCGGTCCGCCAGGTTGAAAGCCCGCCATCCGGCGCGGAAGGATTCCTCGACCGTGCCGGGGGCGAGGACGAAGCGGGGGAACTCCCCCTGGGAGGCGTGGATCACAAACAGGAGGTCGCCCTGCTCGGTGCGGGTGGGCATCCCGGTGGCGGGGCCGGGCCGCTGCGCGTTGTAGATCACCACGGGGGTTTCCGTGATCCCTGCCAGGCCCAGGGCCTCCACCATCAGGGAGAAGCCGCCGCCGGAGGTGGGGACCAGCGCCCGTGCCCCCACGTAAGCGGCGCCGATGGCCATGTTGATGGCTCCGATCTCGTCCTCGGCGTGTTTGGTGACCACGCCGTACTGCTCCGCGTGGGCGGCGAACCAGTGGAGGACCGGCGTGCCGGGGGTCATCGGGTAGGCGGCGACGAAGCGGCACCCTCCGGCCAGCGCGCCCAGCGCGAACGCCTCGTTGCCGTTGAGGATCAGGCGGCGGGGCGCGTCGGGGATTGCTTCCATGTGGTAGGGGAAGTCGGCCTGGAAGGCGCATCCGGTGTCGACGCCGGCCTCCACGACCCGCAGGTTGGCGTCCACCACCGCCTGCCCCTTGCGGGCGAAGTTGTCTCGGACGACGCTCTCCAGGTAGGTGGGGTCGAACCCGATCAGCCCGGCGGCGACGGCGAAGGCGAGCGTGTTGCGCATCACTGCTCGTCCCCCCTTCTCCTCCGCCAGTGCGGTGAGGGGGATGGGACAGAAGTTGACGTCGGCCCGGTGGAGGTCGTCGGGTAGGTCCTCCTTGGCGTCGTAGATGACGGCCCCGCCGGGGACCACCGCGCCGATATGGCGCCGGATCGTCTCCAGGTCCAGCGCCAGCAGGACGTGGACCGGCTCGGCGTGGGAGTAGAGGGGGTGGGGGGCGACGCGGACGGAGAAGAAGTTGTGACCGCCCCGGATGCGGGAGTAGTAGTCCGGCAGACCGAAGACGTAAAGGCCGCCGCGGGTCAGCGCTTTGGAGAACCCCGCGCCGCTGGATTCCAGACCCATCCCTGCCTCGCCGCCGATGCGGATGGTGAGATCGTTTGCTGACACCTCTTTCCTCCTTTTTCCCACAGGACCTGGGAAGCAGTTCTCGACACCCGGGTTGACAGATGTTGACTTCTAGTTTATAATGTGTCTAACTTTAGAATAATTCTAAATTAATACCACGGATAATTTTGGAGCGAGACAATGCAATCGGTCGAAACCCTAATGCGGCTTTTCCGGCAGAAAGGTCTCAAGGTCACCCCTCAGCGCAGGCTCATTTTCGAGTTATTGGCCGGCGACGGTTCCCATCCCACCGCCGAAGAGACCTACCGGCGCGTCCGTGCCGTGATGCCCGAAGTCTCCCGGGCGACGGTCTACAATACGTTGCGTGAGTTGATCGCTCTGGGCGAGTTGGCCCCGGTGGCGAATTTGAGTGAGGGGGGAGTTCGGTACGACACGAACACCGCTCATCACCACCACCTGTTCTGCGTGAAGTGTCACGCTCTGATCGACGTCGACCGGGACTTCGAAGGGATCGAACTCTCGCCGGAGGAGGCGGCGGGTTACCGACTTGTGAACTACCAGGTGACGTTCTACGGATATTGTCCCGACTGCCGGACGGACTGACGGCGGTCCATTTTACCCAGGAAAGGAGTGAGAGAAAATGGCAAAGGTAACGCGAGAGGTCGTCGAGAGGGCGGGTGTGGATGTGGACCAACTGCTGGAGTTGCTGGTCAAGAACGCCGCGGCGGAACTGACCACGTATTATTACTACACCATCCTGCGGGTGAACCTCATCGGACTGGAAGGGGAGGGGATCAAGGAGATCGCCGAAGCGGCCCGGATCGAGGATCGCAATCACTTCGAGGCCCTGGTGCCCCGCATCTACGAACTGGGTGGAAGCCTCCCTGGCGATATGAAGGCGTTCCACGACATGTCCGCCTGCCCGCCCGCCAGCCTGCCGGAGGATCCGACGGACGTCAAGGTCCTCCTGAAGGTGCTGGTGGAAGCGGAGCGGTGCGCTGTGCGGGGTTATACCCAGATCTGCAACATGACCTTCGGCAAGGATCATCGGACCTACGACCTGGCGTTGGCGATCCTCCATGAGGAGATCCAGCACGAGTCTTGGTTCTCCGAGTTCCTGGGTGAAGGCCCCTCTGGCCACTTCCTGCGGCGCGGGGAGACCTCTCCCTTCGTGCGCAAGTTCCTCGAATAGAGATCGGTCCAGGGTGGGGGAGGGAAGGCCGCAAGGTCTTCCCTCCCTCCAACTCCTGTCGGGAACCCACCGATGCGCCGGTTCACCCTTGAGGATCTCGCCCGATACAACGGCAAAGGTGGTATGCCTGCCTACATCGCTTACAAGGGACAGGTGTACGACGTCTCCTCCAGTTTTCTGTGGCAGAACGGTCGGCATCAGGTGCTTCACGAGGCCGGCACAGACCTGACCGCTGCGCTGGATCAGGCCCCCCACGGCGAGGACCTGCTCAAGGGGTTCCCCGTTGTCGGTGTGCTCATAAGATAGTACCCCATCCCGCTTGCCAGGGAAGTGATCAGGATCAGCGTCCTCTCGCTTCCAGGTTCATCTCCCATCCTGCGCCTTTACGTCCCGTCGCCGACGGACGCGAGTAACTCCCGCAGCGGTTCCGGCTCGGTGACCGGGGGCAGGCAGGTGAAGCCTCGACAGACGTAAGCGGCGGCGTGGCCCTCGATGGGGTAGCGGTCGGCCAGGAGGGGGACCGCGCCCGTGCTTCCGGCAGCCACCGTCAAGCAGGGGCGGTATTCTTCGGAACAGACCGCTATCAGCGACTGGCTGTCCTCCGCCGCCAGGTCGCCCACGATGGCGACCTCCACGGGGGAGGCGAGGGCGTGGTCCAGCGCGATCAGCCACTGGCCGAAGCCCAGTGGGTAGCGGGCCATCAGCGGCTGCATCGGCCGCAGGGCGGCTTTGGCGATCTCAGCGTAGCGTGGATCGGCAGCCAGGGAGGCCAGGCGGAGGAGGACGAAGGCGGCCATCCCGTTGCCGGAGGGGATGGCGTTGTCCTGCAACTCCCGCGGGCGAAGGATCAGCGGCTCGTGGTCGTCGGCGGTGTCGAAGAAGCCGCCCTCAGGCGTGCTGAAGTGCTCGATCGCCGTGTCCATCAACTCACGGGCGGCTTTGTACCAGCGCGGGTCGAATGTGGTCTGGTACAGTTCCAACAGCCCGTCGGCCAGGTGGGTGTAGTCCTCCAAGTAGCCCGGAACCCTGGCGGTCCCCTCCCTCCAGGTGTGCCACAGCCGTCCATCGGCGGCGCGCAATTGGGTAAGGAGGAACCCTCCGTTCTGCTCGGCGGCCCGTCGGTAGTCCTCCCGTCCCAGGACGCGGCCGGCTTCGGCGAAGGCGGCCAGCATCAGCCCGTTCCAGGAGGTCAGCACCTTCTCGTCGCGGGCTGGGCGGACCCGCCCTTCGCGGGCCGCGAGCAGCCGACGGCGGGCCTCGGTCAGCGCCTCTCGCTCTTGCGGCGTCCCTGGAAAGGCGAGGATACCTTTCTCCTCGAAGGGGACCAGTTCGTAGGCCACCAAGAACCGATCGGCCTCGCCCTCCAGCACCTCCTGAACCTCCTCGTCCGTCCAGAGATAGAACTTCCCCTCCGCCCCCTCGCTATCGGCGTCCAGCGCGGCGTAGAAGCCGCCCTGGGGGTCGGTCATCTCCCGGAGGACGAAGTCCAACGTCTCTTCAACGATGGCGCGGAACAGCGGATCGCTGGTGACCTGCCAGGCGTGGAGGTAGGCGCGGGCGAGGAGCGCGTTGTCGTAGAGCATCTTCTCGAAGTGGGGGACCTGCCAGCGGGCGTCGACAGCGTAGCGGTGGAATCCTCCGCCCAGTTGGTCGTACATCCCGCCACGGGCGATCGCTTCTAGCGTCTGGACGGCCATTCGTAATGCCTGCGGCTCACCGGTCCCGTGGTGATACCGTAGGAGGAACTCCAGCGTCATCGGCTGGGGGAACTTGGGCGCGGGTCCCCAGCCACCGTGCTTCTTGTCAAAATCGTCGAGGAGGTGAAGGAGGGCACGGCTCAACGTGGCTGGCTTCAGGTCCTCAGATGGGAGGGCCTGGATCAGGTCGGTCCGCTGCCGGACCACTTCGACCACCTGCTGGCTGCCCTCGACGATCTCCTCCCGTCGGTTCCGCCAGGCATCGGCCACGGCGCGCAGCACGTCGGCGAAGGCCGGCAGGCCGTGGCGGGGTTCCGGTGGGAAATAGGTGCCGCCGAAGAAAGGGACGCCCTCCGGGGTGAGAAAGACGGACAGGGGCCAACCGCCGGAGCCGGTCATCGCCTGCACCGCGTTCATATAGATGCGGTCCACGTCGGGCCGTTCCTCCCGGTCCACCTTGATGCTGACAAAGTGCTCGTTCAGGATCGCCGCTATCTCCTGGTCCTCAAACGATTCGTGGGCCATCACGTGGCACCAATGGCAGGCGGAGTAGCCGATGCTGAGGAAGATCGGCTTGTCCTCCGAGCGGGCCTTCTGGAAGGCCTCCTCCCCCCAGGGGTACCAGTCTACCGGATTTTCGGCATGCTGGAGGAGGTAGGGGCTAGTCTCTTTCGTCAAGCGGTTTGTCATCAAATTGCCTTTCTTTGAATTTGCACAGTATCAGTATAACACGTCATCGGAGTAAAGTCAATGCTCATAATAAAAAATCCGTTGACACCCCCTTGCCATCGATGTACAATGCAGATCGAGGGCTTCCGGCGGACTGTGGCAGTCGCATAGGGCACGGGGCAGGGTCCCCTGTGATCTCCAGGGGGGCCGATGGGTCGAAGGGATCTGGACTACCTGGTGGTTGCCCTGATGTTCATCACCGGCCTCTACGCCGCTGTCAGCGGGTTGTTGGCCGACCTCTTCGGTTTCCCCCAGTTTCTGCTCCACCGATATGCCGGATACGCCTGCGTCGCGTTGGTCTTGGTCCATTTGCTCCTCAACAAGGAGCGCGTCGCGGCCTACCTACGACGGCGACCGAAGGGGGCCAGGCGTCAGGAGCAGCCCCTATCCCCCCGGCGACGCACACCGGTCATTGGCCGAAGGGGATTCCTCCTGGCGATCCTGACCGGCGCGCTGGGGGTCCTGATGGGAAGATGGACCGCCAGGGCGGAAGAGGGTGCTGCGGACGACCCCGATTGGCGGTACCACGAGTGGAGCAAACCGGGCGGCTCAGGGTGGTCGGGGTTGTTGCGGGATTGGGGATCCCGGCCCTCCCCGTACAAGACCTACCCTGATGCCCCTCGTATCTCGCTTCCGGACCCCGGGGGCTTTCGCGGGTTGTGGTTGGAGGAGGCGATCGAGGCACGTCGATCCCGCCGGGAGTACGTTCCAGGCGTTCTCTCCCTCAAGGAACTCGCCCGTCTGTTGCACGCCGCTCAGGGGATTACCGATCCCCGGGGGTTCCGCGCCGCTCCCTCCGCGGGGGCCCTCTACCCCGTCGAGGTGTACGTTGTCGTGCACGATGTGGCCGGGTTGGAGCCGGGCCTGTACCACTACGCCGTGGCCGACCACGCACTGGAGCAACTGCGTGTCGCCGATCTGCGGTCGGCGATGGTGGTGGCGGGCATCGGTCAAGAGATGTTGGGGGAGGCCCAGGTCTGTTTCGTTCTCACGGCCATTCTCCAGCGCACCCGTTGGAGGTATCGGGAGCGGGCCTATCGGTACGTGCTCCTGGAAGCGGGCCACATCGGTCAGAACATCTACCTGGCGGCGACCTCGATGGGGCTCGGAGCCTGCGCTGTAGGGGCCTTCTTGGACGACCGGGTGAACGACCTTCTGGGCGTCGACGGGCGGGAGGAGACGGCGGTCTACCTGCTCACAGTGGGAAAACTCACCTCTTGAGCCCTCTGTCCCTGTTCCTCCCCGATCGTTTACCGGCGGAAGATTTGCATTTCCGTGGAAACGTTGTACAATCCCGTGCCAATGCGTGGACTGTAGGGGAAAGATGACTTACCGCGAGGCGATCGAGTACCTTCACTCGCTGACCGACTACGAGAAGCGGCGGATCGAGCGGTATTCGCCGGAGACGCTGGACCTTTCGCGGGTCGAGCGGTTACTGGCGATGCTGGGGAATCCGCATCGAGCCTACCCTTCCATCCACATCGCTGGTACCAAGGGGAAGGGTTCCACCGCCGCGATGGTGGAATCCGCCCTGCGGGTGGCCGGCTACCGGACCGGGTTGTACACCTCTCCCCATCTTCACACCTTCCGCGAGCGGATCCGCGTCGGAGGGGAACTGATCTCCCGGGAGGATGTCGTTGCTCTGGTGGGGGAAATCCAGCCGCTAGTGGCGCAGGTCCCGGGTGTGACGACCTTCGAGGCGATCACGGCGATGGCCTTCGCCTACTTTGCCCGGCAAGGGGTGGAAGTGCTGGTCGCCGAGGTCGGCCTGGGGGGGCGGTTGGACGCCACCAACGTCCTGTTGCCGGAGGTGGCGGTGATCACTTCCCTTAGCCTAGACCACACCTACCTGCTCGGGAACACCCTGCCGGAGATCACCCGCGAGAAAGCGGGGATCATCAAGCCTGCCGTCCCGGTGGTCAGCGCGCCGCAACGGCCGGAGGCGATCCACGTCATCGAAGAGGTCAGCCAGGAGCGGCAGGCCCCCCTGGTCGAGGTGGGGCGGGATTGGACCTGGGACCCCGGCCCCTTCGACCTGAGCGGGCAGTCCTTTACGGCCCGCCGGGTGCGGGATGGGGGGAGCGACCTGGCGGGTGAGTACTGGATCCCCTTGCTGGGGCGTCACCAGTTGGAGAATGGGACCACCGCCGTGGCGACCCTGCAGGTGTTGCGGGATCGGGGGTTCGATCTGCCCAGTGTGGCGGTGAAGGAGGGACTGCGCCGGGTGGAGTGGCCGGGGCGGATGGAGGTCCTGGGCGAGAACCCGTTGGTGGTAGTCGATTGTGCCCACAACCCCTACTCAGCCCAGGTCCTTCGGTCCGCTCTGGAGACCTGGTTCCCAGGCCGGAAATGGGTGCTCGTCTTCGGCGCTTCGTCGGACAAGAACATCGCCGGGATGCTGAGGGCCCTTCTGCCGATCACCGATTATCTCATCGTCACCCGGTCCCAGCACCCCCGTGCGGCTGCTCCCATCGATCTGGCGGACGTCGCTGCCTCGGTTGGCGGCGGGGCAGAGGTGGCGGTCAACGTGCGACGAGCCCTCCAGCGGGCGAAGGCGGCCCTCGAACCGGGCGACGGCATCCTGGTCACCGGTTCCATCTTCTTGGTCGCCGAGGCGCGGGAGGTGTGGGCAGAACGGAACGGACGACCGGTGCCGGAGAACGACCGGTAAGACAGGAGACGGAAAGCAAGAGGCTGGAAGCGGGAGGCAAGAAGCAGGGTGCAGGGTACTTGAGGTGCATCTTGTCCCTTGCCTCTTTACTTGAGTTTGGTTGGGGAGCGATAGGCGAACGATGAGTTGGGATCGTGAATGGGGTGAATGGTGGATGCAGATGGGCTGGCCGCAGCCAAGCCCGTTTCCCTTGTTTGATGAGTTCGAGTTCGAGGAAGCAGGCCCCGCGGAGGAGGCTGGTGGGATTCTAGAGGGGCCTTTGCTCCCGTTGCGGGACCTGGTCTTCTTCCCGCGGATGGTCTCCCCCCTTGTCGTGGGGCGGGATCGGTCCGTCGAGGCGGTGGAAGTGGCCCTGGAGCGGGACGAGCCTCTCATCGCTGTAGCGCAGCGGGATCCGGAGGTCGAAGAGGTCGAGCCGGAGGACCTCTACGAGTTCGGCACCGACATCCTCATCGGTCGGATGCTTCGGATGCCGGACGGCTCTCTGAGCATCCTGGCGCAGGGCCGCCAGCGGGTCCAGATCATCGAGTACGTCCATACCGAGCCCTACATCCGGGTCCGGGCCATCCCCATCGCCGAGTCCGCCGAGCGAACTCGCCTCACCGAGGCGCTGATGCGGGCCACGCTGGCCCTCTTCGAGAAAGTGGTCCAACTCAACCGGTCGATGCCGGAGGACCTCTACGTCTTCGCCCTCAACGTCCACGAGCCGGGCTGGCTGGCCGACCTGATCGCCCAGAGCCTGAGCCTGGACACCTCGCAGCGGCAGGAGATCCTGGAGACGCTGGACCCGGCCGCCCGTCTCCAGCGGATCAGCGTCCTCCTGGCGAAGGAACTGGACGTGCTGGAGTTGGAGGACCAGATCCATTCCCGGGTTCAGCAGGAACTGGACCGTGCCCAGCGGGAGCATTTCCTGCGGGAGCAGATGAAGGCGATCCAGACGGAGTTGGGGGAGACGGACGCCTTCACCCGCGAGGTCAACGAACTGCGGGACCGGTTGGTCAAGGCGAACCTGCCGGACGAGGTGCGGGCGCAGGCGGAGAAGGAACTGGAGCGGCTGGCGGCGATGCCGCCGATGGCGCCCGAGGTGGGGATCATCCGCACCTACCTGGATTGGATCCTCGAACTGCCCTGGAAGGAGGAGACGGAGGACAACCTCGACCTCCAGCATGTGGCGGAGGTGCTGGAGTCGAATCACTACGGGCTGCCCAAGGCCAAGGAGCGCATCCTGGAGTACATCGCGGTCAAAAAACTGGCGCCGGACAAGATGCGCAGCCCCATCCTCTGCTTCGTCGGCCCGCCGGGGACCGGCAAGACCAGCCTGGGGAAATCGATCGCCAAAGCGCTGGGGCGGAACTTCGTCCGCGTCAGCCTGGGCGGGGTGCGGGACGAGGCGGAGATCCGCGGCCACCGACGGACCTACATCGGCGCGATGCCCGGCCGGATCATCCAGACGATGCGTCGCGCCAAGACGATCAACCCGGTCTTCATGCTGGACGAGGTAGACAAACTGGGGCTGGACTTCCGGGGCGATCCCGCCGCCGCGCTCCTCGAGGTCCTCGACCCGGAGCAGAACCACGCCTTCTCCGATCACTACCTGGAGGTCCCTTACGACCTTTCCAAGGTCTTCTTCATCACCACGGCCAACACCCTCGACCCCATCCCGCCAGCGCTGCGGGACCGGATGGAGGTGATCGAGTTTCCCTCCTATATCGAGGAGGAGAAGATGGAGATCGCCCGCCGGTTCCTGATCCCGCGCCAGATCGAGGAGCACGGGCTTGGCGAAAATCCGCCCCGCTTCACCGACGCCGCGCTGCGGCGCATCATCCGCGAGTACACCTACGAGGCGGGGGTCCGTAACCTGGAGCGGGAGATCGCCTCCATCTGCCGCAAGGCGGCGCGACGGCTGGCCGAGGGGAAGAAGCCGCTGCGGCAGATCACCGCCCGAATGCTCCCCAAACTCCTCGGACCGCCCCGCTTCCTGCGGGACAAGGCGGAGGAGAAGGACGAGGTGGGCCTGGCGACCGGGCTGGCCTGGACCGAGGCGGGCGGCGATCTGATGCCGGTGGAGGTGACGCTGATGCCCGGAAAGGGCAGCCTCATCCTCACCGGTCAGTTGGGTGAGGTGATGCAGGAGTCGGCCCAGGCGGCCCTCAGTTACGCCCGCTCCCGTTCCAAAGAACTGGGCCTGTCTCGCGACCTCTTCGACAAGACCGACATCCACATCCATCTGCCCGAGGGAGCGATCCCGAAGGATGGCCCCTCGGCGGGCATCACGATGGCCACGGCCCTCATCTCCGCTCTCACCAATCGATCCGTCCGGCGGGACGTGGGGATGACGGGTGAGATCACCCTGCGCGGGCGGGTCCTGCCGGTGGGTGGGTTGAAGGAGAAGATCCTCGCCGCCCATCGCGCTGGCCTGAAGACGGTGGTCATCCCCAAGCGGAACGAGCCGGATCTGGTGGAGATCCCCCGCAAGGTGCGACGGGCGTTGAAGATCGTCCGCGTGGAGCGGATGGAGGAGGTGCTGGAGGTCGCCTTGCTTCCTCCGGTTGAAAAGGAAGAGGAAGCCCCGGCTGGCGAGGGTGGGGAGGCAGAAAAGGGGAAAAAGGAACCGGTTCGCCAATGACGGAACCGGCGCGCTCGTAGAGGAGGAGGCACCACGTACCTACCGACGCAGAGAACGCGTTTCCGGAGGGCGGTATGTCTGCGAATGTAGTTCAATCGATCCTGCTCCTGTGTGTTGGGGTGTTTCCCTTGGCCTTTAGTGCCGGGGGGCTCCTTCTGCTCGTTCTCGGCTTACGCAGCCGGAGGAAGGCGGAGGCAAGCAAGACCTGGCCCACGACCTCCGGGCGGATCGTCCGGGCGGAGGTGAGGAGGGTGCAATACACCGACTACGATGACGGCGATAGCTCGACGTACTGGCGCTACTATCCGCTTGTGGAGTACGAGTACCGGGTGGGCGATCAGACGTACATCGGCCATCGAACTGCGTTCACGGAAAAGGCCTTCACCAGCGAAGCGGGAGCCCAGAGGCAGATCGCCCGGTTCCCGGTTGGGAGCGAGGTGATGGTGTATTACAACCCCGAGAAGCCTGAGGAGGCCGTGCTGGAGCGGAGTGCTTACGGTACTTCGTGGTTCGTCGCAATCGGTGCGGTCCTGCTGGCGGTGGGGTTTTGCAGCGGCTGCGTGCTGGCGGTCGCGCTGGTCAAGTCGCTGGTGGGGTAAGGGAAATGCGGATCGTCGTAGGAGCCGATCACGGCGGGTATCGTCTGAAGGAGGAGATCGCCCGTTTCCTTGCCGACGAGGGGTATGAGGTGGAGGACGTGGGCACTTTCGATGAGGAGTCCACCGATTATCCCGACTACGCCGTTCAGGTGGCCCGCGCTGTGACCGAGGGACGGGCGGACCTGGGGATCCTGGTCTGCGGCACCGGGATCGGGATGAGTGTGGCCGCCAACAAGGTCAGGGGCGTCCGGGCGGCGCTGGCGACCGATTGCTATATGGCCCGGATGGCCCGCGAGCACAACGATGCCAACATCCTCTGCCTGGGCGGGCGGGTGCTCGGGGTGGGGTCGGCGCTGGAGGTCGTCCGGACCTTCCTGGAGGCCCGTTTCGCGGGCGGCCGGCACGCCCGCAGGATCGGAAAGATCGAGGCTATCGAACGAGGGGAATAGATGCGAAGGTCGATCGTTTTCCTCGCCCTTGTTCTGATCGCCGTTGGCTGCTATTTCCTGCTGGTGCAGCTCCGGCTGGGGATCCCCACCGTAGACCAGATCTGGCCGGCTTTCCCGCTGGTGTGGGGGATCACGTCCCTCATCACCTACTTCCGTAGCGATCGGAAGGCGGAGTCCCGGGTCTTCTGGGGGACGGCGTTGGTCCTCTCCAGTCTGTTTCTCTTCCTCATCAGTATGGGGGATCAGGACTACTCGGTGTTGCGGACCTGGTGGCCGGTCTTTGTCGCTATCGTGGGCATCGCTTTCCTGGCCCTCTGGCTGGCGCAGGGACTGCGCGATTGGGAGATCCTCTTCCTCGCCATCTTCGGGTTGATCTTCGGTGGCGGTGCTCTGGTGGTCAACCTGCAGCTGTTGGGGCCCAACACCGCCGAGGAACTGAGCCGCCTCTGGCCGGCCCTCCTGATCCTCGTTGGCGCGCTGCTCCTGTTGCGGGAGTTCCGGCGGGAGAAGTGACCAGAGGATGATCATCGGGATCGACGCCAGCCGGGCGATCTCCCCCCGTCCCACGGGGACGGAGATCTACTCCCAGCGGTTGATCCAAGCCCTTCTCTCCATCGACTCAGGCCACCGGTTCCGACTGTACTTCCGCTCCCCGCCCGCTTCGGATCTG
This sequence comes from Thermoflexia bacterium, assembly GCA_011192125.1. Lineage (GTDB taxonomy): Bacteria > Chloroflexota > Anaerolineae > B4-G1 > DUEL01 > DUEL01. The sequence goes on from DUEL01000040.1 coordinate 13,860, forward strand.
TTCTTCGGTGCCGAAGTGCGGGTTATCCCCTTCCCCCGTCTCTGGACCCACCTCCGCCTCTCCTGGGAGATGGCCCGTCGGCCGCCGGACCTTCTATTCGTCCCGGCCCACGTACTTCCCCCGATCCGCCCTCCGTTGACCTTGGTGACCGTCCACGACCTGGGCTACCTATATTTCCCCCACGCCCATCCCCTGCTACAGCGGCTGTATCTCGATCTCTCCACTCGTTGGAACGCCTACACCGCCACCCACGTCCTGGCCGATTCGGAGGCGACGAAGGCGGATCTGATAGCCCGTTACAGGACTCCGCCGGATAAGATCACTGTGGCCTATCCGGGCTACGACGATACTTTGGCCCCGGTGCGCGATCCCGCTGCCATTGCCGCCGTGAAGGCTCACTATGGGATCGAAGGGGCCTACTTTCTCTACCTGGGGACCCTCCAGCCGCGCAAGAACCTGGCCCGTTTGATCGACGCCTTCGCCGCTCTCCGATCTGGAACCTTGAAACCTGAGACCTACCTCGTCCTCGCCGGCCGTCGAGGCTGGCTCTACGCCGATCTCTTCGAACGGGTCCGCCGGCTTGGCCTGGAGGATCGGATCCTCTTCCCTGGCTACATTCCCGAGGCGGACAAACCGGCGTTGCTCAGCGGGGCTCTGGCGCTGGTCTTTCCCTCCCTGTATGAGGGGTTCGGCCTGCCGGTGCTGGAGGCGCAAGCCTGCGGCTGCCCGGTGATCTGCTCCACCGCTGCCAGCCTCCCCGAGGTCGCAGGCGAGGGGGCGTTGCTGGTAGACCCCCTCGATGTGGCGGGTTGGGCGGAGGCGATGGGCCGCCTGGCGACGGACCCTGCCCTGCGGGCCGACCTGATCGAGCGAGGCTTCGCCAACCTCCGCCGCTTCTCCTGGCGACAGTGCGCTCGCACCGTCCTCTCCGTCGTCGACGCGCTGGTCGCCTGATCCCTCGCCCTCCTTCGCCGTTGATAGGTTTCACTCCAGAGGCGCAGAGGAGACAGAGTGTCCTCTGATATTCTTCGTGTTTTCTGTGCCTCTGGGGTTCGTTTAGGAGATCTCTGCGTTTTCTGCGGGTCGGCGGTTCGATCGGACCTCGGCGGGGAAGAGCCTCCGTCCCAGGGCGAAGGCGACGTTTACCAGTCCGATCATCACCGGTACTTCGATCAGCGGGCCGATCACGGCGGCGAAGGCCTGACCGGACCCGATTCCGAAGACCGCCACCGCCACCGCAATCGCCAGCTCGAAGTTGTTACTGGCAGCGGTGAAGGCCAGTGTCGTCGTCTGCGCGTATCCTGCACCAATGACGTGGCCCATCCAGAAACTGACCAGGAACATCACCACGAAGTAGATGGTCAGCGGGATGGCGATGCGCACCACGTCCAGCGGCAACGTCACGATCAGATTCCCCTTCAGGCTGAACATCACCACGATGGTGAACAACAGCGCCGCCAGCGTCAGCGGGCTGATGCGCGGTACGAACTGGGTCTCGTACCACTCCTTGCCCCGCAACCGGATGAGGATCAGGCGGGTGAGGAAGCCAGCGATAGAGGGGATGCCCAGGTAGATGAAGACTGACTTGGCGATCTCGCCGATGGTGACGTGGACCGCCGCTCCCTCCAGGCCAAACCAGGTAGGAAGGAGAGTGATGAAGACGTAGGCGTAGAGACTGTAGAAGAAGACCTGGAAGAGGCTGTTGAAGGCGACCAGCCCGGCGGCGTACTCGGTGTCGCCATGGGCCAGTTCGTTCCACACGATCACCATCGCGATGCAGCGGGCCAGGCCGATCATGATGAGACCGGCCATATACTCGGGATAGTTTCGCAGGAAGAGGATCGCCAGGAGGAACATCAGGACCGGTCCGATGATCCAGTTCTGGATGAGGGAGAAGCCGAGGACCTTCCAGTTGCGGAAGACATCCCCCAGTTCCTCGTAGTGGACCTTCGCCAGGGGCGGGTACATCATCAGGATCAGGCCAATGGCGATGGGGATGTTGGTCGTGCCGATCGAGACGGCCTGGTTGAAGGTCTGGACGGCGGTGGGGAAGAGGTACCCCAGTGCCACGCCAACCGCCATCGCCAGGAAAATCCAGAGGGTCAGGTAGCGGTCCAGAACGGATAGGCGTTTGGTCACGCCCGGTTGGGATGATGCGATCTTGGTTCGTGCTCGCGCGGTCGTTTCGGACATCGCGTAGGTCCTCCTTAAAGTGGATTCTTGGGGATGTGGACGGCCGGTTGGTTCGGGAGTGCCTGCTGGTCAGGACTGCCGACGCATCGGGGGCAGGCGCAGGGAGGCGTGGGCGTGGGCGGTCCCGCCGGACCCAGTATCTCCTCCAGGAGTTGCTCCACGCGCCGGTCGCTCAACCGATAATAGACGAATAGCCCCCGTTTGATCCCTTCGACCACTCCGGCCTCTCGCAGCACGCGCAGTTGCTGGGAGATGTACGGCTGGGGCCGTTTGAGGATGGCCTGTAAGTGGCAGACGCAGGCTTCCCCCCGTCGCAGTTCGTCCAGGATGTGGAGCCGGACTGGATGGGCGAGGAGACGAAAGATCTGCGCTGCCCTCCTGTAGGATTCTCGGCGTGTCATACGCTCTCAAACTATATGCAATCTGTTGTATATAGTACGCTCTTTTTCTCTCTTGTCAACCTTGACGGCCTGACCTTCGGACAGGAGTTTCGGACATCAGGCGTGGGACTCCTTCTCGGCGGGCCTGGCACCGGCCTGAAGCGCCGGTGCTAGGCCGATCTCCCGCCCGCCCCGCCTGTTTACGGCGAGGCGGATCAGGTGTGTCCGAACCCCTGTCTGAACCCCAGTGAGGAAGCGGGTACATTTCACTCTGGGGGCGAGCAGGTGCGTCGCACCTCCCTCTCCCGGGCAACCTGCCCCAAAACTGAAACGCACCCGCCGGAGGCAGGAGAGAGGAAGCAGGGTACAGGGGGGTATCAGGGGGCGGCGGTGAACCAACGGGCTTGGAGCCGGTCCAGGGTGCCGTCGTCGCGCATCGCGGCCAGGATTTCGTCGATCGCTTCCAGGAGCCGACGGTCCTCCCGCCGCACCGCGATAGCGTAGGGTTCGGAGGTCACCATCGGCTCCACGATCCGCAGTCCCTCCATACTCGTCATCAGCGCGGAGAGGTGATCCACCAGTGCCGCGTCCGCCTCTCCCGCGGCTACCTTCGCCAGCGCTTCGTCGGCGGTCTGGCAGGGGAGGATGGTGAGCGAGGCCAGCCGCCGCGCCCAGGCCCGCGCCTCCACGTCCCCTGCGCTGCCGAACTCCACCGCCACCGTTCGCCCATCGAGGTCCGCCATCCCGTCGATTCCCTCGGTTCCCTCGGCCATCACCAGCACCTGCCCGGCGTCGAAGTAGGGGGTTGAGTAGGTAAAGTCGGCGGTCCGGGTGGGGTCGACGTAGAGGGCGGAGATCACCACGTCCACCTGCTCGGCGGTGAGGCTGTCGTAGAGTCCATCGTAGGGGAGGTTGGCGACGAAGCGAGGTTCCACCCCCAGCCGGGTGGCGATCTCCCGCGCCAGGTCCACGTCGAACCCCACCAGGTTCCCCTCCCCGTCGATGTACTCGAACGGGGGGTAACTGGCGTCCATCCCCACCCGCAGCACGCCCGTCTCCAACACCCGGTCGAGGGCATCGGGGGAGGGGCGACAGGTAGCGAGGAGGAGCACCAGCACGGCGATGAGAGACCGGCGGCTAATGAACGAGAGGTTACGCATACTCACTGATTCGCTGATTCGCTGGCTCGCTGACTCTGTCCCGTATACTCCTGCACCGCCAGGTAGATGGGCTTGGGCCGGAAGTCGTCGGTGACGAAGGTGTAGTAGTCCTGGTAGTTGTGCAGAGGAGCCGGGTAGCGGAAGGCCCACATCGCCACGACGCGGCACCAGGGCCAGTTCTGGCGGGCCCACTCGTAGGCGCCGATGGTGTAGGCGATCCGCTGGGCGGGGCGGACGGCCCGGGTCCAGCGGGGGTGGTCGTTCCACCCGGCCTCGGTGACGTAGATCGGTTTGTTGCCGTCGCCAAACTCCTCCATCACCGCCCGCAGCAGTTCGGTACGGCGGAAGTTGATCACGTCCGGCGCGGGGTCGGCCTCCGGGGGGAAGCCCAGCCCGTAGGCGTGGACCGCCAACCCGTCGAAGTAGGGAGCCGCGCCCGCTTCGTACATTCCCCTCAGGTAGTCCAGGTCGTTCAGGCCGGCGGGGCTGCCGGGGGGCTCCAGGGTGGGGGCCAGCGCGCCGGCCAGCACCACCACGTCCGGGTTGGCCGCGTGGGCCGCCGGATACACCGCCCGCAGCAGGTCGACGTAGGCTGCAGGGTCCACCGGCCGGTACCCCCACTCGAAACTCAGGTTGGGCTCGTTCCAGACGATGATGTGATCGACCTGCCCCCGGTATCGGGCGGCGAAAGTGGCGACGAAATCGGCGAAAGCCTCATACCCATCGGGGTCTAGGTACGTGAACGTCGTCTCCTCCGGCCGGGCCCACTGGGGCACCCAGCCGATCCGGGCGATCACCGTCAACCCCTGGGCGCGGGCGTGGCGGACCACCATATCGACGTGGTCCCAGTCGTACCGGCCCGGCTCCGGCTCGTAGTAGGCCCAGGGGAAGAACTCGACAATCCACGGCGCGCCCATCTCCCGGACCATCTGGAGGGTGCGCTGGATCTTCCACTCCTCCACCTCGTCGGTGAGGCGGGTGTGGACGCCGACGAGGGGGTTGGTGGTGACCACCTCCTGCGGCGGTCCCACCACGACCAGGATCGGCGGGGGGCGGAGGGAGTAGAGAACGAAGAGGGCGAGGGCAAGGCGGGGAAGCAAGAACTGCAGGAGACGGGGGGAAGGCGAAGAGGTTTGAGATATCTTGCATCGTTGCAACAGGTGAACCACCACAGAGGCACGGAGAGCACAGAGAAACCTCCGGAAGGGGGAGAAACTCTGTGTTCTCTGTGTCTCTGTGGTGAGACGTTTATGGTCGCCTGCGTCCTTTGTGGTTCTCATTCCCTCTCCAGAGCGCGGAGGAGGGCGCGGTTGAAGGGTCCGGGGCGGGCCTGCTGGACCAGGTGGCCGGCCCGCGCGACGATGGTGAGATCGGCTCCGGTGTCGGCCGCCAGGCGGAGCGCGAAGCGGCGGGGCGGGACCCAGGTGTCGCGCTCGCCCCAGATCAGGTGGAGCGGCGCGCGGATCTCCCCGTAGCGACGGGCGGTCTCGTAGAAGGCTCGGTTCCAGTAGTCGCGCAGCATCCCGGCACAGGCCTCCAGGTACTCCGGCCGTTCGAAGGCCCGCCGGTAGTGGTCCAACACGTCGGGGGTGAGGAGGGTGGGGTCGGCGTACTGGGAGCGAAGGACTGGCCCCACCAGCCACGGCCCGGCGATCCATCGGGCGAGGGCGAGGAAGGGAGGGCACCGGAAGAGGTAGACAGAGGGGCGGAAGGGCGGGTGGTAGCAGACCGGGGCTACCGGTACGACCCGACGCACCCGGTCGGGGTGGTGGATCGCCAGGTAGAGGGCGACGCCACCGCCCATCGAAGAACCCACGACGTGGACCCGCTCGATGCCCAACGCGTCCAGCAACCCCAGGGCCACCCGTGCCAGGTCGTCCACCCCGAAGCGGAACCCCTCCGGCAGCCCGGATTCGCCGTGACCAGGCTGGTCGTAGGCAAGGACGCGAAACCCCGCTTCGGTCAGGGCTCCGATATTGCGGTGCCAGGTGTAGGCGGAGTCGGCGAAGCCGTGGATGAGGAGGACCGGCTCGCCCACGCCGGCCTCCGTCACCTGCAACCGGTGCCGGTCGAACGTCACGGTTCTTCGAGAGAGATCCCCCATTGAGTGTGCTCCGTTAAGGCGGTGGACCGTCAACCGGCCCGTTGCGGATGGGCCAGGAGGTCGACATAGCCGATCAGTCGGATCCCCCGTTCCTCAATGCGCTTCCGCACTCGGGGGTCCTTCAAGGTCTCGTAATCCTCCCTACGCCAGCCCTCGGTGCCGGGATGGCAGAGGAGTTCGGTGCTTCCCTCGGGCAGGTTGTCCAGGATCTCCAGCAGAACCTCCACCGTCCGCGCGCCATCCTGGGAGAAGGCGGACTCCCAGTAGTTGGTTCGGGGGAGGCCCTTTTGGTCCACCATCCTTCGATACCGCAGTCCCTGCCAGCGGATGAACCAGGGCGGAAAGCCGCCGTAGCGGGCGGAGAGTTCTTTCGCCTTCTCCTCCAGCGCGTCGTCGAAGGGGGTACGCACGGCCAGACCTCCGTACTCCTCAGCCAACTCCACGCTCAGGCGGAACCAGGAGGGGAAGACGTAGGGGTAATGGCAATGGAGGTCGAGATGGGACGGGGGGCGGCCTACGTCGGCGATGAATCTCTCGATCTGAGCCTTCCATTCCGCTTTGAGTTCGGAAAGGGAGGTGACGGGGTAGCGGGCCAGGAGGGCGATCCCGTCCCGAAAGCGGCCCTCGGAGTCGACCAGCGAGGGGACCTTTTCCGGTGGCAGGATGGGACGGCCGTCGTTCATCACCAGATGGACACCGGCGTCCCATTCCGGGTGGTCCCGCAGGAGGGCGGCAGCCCGAGGCCAGTCGGGCTGGTTGACCATCGCGCTGGTGCTGGTGACGATCCCGGCCTCGAACAGTTCGCCGATGGCTTCCACCGTGCCGGCCGGGAAGCCCAGGTCGTCGGCGTGGATGATCAATCGACGCGTCATAGTAGGGCTCTCCTGATCGTTGGAAAGCGTGCGGTCTGACAAAGAGGATACACGAGAAGGGGTAGAGGCGCAAGTGGGACCAGGGGAGCGCAGAGGGCGCGGAGGGGGCGAGGAGAATCAGTAACAATCTAGAAGGCCGGACTTCCCTCGCCCAGCGGGATCAGAGCCGTCGAAGAGCGGTCTGTAGCCGTGGTTTCCGGTCGCCAGGGGCGTTACGACCTGCAAAACGGTTACAGATTCGGGCGGGGAAGCGAACCTTGCAGGAATTGGGGCTCCGTTTTATAATAAGTGCGCGACAGGAGGACGCTCCTTTGATCCTGGGGAAGTGTCGGAACTGGCAGACGAGCGTGACTTAGGATCACGTGGGTTCATCCCGTGCGGGTTCGAGTCCCGCCTTCCCCACTTCTCGGGGCGTTCAAACGCGCCCCGTGCTTTATTATCGGCTAGATGTCGCCGGACAAGGGGGAACACGTGGAGCGTGCAGAACAGACATCCGACCTGCAGATTGCAACAGAAACGGTCGAGCCGCGCCAGGTGCGGCTGACCATCAACGTGCCCGAGGAACGGGTCCGGGAAGAGATGCGGCGGGTGGCCCGCACCATCGCCCGCCAGGTCTCGATCCCGGGGTTCCGCAAGGGGCGGGCACCTTACCACATCATCGCTCAGCGGTATGGGGAGGAGTTCCTGCGAGGGGAAGCCGCAGAGAACCTGATCGAACCGGTCTTCAAGGAGGCGCTGGAGCGGGAGGGGATCGAGCCGTATGCCCCGGCCTCGCTGGAGGAGGTAGAAACCGAGCCGTTGCGGTACGTCTTCACCGTGCCGCTAGCGCCGGAGGTGGACCTGGGGGATTACCGCTCGCTGCGGATCAAACCCCGCACCGTGCGGGTGACCAAGAAGGAGATCGAAGAGGCCCTGGAGCGGCTGCGTGAGGAGCACGCCGTGCTGGAGCCCCGAGAGGGCCGCGCAGTGCAAGCGGGGGATGTGGTCGCCTTTTCGGTCGAGGGCCGCACCGACCAGGGGGAGGTCTTCCTGAAGGACGACGAGGCGGAGGCCATGGTGGACCTGGAGAACGAGTGGCCCCTCCCGGGTTTCTACGAGGCGTTGGTGGGTATGGAGCCGGGAGAGGAGAAGACGTTCCGACTGAAGGTCCCTGAGGGTTCCTCCTTTGACTTCGAAGAGGCGGAGTTCACCGTCCAGGTGAAGCAGGTCTTCGAGCGGCTCCTGCCGGGGATAGACGACGACCTGGCGCGGACGGCGGGGTTCGACGACTTGGACGCGCTCCGGAAACACATCAAGGAGCAGATCCGCCAGCGGAAGCAGCGGGAGGCGGATGAGGAGTATGTCGAAAAGGTGATGCAGGCGCTGGTGGAGGGGGCGAAGGTGGTCTACCCCCCCCAGGCGCTGGAGGAAGAGATTGACGAGATGGTGGAGAGCCTGGCACGGCGGGTCCAGCGGGATCTCCGGATGAGTTTTGAGGACTACTTGAAGGCGATCGGCAAGACCGAGGAGGAATTGCGGGAGGAGGCACGGCCGCAGGCTGAGGAACGGCTGCGATCCGCGCTGGTGTTCAGCCGGTTCGTCGAGGTGGAAGGGATCGAAGTGACGGACGAGGAGGTTGAGGCCCGCATCGCCGAGATCCAGAAAGCGGTGGAGGAGGAGGGGCGGAAGTGGACGCCCTCGGACGAGGATCGGCGGCAGGTGAGGAACGCGCTGCTGAGAGAGAAGATCGTCGACCGTTTGACGGCCATCGCCCGGGGAGAGGTTGAATCAGAGGAGAAAGCGGAATGAAGGGACAGAACCTGATCCCGATGGTGATCGAGTCCACTGGCAGGGGAGAGAGGGCTTACGACATCTTCTCCCTGCTGCTGCGGGAGCGGATCGTCTTCCTGGGGACTCCGATCACCGATCAGGTGGCCAACCTGATCGTGGCCCAGTTGTTGTTTCTGGACCGGGAGGATCCGGAGCGGGAGATCTCGCTCTACATTAACTGCCCGGGTGGGGTGATCCCGGCCGGGTTGGCGATCTACGACACGATGCAGTTGTTGCGGGCGCCGATCTCCACGATCGCCGTGGGGATGGCGGCTAGTATGGCGACGGTGCTGTTGACAGCGGGGACGAAGGGACGGCGGTTCGCCTTGCCTCACGCGACGATCCACCTCCATCAGCCGTTGGGCGGCGTGCAGGGGCAGGCGGCCGATATCGAGATCGCGGCGAAGGAGATCCTTCGGATGCGGTCGCTACTCAACGAACTGTTGATGAAGCACACCGGTCTTTCCGAGGAACAGATCGAGCGTTTCACCGATCGGGACTTCTACATGACGGCAGAGCAGGCGGCGGAGTACGGGATCATTGACGAGGTGTTGCACCCAGAAGAGGTGAAGTAGCCGAGGTCGGCGGGTGGTGAGGGGTGGGGGGATCAAGAGGTAGCGGTGTACGAGGGCACTACCCAAAAGACGTCTATGAACAGCCCGGTTCTCGTCTTGAACGGGAACTACGAGCCCCTGAACGTCTGTACGACCAAGCGGGCGATGGGGCTCATCCTGGCGGGCAAAGCGACCGTGCTGGAGAACGGGCGAGGGTTCATCCGCACCGTCTCTCGGACCTTCGAGCGTCCCTCGGTGATCCGGCTGGTCTACGTGGTTCGCCGCCCCCGCCCACGGGTCCACCTGAGCAAGCGGGAGATCCTGCGACGGGATGAATACCGCTGCCAGTACTGCGGGCGGCAGGTGAGCAACCTCACGGTCGACCATGTGATTCCGCGGCATCGAGGGGGGCAGCATTGTTGGGAGAACCTCGTCGCCGCCTGTCCGCAGTGCAACCGGCGCAAGGGAGGACGGACGCTGGAGGAGGCGCGGATGAAACTGCTGCGCCAGCCTTTCGAACCCAAGCCCACCGCTCGCTACCTGTTCGGGACGTATCTACGGGAGAACGAGGAGTGGGCGAAGTACATCGACGGCTGGTGATTTCTATCCCCTTGAAACCGCAGAGACACAGAGGGCACAGAGATTCCACATTTTCTCTGTGCCCTCTGTGTCTCTGTGGTGAATTCCCTACACCCGCTCGTGGGGGTCGAACAGTTTGGCATATTCCTGCAGGGCGAAGCGGTCGGTCATCCCGGCGATGTAGTCGCAGACGACCCGATACAGGTCGCCCTCCTCCTCCGCCCGCTGCTGCACCTCTAAGGGCAATTGGGCGGGCTCCTCAATGTAGGTCTCGAATAGCCGGGTGATCACCCATTCCGCCTTCTTCTGCATCCGGATCACCCGAGGGTGGCGGTAGAGGTGGTTGTAGAGGAACGTTTTGAGTTCCCTGTTCATCTGCGCCGTCTCCGGGGAGAAGGCGACGACGTTCTCGGGGAGGTTGCGCAGCTCTTCGACCGACTTGGGATCGGCCTCCTCCAGCCGCCGGGCGGTCTCGGTGACGAGGTCGGTGACCAGCAGCCCGATGAAGCGGCGGATGATCCGGTGGCGGATCAATTCGGTGAAGTGATTCTCCTCCCAGCCGATGGATTCCTTCAGCCGTTCCCACCAGGCGATACCGCGCAGGTCCCTGGGGGTGATCAGCCCAGACCGAAGGCCGTCGTCCAGGTCGTGGGCGTTGTAGGCGATCTCGTCCGCCGGGTTGGCCAGTTGGGCCTCCAGGGTCCCCCGCTTCTCCGGCTCGAACCCCTCGGCGTCGGCGACGTCGTACTCCGTCTCGTGCTTGACGATCCCCTCTCGCACCTCCCAGGTCAGATTGAGCCCGCGGAACTCTGGGAATCGATGCTCCAGGTAATCGACGATGCGCAAACTCTGCTGGTTGTGGTCGAAGCCGCCGTGGTCGGCCATCAGCCGGTTGAGCGTCGTCTCGCCAGCGTGGCCGAAGGGGGGATGGCCCAGGTCGTGGGCCAGGCAGATGGCCTCGATCAGGTCCTCATTGGCCCCGAGGGCGCGGGCCATCGTCCGCCCGATCTGAGCGACCTCCAGGGTATGCGTCAGACGGGTGCGATAGTAGTCCCCCTCGTAGGTGATGAAGACCTGGGTCTTGTACTCCAGGCGGCGGAAGGCGGTGGTGTGGAGAATGCGGTCGCGGTCCCGCTGAAAGGCGGTTCGATAAGGATGCTCCTCCTCGGGCACGATCCGCCCTCGTGAATCGCGGCTCTTGAAACCGTAGGGCGCGAGGGTTCGGGCTTCCCGCTCCTCGTATTCCTCTCGGGTGACCATCCCCATGGCAGCGACCCCCCCTTTTGCTGGATGCGTAGCGGGGGTAGTCTAGCATCGGGGGTGGGGGTTGTCAAATAAAAGGCCAGAGCCCCCTTTGGGAGGGGGCTCCGGGCTGGTCTAGGTTGCTGTACGTAACGCTAGCTCTGCGGCGCGAGCGCGTTGGTGATGCGGTTGAAGACGTTCTGGAGCTGGTTGCCCAGCAGGGTCAGGACGGCGATCACGACGATAGCAACGAGAACAATAATCAACGCATACTCTACCAGCCCCTGGCCCTCTTCGTTCGGCAGGTACAACATTTCTCTTTCACCTCCTTCCCTACTAAGAATTTACCTCGGACCTTATCATAGCACGAAGCGGCGGGCGGTACAATAGGAAGTAGGTACTATTTCAGGACCGTTCCATTTTCCAAAGGAAAAGTACACAGAAGCACAGAGAACGCAGAGGGTAGTTGGGGAAAGTGAAGTTGAACTCTGCGCTCTCCGCGCCTCTGTGGTTACGGAAAATACGGTTGCCCTGGGTGCTGTGTCGCCCGCTGCTCCGGTGGTGTCGGGGCGTTAGGGCAGCGGCACTTCGATGGTGACCCGCGTGCCCTTTCCGGGCTGGGTGTCGATTCGGAGACGCCCCTGCAGCATCTCGATGCGCTCCCGCATCGTGTCCAGCCCCATCTGTTCGGCCAGGGGACCGTTGGACAGTTCCTCCGGCTCGAACCCACGGCCGTTGTCCTCGACGACGACCTGTACCCGGTGTTCGTCGATGTCCAGCCCCACTTGGATAGCCGTCGCCTGAGAGAATTCCCGGGCGTTGGTCATCAGTTCCTGGATGACCCGGAAGATGGTCACCTCTTTGTAGGTGGCGAACCGCTCTTCCCGCCCGGTGATGTTCAGCGTGACCTCGATCTCGTGCCGCTCTTTGAAATCCTCCACGTACCGGCGCAGGGTGGGGATCAGGCCCAGGTCGTCCAGCATCATCGGCCGAAGGGTGCTGATGAAGTCTTTGACCTCCTTAAAGGTTTTGACCACGGCGTTCTTCAGGTTCGCCAGTTCGCTTCGGGCCTTTTTCGGATCGACCTCGAACAGTCGCTCGCAGATCTCCGCCTGGAGGATCAGGTTGGTCAGCGACTGGGCCGGCCCGTCGTGGATACGCCGGGCCAGCCGTTGCCGTTCCCGTTCCTGCGCCTCGATGACCCGGACGATCGGGGGGATGGCCTCCGTCTCCGTCGGTCCCTCCTGCGGCGTTCCAGGTAGATCCAACGGACCCTGCCCTACCTCCAGCACCTGCCGCAGGAACTGGGCGTACCGCGTCAGGTTCTTCTGGTCGGACTGGAGTTTCTCCAACTGTCCCCGCATCGTGAACAGCCGCTGCTGGATCTCACGGACCGCCGTGTAGGCCTCGCGGATGTCCTCCCGCGGGACCGTGTCGAAGGTCGCCTCGATCTGGCGGAGGCGGGTGGTGGCCTGGGCATTCCGCTGGACCAGCCGTTCAACCTCCGCCGCGGTCTGTTTGATGAGCAGGTCGATCTCCTTTAGTTCGGTTTGGACCTGCTGGTACTCCCGACGGCAGTTCTCCAGCAACTGGTCGAACGGTGAGGTTTGGGAGGGCTCTGCAGGGGTTGCATCCATCATGTTTCTTCCTCCGTATCGGCGCGAAGCGGTACCCATCCTCGACGTAGCGCGTATACGGCCGCCTGGGTGCGATCGGCTACTCCCAGTTTACCCAGGATCGAGGTGATGTGGTTCTTCACGGTCTGGTGACTGATCCCCAGGTGGTAGGCGATCTCCTTGTTGCTCATCCCACGGACCAGCAGGCGCAGGATCTCCATCTCTCGCGGGGAGAGAGGGGAGAAGAAGCGGTCACCCTCCAGCGCGAGATCGCCGCCGAACTCCCGGAACTTCGACAGCAGCCACTCGCCGATCTCCTCCTCCGTGAGTACGGAGTTCCCCACCACATAGTTCCCTTCGCTCACGGCGCGGATCGTCTCGACCAATCTCTGGGGATCGACGTCCTTGGCATGGTACGCAGAGGCTCCGGCGAGGATGGCGTGGTAGACCTGCTCTTCGTCGTCGTAGGCGGTGAGGAGGATGACCCGGGTACCCGGGCAACTCCGCTGGATTCGGTCCATCGCCTCCAGCCCGTTCAGTTTGGGCAGGTTGATGTCCATCAGGACGATGTCGGGATGGAGGGCGATGGTTTTCTCTACCGCTTCCTCACCGTCCTCTGCCTCGCCCGCGACAAGGATGTCCTCTGCGGTGGTCAGGACGTTCCGCAGCCCCTCGCGGAAAAACGGGTGGTCATCAACGATAAGAATCCGGATCGCTTCCGCCATATTCCCCGCCCCCTCTGTAGTATAGCACAGCCTGGGCGGATAGCGCAACCGCGGGAGAATAAGTCAATGAATTCCAAACGGATTAACGAATCGGGGGAACGGTTCAATCCGTTGGTTTGTCCCGTTGCGCCCATCGCCAATTTATGGGCACTCCATTTGGTCCAGTCGCTCTTGCACGCCCTGCAGGGTCGGTTCTCGCTTGAGGACCCGCCGGTACAGGTCCGCCGCTTCCCGGCACTCCCCCTGCGCCTCAAGCAGCCTCCCCAGAGCCAGGGTTGGCTCGGCGAGGGATTCGTGGGGCCTCGGGGGGCGGACGCAGGGGAGCCATTCCCCCTCCACGGGCAGGCGATGGGCCACCCAGGGGGCGAAACTGCTGACCGGGGCGTACAACGCCCCGTCGACGACCCACCTGTAGGCGGAGAGGGCGGTCTTCAGGTCACCCTGGGCCTCCGCCACCTGCCCCGCCAGCAGGCGGCTTCGCTCATCGGTTTTCAAAGCCAGAGCGATGGAGGCCGCCTCCGCCGCGCGCTGGATATCCCCCTCCTCCAGGTAGATCCGGCCCAGCAGTAGCCACGCTTCCCCGACAAGGGGGTCTCTCGCTACCAGGGCCTCCAGCCGATCGCGGGCCTGCGCTCGATCGCCGGTCTGGGCCAGGATGAGGGCTGTGGTGAGTTCGGCGTCCGGGTCGGTCGGGTAGTTCTGGCGGTAAACCTCCACGGCTGTCAACGCCCCGGTGGAATCCCCGGCCGCCGTGAGCAGCCGGGCCTTCGCCAGCAGATCTCCTTCCTCTTCGGTCCGCTGGATCGCTTGATGGAGGATCTGCGGCATCGCGGCGGCCCGCCAGGGGGTCTCCTGCCAGAACGAGGCGGAGGTCAGATGGGGAGCACGGGCGAGGCATGTCGAGAAAGCCTCCACCGCCTCGTCTATGCGGCCGTCCGCTTCCAGGTAGCGGCCCAGTAGACACGTGTACGCAGGTTCCTCCGGATCGAGTCGGCGTGCCGTCTCCATCGCCGTGATGGCCCGGTCGTACTCGCCCGCCTCCGCCAGCAGGGCGGCCAGGTTGGCATGGTCGGGTGCCCAGGCGTCGAAGCGACGCAGGTGGTCCTCGTAGGCCACGATGGCGGGCTCCAGCCACGCCGCCTCCTCACACGCCAGATGGCCGTAGGCCAGGGCCAGGTCGCGGCGGTAGTACCAGTTCGCCGGATCCCGCGCCACGGCGGTCTCCATCCACTCGCTGGCGGCCTCCCACTCCTCCCGGTAGGCGGCCGCACGGGCGTGGGAGAAGGCGGAGAAGCCCCAGTTGATCCAGAGGGTGGCGGCGGCGAGGGCGACGCAGGTGGCGGTGAGGGCAAGGGTACGACGGGTGGAGGGTCGATAGAAGACCTGGCTCCGGGCGGAGAGGGCGAGCGCGGCCAGCAGAAAGGCGAGCAGGGAGATCGTCGGTTTGTCGAGGAAAGAGTCCACCAGGCCGTGGGCACCCCATCCCGCCAGCCCGGCGATGCTCGCCCGGTCGAGGGTGAAGCCGCCCTTTGGCCCCCTGCCTCGGTGAAGGGCGACGACGAAGGCGCCGGCCAGCCATCCGGCGGCCAGCAGGCCTAGCCATCCCATCTCCGCCGCCACGGTGAAATACATGCTGTGCGCGTGGGCGAACTCCTCCCGCAGGCGAAGGGGGTCGCGGTATCGAATCAGTTGCTGCCCGAACGTCCCCGGACCGCTCCCGAGCAAAGGGTACTCCCTCATCACCACAAAGGCCACACGCCAGCACTCCAGTCGCACCTCGTCGCTCCCCGCGCTCGGGTCGAACCCGCGCTGGAGCATCACCAGCCCCCCTCCCACCACGGCCAGGAGGAGGAGGCCGATCAGGACGGCCCTCTGTCGGCGCCCGATCTGTTTCCGCATCGACCACAGCCCCGTGAGGGTAGCGCCGAGGAGGCCGACCACGCCGCCCCGGGATTGGGTGAGCAGGAGCACCAGGAGGCCAGCGAGCAGTACGACAGCCCCTAGAAGCCGCCCCAACCGCGCGCGGATCCGGGTCCACCGGTGCACGCCAAGGGGGAGGACCAGCACGAGGTAGGCGGCCAGGGTGTTCGGGTTGCCCAGGAGCGACAGCCGGGGCGGAGGAACGTCCCGACCCAGCGACCGCCAGGCCGCTGTCTGGAGGACGGAGGGAAGGTCGACGTACCACCGCGTGAGCCGGTAGAGGCCGACACCGCACGCCAGGATAGCGACGAAGAGGACGGCGTCCACCAGCGCGGAGCGGAGGGTAGGGGAGCGAACCACGTCGAGAAAGAAGTAGAAGGCGATCGCGCCCGCCGCTGCCCCGACCACGGTCTCCAGGCTCAGCCGACCATCGACGGAGGTCAGGGTGGAGAGGAGCGCAGCGGCGAGGAGGGCGGCGATGGGAAGATCGATCGGGGTGTGGGCGGCCTCGCGCCCGCGCCGCCACTTCCAGATCAACCATCCCGCGACGAGGACGGCCGCCGCCCCCTGCAGGCGGATCCGCTGGGGGTAGAAATAGGTGCTGTGGATGGGGGCCGAGTAGAAAATGGTGAAGTAGGCGACCGGCAGGGTCAGGAGGAGGGTCGTGACGGTAGCGACGAAGCCAGGCGAGAAGCGGGGCCTGCGCATCCCATCCCTCCGCTCTCCCCGGGTCAGGGAGCCGACCCGGTGGAGGACGCGGTGCTGCTGCGGACGAAGACCCGCGCCATATCGTCTGTGTACACCTCCTCCCAGCCGCCGGTGCAGTTCAGGTAAAGGGCCAGGGGGCTGTTCGGGGCGATAAGCACCAGGTTAATACCGTACTCCTGAAGTTTTTCACCCGCCGACTCACGGGCCAGTTCGATGTTCAGGTACTCGTGCAGGAAGTCGTTGCCGTAGAGATCGGTCCGCCCGTCCACGAAGACCTGATACTCCGGCCAGAGGCTCCAGATCAGGTACCCGCCCCAGTTGTAGGGGTTGAACATCTTGCCCGGGGGATGGTGCTCCTTGATCCACTCGATCGCGTCGATCGGGTAGTCCTTGCGCAGGGTCTCCTCGATCGTCTCCGGCTGGAAGGTCTGGTACGCCCTTACCCCGAGGATCGACACCACGGCAAGCACCAGCAGGAGGTGGAGCGCGCCGCGGGCCGGGGTGGGCCGCGGCAGGCGGCGGATCCGACGGGTCCAGCCCAACCGGGTGAGGATCGGCGCCAGGTGGCGGCTCAGGACCGGAGCGGTGACCAGGGCGAACGGGGCGATGTTCCGTCCGGCAAGGAGGGCGGCGTAGGCGAAGAGGCCCACCGTCACCACGTCCGTCCCGTCGGCCCGGCGGCCCGAAAAGCCCATCGCCGCCATCGTCGCCAGAAGGAGCCAGATGAACGGCTGGAGGCCCAGCAAGTGGAAGTCGGGCGAGCGCCACTCCAGGATGTAGTCGCGCAGGAAGGGGATGCGCACCGTCTCCAGGTAGTAGACCCACATCCGTGTCGTGTTGGGGTTGACGACCAGGAGCAGGGCGGAGAGGAGGGCGATTCCCGCCACCATTGCCAGGCTGCGCCAGTCGAGCGTCGGTTCGGACGGGGGGGTGACGTAGTTGACGAGGTGGTTGACGACCTCCCCGATGAGGAACGCGGCGATGACCATGAAGCCGAGCGCGTATCCGGCGTGCAGGTTCACCCACAGGACGAACAGGGGGGGCAGGATCCAGAGCCGGTTGACCCCCCTGCGCTTGAACAGGTGCAGCACGTAGCAGACGAGGGCGGTGAAGACGAACGAGACCAGTTGTGGCCGGGGGGTCCATATCACGCCGGAGGTGATGGCCGCCAGGACCGTGGTGAAGGCCCGCAGGAAGGGGTCCCCTTCCATCTGCAGGTAGACGAAGGCGAAGGCGGCGAGGACCGCGCCGTACACCCACAGGGAGAGGCCGGGGTAGGAGAGGGATCGGAAGAGGGTGTAGAGGATCACCTGGCTCAGCCAGGAGTGGTTGACCCAGGGGGACCCGTATCGGGTGTGGGAGAAGACATCGGTCTGGAGGATGCGGCCGCTTTCCACCGTGACGCGCCCGGCCTGCAGGTGCCATCCCGTGTCGGCGGAGAAGGGGGGACGGGTCGCCATGATGACGAGGCCGAGGAAGAGGATGATCACCACCAGCCGTCGAATGTCGAGCCAGGTCAGCCAGTGCCTGCCCATCGATTCCGTCTCCTGGTGAGTGCCTGTGTCTCGCCACAGAGGCACAGAGGTTCGCAGAGACCTCTCTATACTGGAGAAACCCTGCCCCCTCTGTGTCTCTGTGGTTGATGTTAACGGGCCGGGGGGGCTCCCGGCACGTAAATGTCCAGGATGTCCCTCAGCATGGTCGCCGCCGAGGGCATCGGCGTTGGCTCGTCGATGGCGGCCATGATCGTGCCGTAGATGTCGGTGTGGTAGATGACCCCCATCTGCTTGCGGCCCAGTCGGGCCAGGAAGTGGTCGGCCGGGAGAGGGGTGGGGGCGACGCGAAGGTCGGCCCCGCCGTCTGGACGACGCTCGGCGGTGGCGACCAGTTTGTAGACCCGCCCGGCCTTTCGGGCGGCTACGACGTCGGCCCCGGAGAGGCCGGTGATACCGGTCCGGTCCACGTCCTCCAGCCGGGCGGGGACGTCCATCACCGCGTTGACCAGGATGACCAGTTTGGCGGCAGCGTCCCATCCCTCCAGGTCGAAGGACGGATCGGCCTCCAGCACCCCCTCGGCGCGGGCCTTCGCCTTCGCCTCCTCCCAGGAGAGGCCGTCCCCCAGCAGTTCCAGGACGTAGCCGGTGCAGAGGTTGGGCACCGCCTCGATGCGGGTGACGGTCGCGCCGCGCAGGTCGCGTTGGCCGAGGTAGATGGCGGGCAGGCCGCCGGCCACCGTCCCGTCGAACCGGAGTTGGACCCCGTGGCGGGCGGCCAGGTCGTGCAGTTCCCGGTAGGCCAGGACCAGGGGGCCCTTGTTGGGGGTGACGACGTGGAGGCCGCGCTGGAGGGCGGTGCGGATGTGGGTGAGGCCCGGCTCCGCCCCCTGCCGAAGGTTGACCGGGGAGGCTTCGCACACCACGTCCGCCTCGGCGGTGGCGACCAGGTCGGCCGCCGTCCGATCCGTGCTACCCACGCCGGGCAGGTCGGCGACGGTCCCCCTGGCCCGCTTGAGGCCGGAGATGGAGGCGGGGTCGAGGCCGGCGGGGTCGTAGGCCGTACCCCGGCTGTCCGCCGCACCGACCA
>DUEL01000041.1 GCA_011192125.1 Thermoflexia bacterium
AGGTCGGTGCCAGGCCCGCCGAGAAGGGGTCTCACACCCGCTGTCCGAACTCCTGTCCAAAGGTCAGAACCGCGCGCAGAGCCTGCCGTGGGCAGACGAATCGGGATCACTACCGGCTTATCCGCCATCCTTTCTTGATGCGGACCAAGCGGAGTTCCTCCAGAGCCGGCCAGTGGGCGATGGCCCAGACGGTGGCAGTCTTCCCCTCCAGGTCGATCCGCTGTGCCTCGTAGCCGGCGGCAGCGACCGTGCGGACGATCTCCAGGTACGAAGCAGCCAGCGGATCGGTGAAGGCCCCCTGATCCAGCACCCCCTCGACGGCCTCCAAGAGCCGCTCTGTCCGATCGAACCTCCCGCTCTCCAGCGCTTCTCGCGCCGCGATGAGCATCGTCTCCAGAGCGATGTTCTCCGGCGCGCGGGGATGGCGCAGGAAGTCGGCGACGATGCCTCGCCGCTCCGCCTCCACGGGATCGGGGAACCAGCCGCTGGCGAAATAGGCCCCCGGTTCATAGATCTGCTGGTAGCGACGAACCAGGTTGAAGAGGCGGACCGTTTCCTCAAGATCCCGCTCCTGGTCGAGGGAAGGGGGTGCGGCCTCCAGCCACCTTTGAAACTCCACCTCCGTCTCGTCCAGCCCCTTGCCGAACGACTCCATCAGCGCGCCGTCCAGCACCTCGACCGGGGTCCCCTCGTAGGTGCCGAGCCCGGCGTAGAAGTCCCGAAACCCCTGCCACCCGTAGGTGTCGACCAGGTAGGCGACGAAGGCGGCCGCCTCGGCGTAGCCGATCTCGTGCTGATGCGTGTAGAACCCCTCCGCCAGGTCCCCCAGAGGAATATACCACCCGAGGCGGAGGATCGCTGCACCCCGCGCCCGGAGCGGCTCCGGTTTGAAGTGGCCCCCGGCGACCCAGACAGCCAATCCCTCCCGCAGCAACGCTGGTGCTTGCGGGCTGAGCTCAGCGGCATCCAGCACATGGGTGATCTCGTGGCGCAGAACCTCGCGGAGGTTATCGCCCGCGTAATGCCGATCCAGGTAGGAGATCACCAACCGATCCCCCCCTTGGGCGTACCCCCCGTGCCCAATCACCCGGCCGATAAGGTAGAGCGAAAGGGGCTTCCCCTGCAGGACCTGAAGCCGCGCCTCCACGTGGTCTGTGGCCTCGTTGGCCTGGTCGACGATGAGGGAAAGATCCCGCTCGGCGGCAGTGCCGGTGAGGTAATGGACCTCGCAGCAGGCGGTCGTGCTCGTGGTCCAGGTGGCGGCAACCTCGATGGGGGGACGCTCATCGGCGGGCAGGAGGCGGACGGTGAGGTTGACAGCGTTGTTCCGAGGGTCTTCATCGCCCTCCCGGACCGCGTCGTCCGGGTCGAGCCGAACCGTGAGAACCTGCTCTCCTTCCAGCCCGGAGGTGTCCCACGCCCAGGTCAGCCGGGCGCGGGGGACCTGGTCGAAGGCCGGATAGCCGACAACCCCCTCGGCGATCGGCTCCGGTCCGTCCTCGGTCCAGAGGTAGATGCGGACCGTCAGATCGGCCGGGTCGATGGAACCCAGATTGCGCGGTGTGACGTCGAAGGTGACCCAGTCGCCGCTGTAGAGATCGGGGCCCGGATAGAGGCGGACGTCGTCGGGGGTCAGGTAGAGATCGGTGGGGAGCGGTGTGGGAGAAGGGGTAAAGGTAGGCGTTGGGACAGAGGTTGGGATAGTGGTCGGATGAGGGGTCGGATGAGGGGTCGGAGTGGGGGAAAGCAGGGCAGCGGGGGAGCAAGCGGTTAGTAGGATCAGGAGTAGCAGGGCAACAGGGCGCGCGATGTGCATTTCACTCTGCAGGCCTCACCGCCTCCACGGCAAACTCCCGCGCGCCGGTGTCCACGAAACCGGTGGATTCCGCCAGGCGGATGGAGGGCGTGTTCCGCTCGGGGACCACGTAGAGGGGTTGCGCACCGGTGCGCAGTATCCAGGCGATGCAGGAATCCAACACCGCCTTCCCCCACCCCCGCCCACGGGCCTCGGGCGCGGTCCACACGTAGACCTCGGCGAAGTGGGGGGAGTGCCAGTTGATCCCCGCCTCCGCCGCTACCTCCCCCCGCGCGCGGATGACGAACCGGGGGGAGCCGTCCGGCGTCGGTGTCGGGACGACGAGGACGTTGAGGGTGGGGACGTAGCGGCGCAGGTCCAGCCGGTAGATGCGGTTGATCTGGACCTGCTCGACCGTCAGCGTCGTCTCGACGACCGGGCGCAGGTCCAGCGTGGTGACCAGGTAATACGGGCGGCGAGGGTGGAGGTGGCGCTGCATCAGGGCTCTGGCGGCGGAGAGGGTGCGGGCACGGAGCACGACCAGCAACCGGAAGAGGTCCCGCCCCGTCTGGCAGACCGTCAGAAACCCTTCCACGCGGCCGCCTCGCTCCTCGATGTAGATGTGCGTCCGCGCCGGATCGTGGTAAAGCGTGTAGTAGGCAGCAAGCGCGTCGCGGGGGGCGGAGAGGTCCAGCATCGGGCGGACCCGACGGCGCAGTTCGATCAGGTCAGCCTTCATCGCCGCCTTCCCTTATCTCTATCGCGCGCTGGATCATCTTCCGATCGAGCCAGTAGAGGCCGTCAGGGAGGTCGTCTGGGTGGACCCAGCGGGCGGCGAGGATCTCCCTGCTGAGGTGGTCCACCCTCCCCTCCACCTCGCAGAGAAAACCGGTCTCCAGGTGGCTCGGCGGGCCGTCCAGTTCGACCAGCACCGGTGGACCGACCCGCACGGCCAGGCCAACCTCCTCCATTAGTTCCCGCCGCAGGGCGTCCTGGGGCTGTTCTCGGCGACCGACCCAGCCCCCCGGCAGCCCCCAGGGGTACCGTCCCCGGAAGACGTGCTCCAGGAGCAGGATCTCCCCTCGGTCGTTAAAGACCACGCCGGTGACCCCCACGGTGAAGCGGGCGGCGGTCCACTGGATCAGGCGGACGAGAATGGGGTAGAGGAAGGGAAACCGCCGCATCAGGCGGGCGACGAGAAACTTCGGTTTCACGGATCGTTCCTGCTACGGGTACACCCGCTTCAACATCCGCGGGAAGGGGATCGTCTCCCGCAGGTGGTTGAGGCCACAGATCCAGGTGACCGTCCGTTCCACGCCCAGGCCAAAGCCGGAGTGGGGGACCGACCCGTACTTGCGCAGGTCGATATACCACTCGAACGCTTCCCGCGGCAGGTTCCACTCCTCCAACCGCTTCAGCAGCAGGTCGGGGTCCGAAATCCGCTCCGAACCGCCGGTGATCTCCCCGTACCCCTCGGGGGCCAACAGGTCCACGCTCTTGGTCACCTCCGGCCGACCGGGCCAGGGCTCCATGTAGAACGCTTTCGCGATGGTCGGGTAGCCGTAGACGAAGACCGGCTTGTCGAACCGCTTGGTCAACTCCGTCTCGTGCGGCGAGCCGAAGTCCTCTCCCCACTCGATCCTGAGCAGTTCTTTGAGTTCCGGGTCCTCCGTCTGGTCCCGGACCTCGGCCAGGATCTCCAGGGCCTCGTCGTAGGAGATGCGCGGGAACGGCGGCTCGACCTTCTCCAGGAGGGAGGTGTCACGC
Organism: Thermoflexia bacterium; assembly: GCA_011192125.1. Classification (GTDB taxonomy): domain Bacteria; phylum Chloroflexota; class Anaerolineae; order B4-G1; family DUEL01; genus DUEL01. The sequence continues at coordinate 3,563 of DUEL01000041.1, forward strand.
CCCAGGAGCGCCAGTTCCGCCGATCGCTCCTCAAGGCACCGCTGGACGATGTAGGAGACGAACTGCTCCTCGATCTCCATCAACTGATCCAGGTCGCAGAAGGCGATCTCCGGCTCCACCATCCAGAACTCGGTGAGGTGGCGGCGGGTCTTCGACTTCTCGGCGCGGAAGGTGGGGCCGAAGCAGTAGACGCGGCCGAAGGCGTAGATGTTGGCCTCGTTGTACAACTGGCCCGACTGAGTGAGGTAGGCCGGGTCGCCGAAGTAGTCGGTCTCGAAGAGAGTGGTGGTCCCCTCACAAGCGGCGGGGGTGAGGATGGGGGTGTCCATATTGACGAAGCCGTGGTCGTCCAGCCAGTCGCGGATGGCGCGGACGACCGTGGCCCGCACCCGCAACACGGCCCACTGCCGCCGGGAGCGGATCCAGAGGTGACGGTGGTCCATCAGGAAATCCACCCCGTGCTCCTTGGGCTGGATGGGGTAGTCCTGGGCCAGTTGGATCACCTCCAGGCCGGTCACGCCGATCTCGTAGCCGCCGGGGACGCCGGGCGCACGGTCGTCCTGGCGGACGACGCCGGTGACGATGAGGGAGGACTCCTGGGTGAGCCGTCGGGCCGTCTCGAAGACCTCCTCCGGCACCTCTTTCTTGAAGACGACGCACTGGACGAAGCCGGAGCCGTCTCGGACCTGGAGGAACTGGAGTTTCCCTTTATCGGTACGGTTGTACAGCCACCCCTGGATACGGACTTCCTCTCCCACATACTGGGCGATATTTTCGATCCGGATGGTCTCGGTCATCGGCGAACCTCCTCTAGGGTGGCGTGTTCAGGGGGATTGTACCCCAGAACGGGGCGGGGAGCAAGGCAGTGCTGAGTCCGCTCGACGTTGGGCGGAGCATCTTTCGCCCTTCGACGGGGCAGGTCCGGACCGGTGCTCCGGAAACTGTATTTACCTTGACTTTTCAGGTTTTCCACAGTATCCTGTAAAGGGAGGAAGAACCGTGGGACGGCCTTTCTATCTGGCGATCGAGGGCGTCATCGGCGTGGGCAAGACCACGCTGGCCCGCCTCCTACAGCCGCGCTTCCAAGCCGACCTCCTTCTGGAGGTGTTCGAGGAGAATCCCTTTCTTTCCGACTTCTACGCCGATCGGGAACGGTACGCCTTCCAGACCCAGATCTTCTTTCTCCTCAGCCGATACCGCCAGCAACAGAGGGTGCGGCTGAACGACCGTCCCCTCATCGCCGACTACACCTTCGCCAAAGACCGCCTCTTCGCCCACCTGAACCTGAAGGGGGACGAGTTACGGATGTATGAGCGGGTTCATCAGGCCTTGGCCGAGAAGATCACCCTGCCCGACCTCATCGTCTACCTCCGGGCCAGCCTGGAGACCCTGATGGCGCGGATCGCGATGCGGGATCGGCCCTACGAGCGGGGGATGGACCCCGCCTACATCGAAAGTGTCCGCCAGGCGTACGAGCGCCACTTCGCGCAGTACGACGAGGTCCCGGTGCTGGTGATCGAGACCGACGAACTCGACTTTGTCCGTCGACCACAGGACCTGGACTACGTGGAGGGGCTGATCCGAGCGACGTTGAGCGCGGCCGAGGTCCGGGCCCGCATCGAGGCCGCCGGGGAACCGTCGGCTGAGACCCAGCAGCGATGGGAGGCCATCGAGGAGTTTCTGACGCTGACGAAGGCGGTCGGCGCGTTGGGGGCAGCGCTTTCAGCGAACTCGCAGGAAGCGACCGAGACAGCGCTGAGGGCCCTGGACACCTCTGCAGAGAGTCTTCACAGACTACGTCAACTACTTGAGGTGCAAGGAGGATGAACCCCTGGACGTGGCCTGCGGTTTTCAGCGGCACCCTCTCGCTCCTGATCCTCATCTACGCTTACATCACCCTCTGGCGACAGACCCGGCAGCCCAGCATGGGGCTGTGGGCCCTCGGATGGGCGGCCTACACCATCCATTTCCTCCTTAACCACGCCCTGGCAACGACCAGCGGCCCACCCATATGGCACTATGCCAGCCTGGCTGTGCTGGGTGAGAGCGGGTTCCTGCTCTATGCAGGCACCTCCGCCTTCACCGGTCGGCTCCTCCGGCCCCGGGCATACGCCTGGATGTCTATCCCCTTGCTCTGGGCGCTTATCGCCTTTGCGCCGACCCCTATAGACCCGCATCTGACGGCCGTTCCGATCTTCCTGTTCTCCGGCCTGGTGGACCTTCTCACCGCCCTGCGACTCATCCGCTACATTCACGGCCTTGGAAAGAGGGGATTTGCCCTGGGGATGGGCCTGGCCTATGGATCGTGGGCCGGGCTCAAGATCGCCTCCCCCTTCACTCCGCCCGGCTCTCCCGCCTATCTGATCGCAGTGCTGCTGACCGACGCCCTGGCGTTGGGGTTGGCTTTCAGCCTGATCGGCCTGAGCCTGATCGACGCGGAGCGGAGTGCCAAGCGGCGGGCGGAGCGGCTCGACGCCCTGGCCGCCCTCACCGCCGCCGCCGGACATCTCCTGTCCACGGACGAACTTCTGCAGACGGCGATCGACGAGTTGGCTCGGCTGTTGGAGATCCGCGAGGGGGTGGGGATCTTCCTATACCCGAAGGGCGAGGGCGGGCTTCCCCGCTTGGTGGTCGGACGGGGGATCCCCACCGTTTGCCGGGAGGGGGTGCTCCACCAGGATTGTATCTGCCTGGAGGCCATCAGGGCTGGCCGCATCGTATACAAAAAGACCCCTTCCCCTCCGGGGCCGCCCTGCCCGAAGGATTGCCCGCTTAACGTCGCAGTGCCGATGATCGTGCGGGGGCGCGCCGTGGGGGCTGTCTGCGCTGTGCTGCCGCCGCAGGCCCCCTTCACGGGGGGGGATCAGCACACGTTGGAGACCATCGCGCGCCAGTTGGGGCTGGCGGTGGAGAACTCCCGCCTGGCCGAGGAGCGGATGCGGGAGATCGAACGGCTCCAGGCCCTTGCCGCTGCCTCCCGCTGGATGGCCCTCGGCCTCGAACTGGAGAAGGCGCTGCGCGGGCTGGTGGGGATGGGCGCGCGGGTCGTCGGAGCCGATCGCGCTGCCATCCTGCTGCACGACCCGAAGGAGGACCGATTCAAGGTCGGATACGCCCGAGGGCTTTCCGAGGAGTACATCCATCATCTCTTGAGCGTCCTCCAGCAGACCCCCGATTACCGGGCGATACGGACCCTCCAGGAGGTTTACGTGGAGGACGCGTGGCACGATCCCCGCGCTCAGGCCATTTGGGAGGCGGCCCGCGAGGAGGGGTTCCGCTCCTACCTGGTCCTTCCCCTGGTCCGCCATCAGAAGGCGATCGGTGTCCTTGCCTTCTATCATGACCAGTACCACACCTACGATCCCGAGGACCGGCGGATCTGCCAGGCCCTGGCCGACCAGGCCGCCGCCGTGGTGGAAAACTATTTCCTGCATCAAGAGACCCAGCGCCAATTGGAAGCGCTCAGCGTTCTCCATGAGATCGAGACCCACATCGCCTCCGCGCTGGACCTGGAGGACCTGCTAGAGGCGGTGGGAAGGGAGGTCCAACGCCTCCTGAAGGTCTCCACCTTCTACATTGGGCTGTATCAGCCGGAGGAACAGGCGGTCTATCTGCCGCTGATCATCGACCGGGGGGAGCGCCGCCCTCCCGTCACGCTGGATCTGGCGGGGGACGGCGGGCTCTCGGGTTGGGTCATTCGGACCAGACAGCCGCTCTGGATAGACGATATCGAGGCAGAGGTAGACCGTCTCCCGGTCCAGCCGATCCCCATCGGCGAGCCGACCCGCTCCGTGGCTGTCCTTCCCCTGATAGTCAAAGACCAGGTCCTCGGTGTCTTCTCCGTCCAGTCCTATATCCCTCACGCTTTTGACGAGGACCAGAAGCGGCTTCTGACCGACATCGCCCATCAGGTAGCCATCGCGGTCGAGAACGCCCGGCTGTACGCGGAGCAGCAGCGCCGTATCGAGGAGGCCAACCTTCTCCTTGAAATCGCCATCGCCATCAACTCCTCGCTGGCTCTGAAGGACATCCTGCGAGAGGTGACCCTCCACGCCGCCCGCGCCTGCGGGGCACAGCGGTGCACTATCCTCCTGCTGGACGAGCAGCGGGAGTGGTTGATCCCCCTGATGTCCCAGTTCGCCTCGGGCGAGCCGCACCTCGATCTCTGGCAGCGGTTCAAGGACACCAGTTATCCCCGTCGAGTGAGAGACGTGCCGGAGGTCGCCCACGTGATTCGAGAGCGCCGCCCTCTCTTCATCCCTGACGCCTTGGACTCCTCCCTCCCCAGGGAATGGGTGGAGCCGTTCGACGTGAGGAGTCTGCTCATCGTGCCGCTGGTCAGCCGGGAGCAGGTGGTCGGCGTTATGGCGTTGGACCGTTCTGAGGTCAACCGCCCCTTCACCGCCGAGCAGGTTAACCTGGCGATCACCATCGCTGCCCAGGCCGCCATCGCCACGGAGAACGCCCGACTGTACGAAGAGACCTCCCGCCGACTGGCCCAGACTCAGGTCCTGCGCGAGGTCATGCTGGCCGCCGCCTCGACGCTGGACTTCGACCAGGTGTTGGAGCGGACCATCCAGGTGCTCAACCAGCGGATGGAGGTCGAGTTCCTCTGCGTGGCCCTGCCCGATCCCGATCGGCAGGACGGCCTGCGGCTCTACCCGGCCCAGATCGGCTACGCTATCTCCGCCGACGAGGTCTTCCTGCCGATGGAGAAGAGCGTCTGCGGCCGGGTCTTCCAGACCGGGGAGCCGCTGTGTATAGGGGACGTTCGGCAGACCCCCTACTACTACGAGGGGTCCCCCGAGGTCCGCTCGGAACTGGCGGTCCCGATCCGCGTCGGCGATCAGGTCATCGGAGTGCTCAACGTGGAGAGCCGGGAGATCGACGCGTTCGACGAGGAGGACCTGACCTTCTACACGGCCATCGCCGGGCAGTTGGGCGTGGCGCTCGAGAACGCCCGCCTCTACCGGGAGGAGCGACGGCGGCGACAGGAGGCAGAGACCCTCTACCGGGCCGTGCAGGCCCTGACCACCACGCTGGACCCCCAGGAGGTGCTGGATCGCATCCTCACGGAGTTGCAACAGGTCGTCCCCTACGACAGCGCTTCGGTGCAGCTCCTGGAGGGGGACGTCCTGAAGATCATCAGCGGGAGAGGTTTCCCCAACCTGAACGAACTGCTGGGGGTCACCTTCGATCCGCGGCAGAAGGACAATCCCAACGGCCGCGTGCTGGAGAGTCGCGCTCCGGTGATCCTGGAAGATGCGCCGGCCGTCTACGAGAACTTCCGTCGCCCACCCCACGCCGACATCGGCATCCGTGCCTGGATGGGCGTCCCGCTCCTCTTCGGCGACCGGGCGATCGGGATGATTACGCTGGACAAGCGGGAGCCCGGCTTCTACACGGAGGAGCATGCCCGTCTGGCGATGGCCTTCGCCGCCCAGGCCGCCGTGGCTATCGAGAACGCCCGGTTGTACCGCCGCCTGGAGGAGCAATCGGCCCAGTTGGCCCGGGCGGTGGAGGAACTGCAGGACCTGGACCGTCTGCGCAACCAGCTGGTTCAAAACGTGAGCCACGAACTCCGCACTCCGTTGACCCTCATTCAGGGGTACGCCGAGCTTCTGCTGGGCGAGGGGCTGGGCGCGCTGGAGCCTGCCCAGCGTCGGGCCTTGAGGACGATGCAGGAGTACATCCGCACGCTCAGCCGTCTGATCTACAACCTCACCGCCCTGCGCGCCTTCCCCCGCGAGACGCTGGCCCTTATGCCCATCTCCATCGCCGAGGTCATCGAGCAGGTGCTGGCGGAGGAGGAACCGAGAGCGCGCAGCGCGGGCATCCGCTTCCATACCGACTTCCCAGAGGACCTTCCTCCCGTCCTGGGAGACCGGGAGCGGCTCGACCTGGTCTTCTACCACCTGATCGACAACGCGATCAAGTTCAGTCCTGACGGAGGGGACGTCCACATCCGCGCCTGGGCGAACGAGGAATGGGTGCACGTTTCGGTAAAGGATGAGGGGATCGGTATCGCACCCGAGCACCTCTACCGCATCTTTGAACGGTTCTATCAGGTCGACGGCTCAACCACCCGTCGCTTCGGAGGAATGGGGGTCGGTCTGGCCCTGGTGTGGGAAATCGTCGAGGCTCACGGGGGTACCGTGGAGGTGGAGAGCGAACCGGGGAAGGGGAGCAACTTCACGGTGCGTCTCCCTCAGGCCAAAGAGGTGTCGTCGTGAAGAAGTGGTTTATCGCTATCGCTGGCAATATCGGGGCCGGGAAGTCCACATTGACGGAACTGCTCAGCAAAAGGCTGGGTTGGGAGCCCTTCTTCGAGGCCGTTGAGGACAATCCGTACCTGGCCGATTTCTACCGTGATATGCGGCGCTGGAGTTTCCACTCCCAGATCTTCTTCCTCTCCCGTCGCCTGCGCCACCATTATCAGCTGCTTCAACGGCCCAACTCGGTCGTCCAGGACCGTACCGTCTACGAGGACGCCGAGGTCTTCGCCCGCAACCTCTACCAGCAGGGCCTGATGAGTGAGCGGGACTACCGGAGTTACCGGGAACTGTACGAAGTCCTTAGCCTCCTTCTCCCCCCTCCCGACCTGGTCGTCTACCTTCGGGCTTCCGTTTCTACCCTCCTCGACCGCATCGCCCACCGAGGCCGGTCCTTCGAACGGGAGATCTCACCGGAGTATCTGGAACAACTCAACGTCCTGTACGAAGAATGGGCCGCCCATTTCAACCTTTGCCCTGTCCTCACCGTTCCTTCGGATGACCTGGACTTCGTCTCCAACTCCCACCACTTGGACCTCATCGTGGAGAGGGTGCTAGAACGGTTGATGGGCCGGGAGGAGGTCGTTTTCCCATGATCAAGTGGTCCTGGCGGCGGAAAGGCCGACGTCGCAGGGGAGAAAAGGAGAAGGTAAATCTCCTGCTCAAGGTCGCGCAGGAATTGAGCGCTGGCCTGGACATCGTCGCCGTGGCGCGGCGGACGGTGGCCCTCGGCGGGCGGGCGGTCGGCGCGGACACGGGCAGTCTCCTGCTGCTGGACGAGAACGGACGCCTGATGTGGGGGGTGCTCTTCTTCAAGGGCAGGCTCCGCTCCGTCGTCCCCGACCGCGCCCGTCGGGTGCTGGAGCAGGGGCTCGCCGGTTGGGTCATACGCCATCGCCAACCCGCACTGATCGCCGATGTGGAGAAGGACAAGCGCTGGATCCATCTCCCGCACCCCCAGCGGGAGGTGGACCCCGCCGCCGCGATCTGTGTCCCCCTGCTCCTGCCCCACCGCGTGGTCGGCGTCCTCACCTTCACCCACACCCAGCCCGACGCCTTCGACCGGGAGGACCTGGAACTTCTGCGCATCATCGCCGATCAGGCGGCCGTCTCCATCGAGAACGCCCGTCTGTTCACCACGGAGGAGCAGCGTCGCCAACTGGCAGACACCCTGAGCGAGATCGCCCGAACCCTGGCCGCTACGCTGGACCTGGACGAGGTCCTCTCCCTCATCCTGGAGCAGTTAGAGCGGGTGGTCCCGTACGACAGCGCTTCCATTTTCCTCCTCCAGGATAACCGGCTGACCATCCGTGCCTGGCGGGGGTTCGAGCACCCCGAGCGGATCCAGAACCTCTCCTTCCCACTGGACGGAGAGCACATCATGGTGCGGCTGGTCCGGCAGCGGGAACCGATGGTCTGTGCCGATGTGCAGCAGGAGCCGGACTGGGAGAACGTGCCGGATATCCCCACCATTCACGGCTGGATCGGCGTCCCCCTGGTCAGCCGAGGCGAGGTGGTCGGCGCACTGACGGTGGACAGCCTCCGGGTCGGCGCCTACACCGACGCGGACGCCCGGCTGGTGGCCGCCTTCGCCGATCACGCCGCCGTCGCCATCGCCAACGCCCGCCTCTACCGCCAGACCCAGCGCCGCCTGGAAGAGGTGGCCTTTCTGTACGAGACCAGCCAGGCCCTGACCGCCTCCCTGGACCTGAAGGAGGTGCTCCGCACCCTGATGGGCCACGTCCGTGAACATTTCCGCGTGGAGGCGGTCTCGGTCGCACTGGTGGATGAGGAGTCCAGCGACCTCGTCTTCCAGGTCGCCGTGGGCGCGGCGTCCGACCAGGTGGTGGGCATGCGGCTCAAGCCCGGACAGGGGATCGCGGGCTGGGTCGTCCAGACCGGTCAGCCGGTGCTGGTGCAGGCGGCCCGGAAGGACCCCCGCTTCTACAGCGGGGTGGATCAGGCGACCGGCTTCCAGACCGGCGCGCTGATGGCCGTCCCCATCTGGCTGGGCGATGAGGTCATCGGAGTGATCGAGGCGATGAATCCCCAGGAGGAGCCGCTGGACGAGGAGGATCTGCGGCTGCTGCACAACGTGGCCGCCCTCGCCGCCAGCGCGATCCAGAACGCCTGGCTCTACGCCCGTGCCCGCGACGCCGAACAGCGGTACGCCAGCCTCTTCGAGAACAGCGCCGACCCCATCCTCATCACCGACGCCTCCGGTATCATCACCGACGCCAACCGCCGCCTGTGCCAGATGCTGGGTTATGAGAAAGAGGAACTCCTCGGGCGGAGGATGGTCGATCTCCATCCCGACCCTGAGAAAGCCCACCTTCGCCTCCAGCGAGCGTTGCAGGAAGGGGAAGGAACCTTCGCCCGGGTGGAGGCGATCGCCAGGGACGGCTCAACCATCCCTCTGGAGATACGGGCGACCCGCATCCTTCACGACAACCGCCCCTATATCCAGTGGGTATGGCACGACCTCACCGAGCGGATGCGGTTGGAGAAAGCGCGCCGCGACCTCACCCATATGATCGTCCACGACCTGCGCAGCCCCATCTCGACCATTATGAGCAGCCTGGAGCTGATCCACGCTGCCCAGAGAGACGAGTCCCTCATTTCTATGCCGGTGGACGAGCTGTTCGCCATCGCCCGGCGCAGCGGGGAGAAGCTCTTCCTGCTGATCGATTCAATCCTCGACCTGGCGAAACTTGAGGAAAGCAAGACCCTCTCCCAACGGCAACCCCTGGATCCCGCTCGGTTGGTGGAGGAGGTGGTCGAACAGGTCCGTCCCCAGGCCATCGCCCAGAACCAACGGTTGGAGACCCACATCGCTTCGGGACTCCCCCCTGTCCTGGGGGACCAGCGGTTGCTCCAGCGGGTGCTCCTCAACCTGCTGGACAACGCGCTGAAGTTTACCCCCTTCGAGGGGAGGATCCGGGTCACCGTAGAGCAGGCCGATCCCGATATGGTCCTCTTCGCCGTCTCCGACACCGGTCCCGGTGTCGCCCCCGAGGATCAGGAGCGCATCTTCGAGCGGTTCACCCGGGGCGGCGATACGCTGGTGCGCGGGACCGGCCTGGGGCTGGCTTTCTGTAAACTGGCCGTGGAGGCCCACGGAGGTCGGATCTGGGTCGAAAGCGTCCCCAGTGAGGGTGCCACCTTCAAGTTCACCATCCCCATCGCCGAACCGACGGAGGCCGCCTGATGGCTGTTCCCTATCCTGAGCGGCTGTACTATACTGATCCGTACCTCACCCGCTTCGAGGCCCGCGTGGTGGAGCGGCTGACCTGGGAAGGCCGTCCCGCGGTGGTGCTCGACCGCACCGCCTTCTACCCCACCTCCGGCGGCCAGCCAGCGGACCGTGGGACCCTCTCCGGGGTCGCCGTGGTGGACGTTGTGATCCGCGAGGAGGACGGGGCTGTCCTCCACCTTCTCGAAGAGGACCGTCTGCCCGATCGGGTGATCGGCGAGGTCGACTGGGGCCGCCGGTTCGACCATATGCAGCAGCACACCGGTCAGCACCTCCTCTCCGCCGCCTGCGAGCGGTTGCTGGATGCCGACACCGTCTCCTTCCACCTCGGCGCAGAGGTCAGCACCATCGATCTCAACCGACCCCGCGTCCCTCTTGAGGCGATGGAGGAGGTCGAGGACCTGGTCAACCGGATCATCTGGGAGGACCGGTCGGTCGCGAGCCGTTTCGTCCAGGCCGACGAGGTCGCCGGCCTGCCGTTGCGGCGTCCTCCCCAGGTCGAAGGGCCGATCCGGCTGGTGGAGGTGGCGGATTTCGACCTCAATCCCTGCGGTGGAACCCACGTCGCCCACACGGGCGAGGTCGGCCTGCTCAAGGTGCTCCGGCTCGACTACCGGGGTGAGGAGACCCGGGTGGAGTTCGTCTGCGGCGGTCGGGCGCTGCGGGATTACCGACGGAAGAACCGGATCGTTCACCGTCTCTCCACCGCGCTGACCGTCGGGCAGGATGAACTCGAAGAGGCCGTCTCCCGGCTCCAGGAGAGCCTGAAGGCCACCCGGCGGGAACTGCGGGCGGCACGGGAACAGTTGCTGGAGGGTCTGGCGGAGCGGCTCCTTCGGTCTGCCCCTCCGGGGCCGGTCCGCGTCGTCCGGGCCGTACTGGAGGGATACGAGCCGGCCGACCTCCGATCGCTGGCCCAGCGGTTGATCGGCGCACCGGACACGGTCGTTCTCCTGGCCGCACTGGCGGAGCGCACCCACCTCTGTGTCGCCCGCTCGGAGGGGTTGGAGGTGGACGCCCGCGCGCTGCTCCGGGCTGTGTGCGACCTCCTGGGCGGGAAGGGAGGCGGGCAGCCCCACTTCGCCCAGGGCAGCGCACCCACGGCGGACCGCCAGCGAGTTGAGAATAGTCTGAGACAGGCGGCCTCCATCCTTGAGACCCAGGACCCCACGTCGACGGAGTGAGCCAATGGAAGAGATCATTCCCGGTGTCTATGTAGCGACCTTCTACCCCGACATCAACGTCGGTTTCATATGCGTCGGCGGAGGCGCGATCGCCATCGACGCCCCCGCCCTCCCCTCCGACGCCCACGTCTGGCGAGAGGCCATCCTCCAGACGGCCGGTGGGCCGGTCCGGTACACCATCCTCACCGACCACCGGCTGGACCGGGCGCTGAGCGCTCGGTTGCTGGGCGCGCCAGTCATCGCCGGACGGGCCGCGCTGCTCCGGCTGAAGGAGTTGAGGGAGAACGAGGCGGATGTCATCCGTCAATGGATGCGGCTCCACGGGCGGGAGGAGGATCTGGAGGGACACCACCTCTCCGTGCCGGAGATCGGCGTGGACGGGCGGCTCACGCTCCATGACTCCCTCGAAGTGGTGATCAAGTCGATCCCCGGTGCCACGCCCGGCAGCGTCTGGGTCCGCCTGCCGGGAAGGAAACTCCTCTTCACTGGCGACACCCTGGTGGTGAACACGCACCCCCTGCTGGACGAAGCGCCGGATACCGGGGCCTGGCTGCGGACGCTGACCCGCCTCCGTCGCCCCCACTTCCCCGCCGAGGTCATCGTTCCAGGTCGGGGGCCGGTGTGCGAGAAGGAAGCGACCCGCCCGCTGAGCGATTATATCCAGCAAGCCCGTCGACGCGTGCGCTCGCTCCACACCGCGGGCCAGGGCAGGTCCGCCCTTCTCTCTTTGGTCGAGGAGTTCCTGGGCCTGTTCCCCGTAGAAAAGGAGGAGGAAGGGAGGATTCGAGAGCGCGTCCGCGCGGGCCTGGAGCGGGTCTTCGACGAGTTGGCCCCCAGGGAGTCGTAAGATGGTCCAATGGGTGATCCCTCCCAGGCCCCACACGCGGCTGGACCAGGTGAGGGAGACCCTGGACGAGATCGAGGCCCGCCTCCCCAACCTTCGAGGGACCGGTCCCAAGGCCATCGAACTGCTCCTCCTGTTCGACCAGGTGGCCGAGACCCTGGACCGGCTGGAGGAGGCAGGGGCGGACGTGCGGGCGGAGCGGGGCCGCCTGGACTCGGCCTGGCGGACCCTCCGGCGTCGGGCGCGGGTTTTCCTGAAGGAGGTCGGGACCGACCTTCGGGAGCGGCGGGAGCAGCAGAAGGAGGCCCGCCTTCGCCCCTGGTGGTTCCTGGACCACATCCATGCCCGGGAGCAGCGGCGGGGGTTGTTGCGCAAGGGGTTGTTCGGCCTGATCGGCGGCATCCTGCTGGTCCTCGGCTGGGTGGGCTACGAGCGGTTCCTCGCCCCGCCGGAGGAGGTACGCCAGGCTCTTCGCCACGCGGAGGAGGGGCAGTCCTGGCTGGAGCAGGGGGATCTGGAGCGGGCGTTGGCGGAGTTCGAGGCCGCCGCCGCACTGACCCCCGACGATCCGGAGATGTGGCTCTGGGTCGGCGTGCTCCGGCAGCGACTGGGCGATGAAGGAGGGGCAGAGGCGGCCTTTCGTAAGGCGCGGAACCAGGGGCTGGCGGAGTGGGAGTTCCGGTTCCAGCGGGGGACGCTCCTTCTCCAGATCGGTGACCTGGAGGCCGCCCTGATCGACGCCGAATCGGCGATCGAGTTGGCCCCCGACTGGGGGTACGGCTACTACCTGCGGGCCTCCGTGAGGGCGATGAAGGGGGATATCGAGGCCGCCCTGATCGACTACCAGCAGGCGGCGGATCTGGCCCACGCCGCCGAGGATACGCAGTTGGAGGCGATGGCCCGCACCCAGATGGCTTTGCTCCTCCAATACCAGGGGCCGTGAGGAGAGCAAGGGAGCAAGGAGCAGGGGGAGTGATGAAGGATCGAGGGATCGACGAAGGACAACTGGCCCGTGTGCAGGCGGTCAAGGCAGCCTACGAGCAGGATCTGCTGCGCAAGGCCAACGTGGTCGGCGTGGGGATCGGCTACCGTCAACGCGGGGGAAGGGCCGTAAACGAACTGGCCATCATCGTCTCCGTCACCCACAAAGTGCCGCGAGACCAGTTGGCTCCTGAGGATATCATCCCCTCCGAACTGGAGGGAGTGCCGGTGGACGTGCAGGCAGTGGGTGAACTGCGTGCCCTGTAGCCATCCGATGTACCCAGGGAAAGGAGAGATAAGGTGAACGAGGCATACGTCGCTGAGGCCGGTCAAATCAAGCGTCGATACCAGTACGAACTGCTGGCCCGCCGCAACGTCGTCGCCTGCGGCATCGGGTACAAGGTCAGCAAGGGGGTCCGCACGGACGAGATCAGCATCGTCGTCTCCGTCACCCACAAAGTCGATCCATCCACCCTCGCCCCGGAGGACCTGGTCCCCAGGGAGCTGGAGGGGGTACGTACCGATGTGGTGGAGACGGGCCTCCTGCGGGCCCACCAGAAACCGACCGACCGGTGGCGACCAGCGCCCCCCGGGGTCTCCGTCGGCCATCCCCAGGTCACGGCGGGAACCTCCGGCTGCCTGGTCCGCCGAGGAACAGAGGTCTTCATCCTCTCCAACAACCACGTCCTGGCCGACCTCAACCGAGGCCGGCCGGGCGATCCCATCCTGCAGCCAGGGACGGTGGACGGTGGGACAATGGAGGACCGGATCGGGACGCTGGCTGAGTTCGTCCCGCTGGATTTTGGGACCGAGGAGCCGGAGTGCCAGGCGGCCCGATGGCTGGCCCAGGGGCTGAACTGGCTCGCCACCCTCGTCGGCTCCAGCCACCGCCTCCAGCCGGTGCGGCAGACGCCGGGGATCAACCGGGTCGACGCGGCCCTGGCCCGGCCGCTCTCGCCGGACCTGGTGACCAACGAGATCCTCTACATCGGCGCGCCGGTCGGCGTGGGCACCGCCACGCTGGGCACCCGGGTCCAGAAGACGGGCCGGACCACCGGCTACACCACGGGCACCATCACCCAGATCGACGCTACCGTCCGCATCGACTATTACGGCCCCTCCGCCCTGTTCGAGGGGCAGTTGATCGCCTCGCCGATGAGCCAGCCGGGGGACTCCGGCTCGGCGGTACTGGACATGGAGGAGCACGTCGTCGGGTTGCTCTTCGCCGGCTCCGACGCCGCGACGATCATCAACCCCATCGACGAGGTCCTCTCCGCCCTCGACGTGGAGATCGCGGTCTGAGGTTCCTCAAGAACCACGGAGACACGGGAGCGCAGAGTTCTCTCCGTGTCTCTGTGATGAAGTGCCGATTTGACGAGCCACTGCTCCCTACGTCACCCCTATCGCTCGGTTCTCCTCCTGGGCTACCCGGATGCCCTCCTTCTCGTCCACCAGGGTGAGAAGGACGATCCCGCCGATGAAGAAGAAGATTAGCGCGATGATGCTCAGGCGGCTGGAGCCTGTCAGTTGGCCCACCAGGCCGAAGAGGAAGGGCCCGGCGATCCCGGCGAACTTGCTGGAGATCTTGTAGAAGCCGAAGAACTCCGCGCTGCGGGCCTTAGGGGCCATCTGCCCGAAGAGGCTCCGGCTCAGGGCCTGGGTCCCGCCCTGCACCATACCGACCATAAAGGCCAGCGCCCAGAAGTGCCACGCCTGGCTCATAAAATAACCGGCGATGGTGATGAGGGTGTACCACGCCAGCCCCAGCATGATCGCCCGCTTGGTGCCGATCTTCTTGCCGAACTTGCCGAAAAGCAGGGAGAACGGGATGCCCACGAACTGAGTCATCAGCAGCGCGCCGATCAGGTCGATCATGCCGATGCCGATCTCCGATCCATAGATCGTGGCCATCTTGATGATCGTACCGATGCCGTCGTTGTAGAGCCAGAAGGCGATCAGGAAGAAGAACAGTTGACGGTACTTCCGGATCTCCCGGAAGGTCTTTCCCAGTCGCTGGAACCCTGCCTCCACAGGATTGACCCCCGTCCCGATGTCGCCCACGTAAGGGGGTGGCTCCGGCACCCATCGTAGCAGCGGAATGGTGAAGACCGCCCACCAGATCGCCACCGTCAGGAAAGAGAGCCGCGGCCCCAGGGTGCTGCCAGCCCAGATGAACTGGATCATCACGATGTTGACCGCCAGGAGGATGCCACCGCCCAGGTAGCCCAGCGCGTACCCCTTGGAGGAGACGTAGTCGATGTCATCGGGGCGGGCGACGTGGGGGAGAAGGGCATCGTAGAAGACGTAGGAACCGCCGATCCCTACGGAGGCCAGGAGGAAGAGCACCAGAGCCAGCAGCCAGTCCCCGGCGTCGATGAGGACCATCGCGGCGACGGCAGCGATGCCCAGGGCAGCGAAGATCGTCAGCAGCCGCTTCTTGCTGCCGGTGTAGTCGGCGATGGAGCCCAGGATGGGGGCCAGCACGGCGACGATGAGGAGGGCGACGGAGGTGGTGTAGGCCCAGTAGACCGTCGGGAGGTTGCCGGGCAGGTTCGCCGCCACCACTTCCCTGAAGTACACGGGCAATACCGCCGCCTCCACCGTGGTGGAGAAGGCCGAACTCCCCCAGTCGTACATACACCAGGCGTTGGTGATCTTGCGGTACAACCGATCTGTCATCTCTCTCATAGCCTGCTCCTTGATGAAATGTGGCCTTTATCCGACCGTGAAGATCGCAAAGGACGCGAGTCTTCCAGATATCTCCTTCCATCCTCTGCGCTGAACCCCGACCGGTGAATGGGACAATCCCCGAAGTTGTGCTATAATCCTCCCTCGATAGCCGTTGCGCGCTTCTACCTGTTACCACGGCGACTTGGGAGAAGGAATCCCTGTGTCCTCCGTGACTCCGTGGTGAAACCGAAATAGTGGAGCCGCGCAACCCCTATTGTCGACTGGCCGATCAGGAGCACCCGATACTATACCTCTTCTCCCCTTTCGCGCAAGCAGCGGCCGGTCAAACCTCAGGTACGGGAGGGAAGTGATGAAGACGCACACGATCTGGATCGCCCTGGGCCTGCTGGCCTTGAGCGTAGTCTGTTGTTGCTGTGGGGTGTGGACGCCGAACATCGAGTGGAGCCCTTTCATTGAGGTTCCCTCCCGGGATACGACCCCTGAGCCCACTCCCAACATCGTTCAAGGGCCGGTGCCGGATGCCGCGGCGGAGACCGAGACCCTGCTGGAGACCACCGAGGTCCCGATGCGCGACCTGCACGAACTGGCGATCCGCCTGAGGGGCCTCCCTCCGGACACGCCGCGCGTCTCCCCCTCGGACTGCGCGCCTGACTGTCCCCTCGGCACCCGTCGCCTCTTCCACGTCTCGAACGTCGACACCGACGAACAGTTCGACATCTACGCCGTCCTCCAGTACAAGACCGACCACGTCTATATGTGGGTGGAGGAGGGAGTGGATGTGGATACGGACGCGCTGAAGGCCGCTGCCGACCTGTTCGAGAACCACACTTATCCCACCAATCGCTCCTTCTTCGGCACCGAATGGACCCCTGGCGTGGACAATGATCCCCATCTCTCCATCCTTCATGCCCGCAACCTGGGCTTCTCCGTCGCCGGGTACTACTCCTCCGCCGACGAGTTCGTCTCCGAGGTGCGGGAGGACTCCAATGAGATGGAGATGTTCTACATCAACATCGAGAACGTCGACGTCAACTCCGAATTCTACAACGGGGTGCTGGCCCACGAGTTCCAGCATATGATCCACTGGTACAACGACCGCAACGAGGAGACCTGGCTGAACGAGGGGTTCTCCGAACTGGCCGCATATCTGAACGACTTTGATCCAGGCGGCGCGGAGTATACTTTCGCCAATGAGCCCGACACTCAGTTGAACTCCTGGCCGGAGGGTCCCGGCGCGGCGGGGGCCAACTACGGCGCTGGGTACCTTTTCACCTCTTACTTTCTCGACCGGTTCGGTCCAGAGGCTACGCAGGCGCTGGTCGCCCACGACGAGAACGGCTTCGCCGCTGTAGACGCGGTCCTGGCGGAGCTGGGTGTGGGGATCGACCACGTGGACCTCTTTGCGGATTGGGTCATCGCCAACCTGCTGGACGATCCCACCCTCTACGACGGTCGGTACGGCTACGAGGAGATCGACCCGCCTACGCCGAGGATGAACGGGCGGTTCAACAGTAGGGATTACCCGCTGAGCCGCGAGACCACCGTCCATCAGTACGCTACCGACTACATTGAGATCAGAGGAAACCAGCCTCTTCGGTTCTCCTTCACCGGCTCCACCCAGGTAGGGCTGATCAACACCCAGGCCCACAGCGGTCGGTATCTCTGGTGGTCCAACCGGGGGGACGATTCCGATATGACCCTCACCCGGGCCTTCGACCTCTCCGAGGTCTCTCAGGCCACCCTGGAGTACTGGTGCTGGTATGACATCGAGGAGGACTGGGACTACGCCTATGTGGAGGTGAGCACGGACGGGGGTCAGACCTGGGAGATCCTCCCCACTCCCTCCGGGACCTCCTCCAATCCTAACGGCAACTCCTTCGGCTGGGCCTACACGGGCAGGAGCGGCGGTGGCGAGCAGCCCGAGTGGATCCACGAGACGGTGGACCTGAGCCCGTATGTCGGGCAGGAGGTACTGATCCGCTTCGAGTACATCACCGACGACGCCGTCAACCGGCCTGGCTTCGCCCTGGACGATGTGGCGATCCCGGAGATCGGCTACTTCGCCGACTTCGAGGCGGACGGTGGGGGTTGGGAACCGGACGGTTTCATCCGCCACGCTAACGTCCTTCCCCAGCGGTGGTTGCTCCAACTGGTCCTCTTCGGTCCTCAGACCACGGTGCAGCGGCTGGAACTGGACGGGGGGCAAACCGGCGAGTGGGAGATCCCGCTGGGAGACGAGACCAGCCGCGCGGTGATCGCCGTCTCCGCCTACGCTCCCATCACCACCGAGCCTGCCTCCTACCGGTACGAGATCACGTCCCCGTAGGGGAGGGGCGATGCATCCTGCGCCTCGTCGTCCCCATCCTGTGCCCTGAAATCCAGAGTCTGGAGCCCGGGACCTGGCGATGGCCCTGATCGGTGTATTCGACTCCGGTGTGGGCGGTCTCTCCATCTGGCGGGAGATCGTCCGGCAACTTCCACATTGCGACACGTTCTATGTGGCTGACCAGGCCCACGTGCCCTACGGCCCTCGGCCATTGATGGAGGTGCGGCGGTTTGCCGAGGGGATCGCGCGGTTCCTCATCGACGAGGGAGCCCAGGTAGTGGTCCTGGCCTGCAACACCGCCTCGGCCGCGGCCCTTCATTACCTCCGCGCCACCTTCCCTCAGATCCCCTTCGTGGGCATGGAGCCCGCCGTCAAGCCGGCCGCTCAAAACACGCGGACCGGCGTGGTGGGCGTCATCGCCACGCCAGCGACGTTCCAGGGGGAACTTTTCGCCTCGCTCCTGGAGCGGTTCGCCAACAACGTAACCGTCCTCACCCGCGCGTGTCCGGGGTGGGTGGAAGCAGTGGAGGCGGGGGCGCTGGATACCCCCGAGACGGAGGCGCTGGTGCGGTCGTGCCTGGAGCCGCTGCTGGAGGCCGGGATCGACGAACTGGTCCTGGGGTGCACCCACTACCCCTTCCTGCGGACAGCCATCGAGCGGGTGGTGGGGCCGGACATCGAGGTGATCGACCCCGCCCCGGCCGTCGCCCGGCAGACGGGGCGGGTGCTGGCGGCCCGGGGTATCGTCCCGTCCTCAAGGCACGTTGGCCGTCACCGCTTCGCCACGACCGGTGATCCAGCCCGCTTCCGTTCGATGGTGCGCAGACTCGTCGGCGTGGAGGCGGAGGTGGAGCCGCTGGCGTGGACGTCGGAGGGGTGTCTGTTGGTGCGAGGGGCCTAACCACAGAGACGCAGAGGACACAGAGAAAATGTGCTCTATCTCTGTGTCCCCTGCGTCTCTGCAGTCTCAACCCGGTCTGATCCGCCTCTACTCCTCAGCAGCGCCGGTGGAACCCTGGAGGATGATCGGCTCTCCCTGGCGGAAGGCCTCCAGTTGGGCCTCCAGTTCCGCCCGTTTCGCCGCTGCGGCCTCCCTTCCCCGTTCGATCAACTCCTGAACGCGGGCGCGGATCCGCCCCTGCAGTTCGGGCCCGGCATAGGGAGCCAGCAACAGTCCGGCCACCACCCCAACAAACGCCCCGCAAACCAACCCGGCCAGAAGCCACACTGTCTTGCGCATACTTCTTCCCTCCCACCGTCAAAATCCGCTTCCATTATACGTCGGTCCGCCCGATCTGCCAAGCCATCCGCCAGGGGTCTGGACAGGAGTTCGGACATAGCGGGAGACCCCACCGCCCGGCGACCGGAGGCTGCTGACCGCCAAGCAGCGAAGCCCGGTCTTCGCCGGGCTCAGCATGTCGAGAGGGGAGGCGGGAACCGTCGAAGAGGAGCTTCGTCTCCCCGTAGCTTTCAGCCGCCGGTAAAGGGTGTCCGAACCCTTGCCCGAAGATCAGAGAAACAAGACTTGTGGAAATATGCTTCTTGAATAGAATAGTACATTGGGAGGAAAACCCGTCCATAGGCCCGGGAGAGTGTGAGTTGTGGGAACGCAGCGTTTCCTTGCCTTAGAGTTAGAAGAAGGGAGCTGCGTTTTGTCGTTTGAGAGGTGGAGATCTTCATTCCTGCCCGCACGTTAGGGAAGGAAGGAGCGAAAGAACTCCAGCCACTCCGCCCGGCTCGGGTAGGGGGCTCCCGGGCGTGGTTCGGACCCGGGAGGGTAGCGACCGTAGTAGAGCCGGTTCCGCGGGTTGAGAGGAGGACTACAGACGGGAATGCCCTTTCGCCACAGGAGGTACTCCGCCCAGTTGGCCTGTTCGATCTTCACACGGAAAGAGATGTACTGGTCCGAGACATCCCGCCCCCAGATCTTCACCCCGTATCGCCGGAGAAACCGCTCGATCTCGTACCCACTCCAGCCGCAGTTCCGGGGCACGCAGAACCGCCACGATCGGATGCCGAGCGCTGCGCGGACCCATTCGCCGATCCGTTCAAGCCAGTTCAGGCGAGCCAGAAAGTCCAAGAATGTGTCCATATGGATGTGACTCCCTCCCTTAGGGGTTTAGAACATTTGTTCTATGTCCTATTTAACACCAATCTCCGGTTTTGTCAAGCGGCATACGCCTAGGGTTCAGGCAGGAGATCCGCCCCGCCTGTTTACGGCGGGGCGGGCGGGAAATCGGCCTAGCACCGGCTCCTCAGGCTGGTGCCAGGCCTGCCGAGGGTGAATTTCAATCCTAACCCACCGATACTGCTGCTCCCAAACTGAAATGCACCGGTGCGTGACCGGGGCCCTAAGCCGGGGGTGGTGAAGTTCTGGGGATCGATAGAGGGCCCACCGACTGTGGGCAGAGGCACAGCCGGCAGGGGAGGCCACGGAGGTCATAGGTATGCTCGGGTGGATCCGCGCGGTGGCTCAAGTCCTCGGCGTCGACCCCCTCCTGGTCGCCATGGCGCTCGGCGGTCTCGTGGTCGCGGTCATGGGGCAGACCGTCTTTATCATGCGCCGGTGGAAGAGTACGGTGGAGGCTGCCTATCGACCCCAGACAGCCTACACAACCAAAACCCCGGCGCAGGTAGTGGAGGAGAGTCGAGCGGCCCAGCGGAAACTGACTTGTTGCCAGTTCGTGCTTTTCTTCTCCCTGCTCGTAGGAGGGCTGTTTTTCCTCGGATGGCTGGATGAGGCCTGGGCGGGGCTTTGGACGCTTGTCGGATATCTCTATCGGCTCCTTCTAGGTACTCCCTGAGCGATTCCCTCGTATCTCCCTCACTGTTCCATAATCTCAGCCAACTCCCACAGGGCGAGGTCCACCGCCTTCTGGAAGGCCACCGCCTCCTCCAGCGGGGTGAGGGCCACCTGGCTGTTGACCCAGCCGACCATCATTCCCCGCGCACCTTCGATCAGTTCCCGGGCGGCGGCAGCGCCGAGACGGGTGGCTAGTAGCCGATCGAAGGCGGAGGGAGCACCGCCCCGCTGGATGTGACCCAGCACCGTCAATCGGACCTCGAAACCCAGTTCGTCCTCCCGGCCCTTCAGGTAATCCACCAGCGCGCGGGTGCCGGGCTTCCACCCTTCGGCGACGATGATGATGCAGTGGGATTTTCCCCGCTCGTAGGCGTACCCCACCGCCTCGGCCACCTCCTCCATCGGGGTATCGACCTCGGGTATGAGGACCATCTCCGCTCCCCCGGCCAACCCGCTGACCAGGGCCAGATACCCCGAATTGCGTCCCATCGTCTCGATCAGGAAGGCACGCTGGTGGGAAGAGGCCGTGTCCTTGATCCGGTCGATGGCGTCCAGGATGGTGTTCAGGGCGGTATCGACGCCGATGGCGATGTCGGTCCCGTTGACGTCGTTGTCGATGGTCGCAGGCACGCCGACGACGGGGAAACCCAGCCGGTGGAGAGCCAGAGCCCCGGAGAGGGAACCGTTCCCCCCGATGATCACCAGCCCGTCCACGCCCAACCGATTCAGGGTCCGCAGGGCCTTCCGCTGTCCCTGCAGGGTGTAGAACTCCTTGCACCGGTCGGTGCCAAGAAAGGTGCCGCCTCGGCCCATGATCCCCCCCACCGACCGCCGTTCCAGAGCACGCATGTTGCCGTTGATCAGGCCGGTGAACCCCCGCTCGACGCCAAGGACCTCCGCGCCCAGATGAATCGCCATTCGGGTCACAGCGCGGATGCAGGGGTTCAGCCCTGGACCGTCCCCCCCACTGGTGAGAACAGCGATGCGTTTCATCCTCTCCTCCTGGTGATTTCAGGTCTCAACGTCTGTGATCACAGGTCTGGCTACCTGACAGTTTGCCAGCCTCCCGCAGGTTCATGCACGGCTTGACAGCGCAAGCGACCGGCCAGGGTACCCTTTACGGCGCGTTCGGGTGCGTCGTAGGGAACCTGCGGGAGGCTCTCTTCAAAAGTGTCAGGTGGCTGGATCACAGGTTGGCGTACCCGGAACCTGAAACCATCCTAATACAGGAACATCGGTTTGCCATGGACGTGCATCACCTTCGGTCGGTATTCCTCGACGTCGTACA
This sequence comes from Thermoflexia bacterium, assembly GCA_011192125.1. GTDB lineage: Bacteria > Chloroflexota > Anaerolineae > B4-G1 > DUEL01 > DUEL01. Next base: position 25,205 of record DUEL01000041.1, read on the forward strand.
GGGTACGCACGTCCACCTGTTTGACCCCCAGGATGGGCGATTTGGCATCCACGTCGGTGTACCGACCCTCCCGCAGCGCCACCATCCGCCCGAATTTCTTCTCCAGGATCAGATCCATCGCCATGTTGGCGTAGTTCACAGCCACCATAATATCCAGCGAGTCTGGCTCGCCGGACCGCATCAGATAGGCCAACTGCTGGGACATCGTCTGCTCACCGGTGATCTGCTCCAGCCGTTTGGCGGTGACGGCGCCGATGCCGCCCAGTTTCTTGTGTCCGTAGGGATCGGCCACGCCGTGGTGGAGGACTTCCTTGCCGATCTCGCGGGCGCCCTCGGAGATGGTGACCATCGCGTACCGGCTGGGGTTGGCGTACTTGTCCTTTACGACCAGATGGGCCAGTTTCTCGATATCGAAGGGCACCTCGGCGATGATGGCCCGGTCCGCCCCAGAGAGATAGGCAGAGACCAGGGAGGTCTCCCCGCAGTGCCGCCCGAACAGTTCCACCACGCAGATCCGCTCGTGGGACCCGGCGGTGGAGCGGAGTTGGTGGATGAAGCGGACGCTGCGGGTGACCGCCGTGGAGAAGCCGATGCAGTAGTCGGTGCCGAAGACGTCATTGTCCATCGTCTTGGGAATACTGACGATGGGGAAACCCTCCTGATGGATGCGGGCCGCATATCCCAGCGTGTCCTCCCCACCGATGGGGATCAACACGTCCAGTTTGAGATGCTCCAGCACGTTCAGGACGTGGGCGGTGAAGTCCAGATAGCCGTTCTCGTCGACGGGGAAGGAATCCGGGTCGAGAAAATCCGGAGCCTTGTCGATCGCCACTCGACCTGGATTGGTGCGGGAGGTATGCAGGAAGGTTCCCCCCGTCCGGTCGATGGTCCGCACAGTGGTCTTCTCCAGGGGGATGGCACACTCTTCGTGCGTCGCCGGATCGTCGGGGTTGTAGTACAGCAACCCGGCCCACCCCCGCCGAATACCGATCGGTTCGTGCCCCTCGTCAATGGCCCGATAGACGAGGGCCTTGATGCAGGGGTTCAGCCCTGGAACATCGCCTCCACCCGTCAGAATACCGATGCGCATGTCTCCTCCTCGAATGAACGCCGGTTCTATTCTCGGTCCGTATCCACGAAAACCCTCCCGCGATGGGGAGGCCCACAGGGCATGATACAACAGACGGCGGCGAGGTCAAGCGGGGGGTGAGAAGCGGATCAGCGAGGGAGGGTGGGGATGGCGATGGAGGCCAGGCGCCCTCCCGTCGCGCGGAGGAGGTCGGAGAAAGAAAGGGCGAGCATCACGTTCTGAGCCCCACCGGAGACGTACACGGTGGCGTGAGCGGACAGCCCTTCGTCGACCCAGGTGGGCAACGGGCGGGGGTGGCCCACCGGAGGGACTGCACCAGGGGGATAGCCGGTCTCCTGGGTTGCCCGCTCCGGCGAAGCGATCATCACTCGACGAGCCCCCAGCACCTTTCGGAGCCGTTGGGGGTCAACCCGCCGATCCCCGGCGACCAGGACCAGAATCGGATCGCCGTCGGCGAGGAAGAGCAGCGTCTTCACCACCGCCCCCAGGTCGACCTTCAGCGAACGCGCAGCCTGGTCGGCGCGGGCGGCCTCGGCGACCTCGATCCGGCGGTAAGGGACTCCCCGCATCTGGAGGGCTGCCTCCACATCGGCCGGTCCGCGCAACCCCTCGGTCACTGCCACGTCTCCTCTCGCACCTGCACACCGTCCGGCCCCACCAGGTCGGCCAGTTTGGTCGCCAGTTCAGGACAGTAGCCGGTGGTGTCGTTAGGGAACTCCAGAAGGTGATCCCCGTTGGGACCCCCCCGCAAGAGGAAGACGAAGCGGTCCTGACCAGGGTAGGAGGTCAACAGTTCGTGCGCCGCCGCCAGCAGTTTGAAGTCCCGCTTCTGGTCGCCGGTGCGGTGGAAGGTGACCTGGACGACCCGCCGTCGACGGGGTTGGGGGTGGGGCTGTGGGAGTGGTGATGGCGGCGAAGAAGCGGGCCTGCGCGGCCGGTCCACCTCCTCGGGAAGTTTGGCCCACTCGCAGATCAGGCTCGGCGGCGTCCGTCGGGCGTCCACCTTCCCCCGGACGACCAAGATCTGGTCGGGCAGCCACAGTTCCCGCGTCTGCTTCCAGGCCCGGGGGAAGACGACCACATCACAGGAACCGTGCAGGTCCTCCATCGTGACGAAGGCCATCTCGTCCCCCTTGCGGGTGGTGATCTGCCGGGCCCGACGTACGATGCCCACGACGGTCACCAACTGACCCGGGATCTCCTCGTCCAACTGCCCGATGTAGGCGGTGACGACGTCGTCCAGTTCCCGCATTACCTCCATCAGGGGATGCTCCGAGAGGTAGGTCCCAGCCAGTTCTTTCTCCCACTCCAGCCGTTCCCGCTGAGGGACCTCCATTCCGCCGACCTGTCCGACATGGAGGGCGAGGTCGCTGCCCAGGCGGACGCCCGTAGCGTCCCCGAAGAGGCTCATCTGCCCGATCTCTCTGGCGCGGTGGAACTCGGCACTGAGGGCAAGGATACGGTCCAGCGCTTCCAGCAGGTGAGCCCGACTGCCGAAGGGAGCCAGCGCACCGACCTTGATCAGGCTCTCCAGCGCCCGCCGGTTGACCAGCCGCAGGTCCACCCGCTGGCAGAAATCCTCCAAGTCCCTAAAGGGGCGATCCCCGCGTCCCTTCAGGATCGCCTCCACCGGCCCATCCCCCACGTTCTTCACCGCCCCCAGCCCGAACCGGATCGCCGGCCCCTCCGGTCGGTCCTCGATGGTGAACTCCAGATCCGAGCGGTTCACGTCCGGCGGCAGGACCTCGATCCCCATCCGGCGGCACTCGCTGATCAGCGCCCCCACTTTCTCCGTGTTGTGCCGCTCCACCGTCAGCAGGGCGGCCATGTACTCCACCGGGTAGTGGGCCTTCAGATAGGCGGTCTGGCAGGTGAGGACGGCGTAATCGGCGGCGTGGCTGTTGTGTACCAGGATGTCGTTGGCGATGAAGTTATGGGTCCCGGCGATCTCCAGGTCGTAGGTCCGCTTCTCGCCGATGTACTCGATCTGAACGACGCGGTCCCAGTAAACGTCGCTCTCGGCGTAGCGGCGGAGCGTCGGATCGTCGAAGTAGGCTGCCAGCCGGGCGATCGTCTGGCGGGAGAAACCCTGCTTACCCGCATTGGACGAGGGACGGAATTCACGGGGCGCGACCCCGCACGCCTCTTGCACCTCCGCCCAAGTGACGCCCGCGCGTTCCTTTGCCGCTCGCACCGCTTCTTTGACCGCCAGGGGGACGATGTCTTTCGTACTAAAGGAGGCGGGGGCTTCCAAACACATTGCCTCAACCGCCGCCCGGCTCGTCTCTTTTACGAAGTGAACGGCGACGAAGCGCGCGAAGGTGGCGATGTTATCGTTGCCGGTGACGAAGAGTTGATAGCCGAGGCGATGTCCGCCCTTGTAGGGAAACTCGACTGTTCTCAGCCGGGCGACGATGCCCAATCGCAACAGGAGGTGCTGCAACTGACGAGCCATTCGGCGGGAAGAGGTGGCGTAGTAGAGGCTACGTCCTTCGGGGGCGATATGCCCGTCCCCCTCCCACATCCGCGCGATGAGGAGAGCGACCTGTCGATTGCTCAACTCGAAGGCGGCTGAGGGGATCTCCTTCTCCGTGGCCCGCTTTCCCCAGATCCCCAATCGTTTGGCCCAGGTGACGATGCCTGGCGGCTCCGAGCGGTCGATCCGGCGGGCGTACACGGAGTAGGTACCCCTGTGAATCGAAACGGTGCAGCGGGTGTTCGAGAACCGCTCGGCCGCACGAACGTAGTCTCTTACCAGCTCCTCGTCCTGGCTGTAGAAGTAGACCGAGTGAGAATGGCAGAGGTTCCCTTCCGCTAGCAGATGACCCAGTGCGATGACCTCATGTTCGGGCCACTCAGTCCGCCCTTCCACCGGCAGACGGCGCGGAACTGCGATTCGATCCCCTTCCCGCAGTTCGGAAAGCAGCCGCCAGCCGTTGTAGGTATAAAAGGGATGGTTCCCCGTTGCTTCGATGGTCCGGCCCAGCGCGGTCGTCAGCCGGTAAACCGGCCTGACGCCGTTGTCCACCACGGCCCGGATCGAGCCGGTGGTCAGCCGGAGCGTGGTGAGGTCGCAGGTCAGCGTGCGCTCCGCGGAGGCACGGCCCTGGTAGAGATCCTCTATCGTGACGACGCGGCCGGTCGCTCCGTCGACGATCTCCACGTCTCCCGGCAAGCACTTGTTGAACCCGTAGCGGGCGAAGTATTCGATGTCGGCGAAGATCGCCTCCGCCGTCTGGCGGGGGATGCCGTTGGCGACCGCGCCCTCCAGGAACTTCTCCCGGTGCTTGAGAAGTTCCTTCTTCTTCTTCTTAGCAACCGCCCGACGGAGGAGGTCGGCCTCGCTGGCGGCGTAACCCGCCAGGTCGGTGGCGATGCGGATGATCTGCTCCTGGAAGACGATGATGCCGTAGGTCTCGTCCAGGATCGGAGCCAGGGCGGGGTGGCGGTACTCGATGCTCTCCTCTCCGTGCATCCGGCGGATGTAGGTGGGGATGTACTCCATCGGGCCGGGGCGGTAGAGGGCCAGCACGGCGACGATGTGCTCGTAGCGGGAAGGGCGCATATCCCGCAGGACCCGGCGGAAGCCCGCGCCCTCCACCTGAAAGACCCCCATCACATCCCCGCTGGAGAGGAGTCGGTAGATGGCCGGATCGTCCAGCGGGATGGAGTACAGATCCAACTCCACCCCGTGCCGCTGGCGGATCAGTTCGCAGGCCCGCCGCATCACGGTCAAGGTACTCAGTCCCAGGAAGTCCACCTTGAGCAGCCCGATGGCCTCCAGATCCTCCATCGGCCACTGGGTGACGGTCTTGAGGACCGACTCCTGGCCCTCCGCTCCGTTGCCGCCTTGGGAGTCCCCTTTGGTCGGCCGGTGGAGGGGACAGTAGGTGACCAGCGGCGCGTCGGCGATGACGACCCCGGCGGCGTGGGTCGACGCGTGGCGAGCCACACCCTCCAACTGGGCCGCTGTGTCGAGAAGTTCCCGGACGTAAGGGGTGGTCTCGTACAGTTCCCGCAGTTCCTCCACCTGCTCCAGGGCCTGGGAGATAGAGACCGGCTTGCCGGGGATGCTAGGGATCAGTTTGGCGATCCGGTCGATCTCGGTGAGCGGGATGTCCATCACCCGGCCCACGTCCCGCACCGCCGCCCGCGCGCCCAGCGTTCCGAAGGTGATGATCTGGGCCACGTTCTCGTAGCCGTACTTGCGCAGGGCGTACTCGATCATCTGCTCCCGCTGGTCGTCCGGGAAGTCCAGGTCGATGTCGGGCATCGAGACCCGACCCGGGTTGAGGAACCGCTCGAAGATGAGGCCGTTGGCCAGGGGGTCTACCATCGTGATGTCGAGGGCGTAGGCGACGATGGAGCCGGCGGCGGAGCCACGGGCGTTGTACCAGATCCCCTGCTCCCGGGCCGCCCGGCAGAGGTCCCAGACGATCAGGAAGTAGGTGTCGAACCCCATCCGGTGGATGATGTCCAACTCGTGCTCCAGCCGCTGGCGGACCTCCGGAGCGTCGGCGCGGTCTCCGTACCGACGGCGCAGCCCCTCCTCGCACAAAGTCCGCAGGTAGGACTGGGGGGTATGGCCCTCCGGGACCTCGAAGACGGGGAGGTGGTAGTTGTGGAAGTCCAGTTCCACCTCGCACATCTCGGCGATGCGCAGGGTGTTGGTGAGGGCCTCCGGTACCTCAGCGAAAAGGGCAGCCATCTCCTCTGCGGTGCGGAGGTAGTAGGTCTCCCCTTCGTAGCGGAGGCGGTCCGGGTCGTTCCGACTCTTGCCGGTCCCGATGCAGAGGAGGATGTCGTGGATGGAGGCCTGTTCCCGGAGGATGTAGTGGACGTCGTTGGTGGCGATCACCGGCAGGTCGAACTCGCGGGCGAGGGCGAGGAGATGGCGGTTGACCTGGTCCATCTCCGGCATGCCGTGATCCTGTAGTTCGATGAAGAACCGACCCGGGAATGCGTCCCGATACCAGGCGATGGCCTTCCGAGCATCCTCCAGCCGACCATCCTGGATCAGCCGAGGGATCTCACCCGACCCACAGGCGGTGGCGACGATGAGGCCTTCGCCGTGTTCGAGCAACGTCTGTTTGTCGATGCGGGGTTTATAGTAGTAGCCCTCCAGCATCGCTAAGGTGGCGAGGCGGAGGAGGTTCCGGTAGCCGGTCTGATTCTGGGCCAGGAGGAGCAGGTGGTAGGGCTTCCGGTCCTCCACGGCGTTGCGATCCCGCATCGACCGCCGGGCCAAATAGGCCTCCATCCCGATGATGGGCTTGATGCCCGCCTCCTGGGCGGCCTGGTAGAACTGGACCACGCCGTAGAGGGCCCCGTGGTCGGTGATAGCGAGGGCTGGCATACCCAGTTCCGCCGCCCGTCGGGCCAGATCCCGGGGGCTGTTCAGCCCGTCCAGGAGGGAGTAGTATGTATGTACGTGGAGATGGACAAATTCGGCCATAGAAGGGGTTCGCCCGCCCGATGGCTTCCAGCGGCACCGATCCGGTTGCCGTTGCCGAACGCCTGTGCTGGGAGCGCTCCAGGATCGATTATACCACTAAACGGCGAATGTCGGTAATCCGTTGGCAAGGTGAGGGCCTTCTGGGGTTTAGACAGGAGTTCGGACAACCTGATCCGCCCCGCCGTAAACAGGCGGGGCGGGCGGGAAACCGGCCTAGCACCGGGTTAGCGTCTTGTCAAGTGGTGTAAATTTGATGGTGCTTCCGGTGGGTGTAGACGATAGACACTTTCTCGAGTTCAACCTCCTTGCATCCCCTCCGGGCAATTGGACTGCCCTGGAGGTCCCTTC
>DUEL01000042.1 GCA_011192125.1 Thermoflexia bacterium
TTCCCCCTCTATTCTATGTCTATTTTACCATAGAATATTATGTTTGTCAAGTGCCGGTTTGCTCTAGAAACCTTAAAATTTTCGCCCGTTTTTGTCCCAAAGAGAAAGCCCCGCCAGATGGCGGGGCTTTCAAGGAACAACGACTGCCAGATCAGGCGATTTCAAGCAGCGATTCTTGGAACTCGCGCAGGCTTTCCTTCTCGATCAGCAACTCAGTGCCGTCTGCGATGTCGATTGCTCCCTCACGCGCCAGCCACGCGATGGTATTCACAGAGTAACCAGACAGTCGAGATGCCTCCTCAACTGTCAGCCATTCGGGAGCAAATGCCCACGTCACCAGAGTGATCTGATGATACACAACAGCCGCCTTTCTATCACGCAAGGTGACCGGCGCAGGACTCGAACCTGCAACCAAGGGATTAAGAGTCCCCTGCTCTGCCATATTGAGCTAGCCGGCCACGGCGACGGGATTATACCTCGAAGCCGCGATTTGTCAAGCAAAGTCGGGCCTATCCCACCGCAGAGGCGCGGAGAACGCAGAGGTTTTCGAATCTCGAATCGGGCTACCCGACCGTTTGCCAGCCTCCCGCAGGTTCCTGGCCTGCGGGAGGCTCAAAGGTGTCAGACTTCAGACATCCACCGTTTTTCACCACAGAGGCACAAAGGGCACAGAGAAATGACAGAAGAACTCTGTGCCCTCTGTGCCTCTGTGGTTTTTCTATCGAGGGCTGCCGGTCAGATCACCCCCAGTTCCTTCCCCACCTTGGCGAACTTCTCCAGCCCGTAGTCGAGGTCATCCTTGCTGAGCATCGCCGAGACCATCACCCGGATGCGGGCCTGGCCCTTGGGGACGGTGGGGTAGCCGATGGCCATCGCGAAGACCTTTTCCTCGAAGAGGCGGCGGCTGAACGCTTGGGCCAGTTTGGCCTCGCCCAGCATCACCGGCGTGATGGGGGTCACGCTCTTGCCGGTGTCGAAGCCCAGGTTCTTCATCTCCTCTTTGAAGTAGCGGGTGTTCTCCCAGAGGCGGTCGACCAGGTCGGTGGATTCGGAGAGGACCTCGACGGCGGCCAGGCAGGCGGCGGTGTCGGCGGCGGTGACGGCGTTGGAGAACAGGAAGGGGCGGGCCTTCTGGCGCAGGTAGTCCACCACGATCTTCTTGCCAGCGATCACCCCGCCGACGACGCCGAAGGCCTTGGAGAAGGTCCCGATCTCCACGTCGAACTTGCCGTGAAGGCCGAAGTGGTCGACGATGCCGCGCCCTCCGCGGCCGAGGACCCCCTCGCCGTGGGCGTCGTCCACCATCGTCAGCAGGCCGTATCGCTCGGCGACCTCGTAGATCTTGTCCAACGGAGCCACGTCGCCGTCCATCGAGAAGACCCCGTCGGTCACGACCAGGCCGCGTCGGTAGTTGGGCAGGTGCTCTTTGACCTTCGCCTCCAGGTCCTCCGGGTCGCAGTGTTCGTAGACGACGATCTTCGCCCCGCTGAGGCGGCAGCCGTCGATGATGGAGGCGTGGTTGAGCCGGTCGGAGAAGATGACGTCCCCCTTGCCGACCAGCGGCGGGATGGCGGCCTGGTTGGCGCAGAAGCCGGACTGCACGTAGAGGGCGTCCTCCACCCCCTTGAACTCGGCGACCTTCTTCTCCAGTTCGACGTGGATGGTGAGCGTGCCGGCGATGGAGCGGACCGCCGTCGGCCCAACCCCGAACCGGTCCAGTGCCTCGTGGGCAGCCTTGACCAGCCGCGGGTCGGTCGCCAGGCCCAGATAGTTGTTGGTGCACAGGTTCAGCACCCGCTCTCCGTCCACGATCATCCAGGGTCCAGGCGGGGAGTCGATGGTGCGGAGGTGGATGAAGAGGCCCGATTCCTTTAGAGCAGCCACGTCCTCACGGATGAAATCGAATTTGTCTGCCATAGCCTATACCCCCTTCTCTCGTAACTTCGCCAGCATATCCTCCACCATCGCCGCCAGGTCGTACTTCGGCGCCCAGCCCCAATCCTCCCGCGCCGGGGTGTCGTCGATGGTGCGGGGCCAGGAGTCGGCGATCTGCTGGCGGAAGTCGGGCTTGAACTCACAAACGAAGTCCGGGATGTGCTTCTTGATCTCGGCGACCAGTTCGCCAGCGGAAAAACTCAACCCCGAGAGGTTGTAGTCGGCGTGGTAGGTGAGCCGCGATAGATCGGCTTCCATCAACATAATCGTGGCTCGGATACAGTCGGGCATGTACATCATCGGCAGGACCGTGTCCTCGCGGACGAAGCAGGTGTACCGTCCATGCCGAAGGGCCTCGTAGAAGATCTCCACCGCATAGTCGGTGGTTCCGCCCCCCGGCATCGTCTCCGCGCTGATGATCCCCGGGTAGCGAAGCCCGCGCACGTCCAGCCCGAACCGGTGGAAGTAGTAATTGCCCAGCAGTTCCCCGGTCACTTTGGTGATCCCGTACATCGTCGTCGGCCGGAGGACGGTCTCTTGAGGAGTGTTCTCCTTGGGGGTCTCTGGCCCGAAGACGGCGATGGAACTGGGACAGAAAACCCGCACCAGTCCCCGCTCCCGCGCCACTTCCAGGACGTTGTATAGCCCGCCGATGTTCACCCGCCACGCCAGTTGGGGGTCCTTCTCCCCAGTGGCCGAGAGGATGGCGGCCATGTGGAAGATCGTGTCGATCTTATACCGATCCACCACCTCCTCGATCCGTTCCCGCTGGGTCACGTCTACGAACTCGAACGGGCCCGCCTCCCGCAGCACCGGCGGAGGCTCCGCGATATCGCTGGCGACGACGTTCTCGTTCCCATACCGGGCGCGTAACGCGGGAGTCAACTCCGAACCGATCTGACCACAGGCTCCGGTGACGAGGATCCGCTTCATCTCTTTGGACACGTTTCACCTCGCTTATTCGGTTGTTGGGATGGGACGAAAAGATGCAGGCACGTCATGGACCCATCGGCACCTCTACCGGACCATAGACGTTGTCATCCTCACGGCTTTCAGCCACCGTTTCCAGAGGATAGTACGGCCAACTGTCCACCACAGCGTAGAGGATGTGAGGATCAGGCGTCGCGGCGAAGGTCCCCCGCCAGAAGGTGTAGCCAGGGGTGCCCTGGTCCGAACGCAGGACCGCCGTCTCCCCCGGAGCCAGGCCAGGCACCCGCCAGGCTACTCCCTCATCGCTGACCTCGTTCCAGGGTACCCCAGGCGCGGGCGGCTGGTCGGGGTCCAGGTAGAGATCGACCCAGAAGGGGCCCGCGGAGACCGTTCCAACGTTTCGGACGGTCACGGTGACCAGGACCGGCTCCCCCGGCCGGGGCGAGGCGGGTTCGACGACCAGGTTCTCCACCACCAGATTGGGACCGTGATCGCGCAGCACCAGCGGCAGGTAGACGAAGTGGTGGGGAATCGGGACCAGGGTCAGGGTCACGACGTCGCTGCGTCCGCCGACGGTGGCCGTGATGCGCACGGTGCCCGTGGTCGTGCCCGCGGTGAAGACCGCCACCGCCGTGCCGCCGGAGGTGGTCGCCGGGTCCGGCGCGACCGTCCCCAGCGGCGGCGCGACGGAGAAGTCCACGGTTGTTCCATCAGCGACGGGGTTGCCGTAGGCGTCGGTGGCGGTCACCGTCAACGTCGCTGTGCTGACCCCGTCGGCGATCAGTGTGGTTGGCACAGCCCTCAGCACGACGGTGTAGACCTCGCCGGTGACCAGGTGGAGGGTAGTGGTCGCCACCAGGCCGTCGACCGTGGCGGAGACGACGACCGTTCCCGGCGTGGGGCCTGCGGTGAAGGTGGTCGTCGCCGCGCCACCGGAGGTGGTCGCCGGGTCCGGCGCGACCGTCCCCAGCGGCGGCGCGACGGAGAAGTCCACCGTCGTCCCATCCGCCACCGGGTTGGCAGCGCAGTCGTAGACCGTCGCCGTCAGCGTGCTGGTGCCGCCCACAGGCAGGGTCGTCGGCGCGGCCTGGAGCGCGATGGAGGCGGGAGCGCCGGGCGTCGTGACCTGGACCCACCGCGGGCTGGAGCAGACGGAGCCCGCGCAGGCCATCGTGGTCTCCGACGCCCCGGAGGACGGCCCGGCCACCAGCGTCGCCGTCGCCTGCCCACCCTGAGTGGTCGCCACATAGGTCACCGTGCCGCTCTCGGCGAAGTAGAGGCCGAAACTGACCGTCAGCGTGACCGGCGTCCCGTCCGCCACCGGGTTCCCCCACTGGTCGGTGACGGTGGCGGTCACCGGGGCCTGACTGCAGATGGGCATCGCCACCGGGGTCTGGTAGAGCACCTGGGCGGGCTCGCCAGGGAGGACGTCGAACGGGTTGCTGGCACCCCAGACAGAGGGCGTGGCGACGACGGTGGCGGTGATGACGTCGCCGGTCCAGGCGCGGGTGACGACCGCCGTGAAGGAAGCCACCCCGCCGGTCCAACTCCCCCACGAGGTCGGATTGAGGGTGCCGGTGGCGTCGCTCAGCCCGATCGTGTCAGCAAAGCCCAGGACCGGATTGCCGAACCGGTCCACCGCCGTGATCACCACCGTGAAGCCCACTCCGGCGGTCTGGGTGCCGATGGGACCGAAGACCAGACGGTCCACTGTGCCCGACGTGATGGTGATCACGCCCGTGTCCTGCGCGCTGCCCAGCGTGCCGGTCACCGACCAGGTGCCGGCCACCGTCGCCGAAAGGACGTTGCCCACGAAGAGGTTGCCGCCCCCGGCCGACCAGGCGGTCTCGCCAGTGGCGTCCCAACTGTTGCCGAAGGCGTCGGTGGCGACGGCGGTGTAGCTCACCCAAGAGCCAGCGACCACGGTGGTCACAGGCGGACTGATGGAGAGTTCCGCCGCCGTTCCGTGGGTCACCGTCACGTACGCCACGGCCTGTACCCCGTCCACCGTCGCGGTCACCGGCAGGTTGGCTCCGACCACCGTGGCGGAGAGGACGTTGTTGCCGGGCGGTATGCCGAGGAAACTGTTGCCGCCGGAGGCGGTGTAAGTAGCCTCGGACGTTGCATCCCACCCGTTGCCGAAAGCGTCGGTGGCGACGGTGGTGTAGGCCAGCGTGTTCCCCGCCTGGACGGTGGCCCGCGCCGGGGAGAGGGAGGCCGTCACCGGCGTGCTGTGGGTGACGGTGAAAGAGTTGCTGCTCCCCGTGGCCCAGTGGGGCGAGCCGCAGTCCGGCGTCACCCAGGCGGTAGCCGTGATTTGATCGCCCGCCCAGGCGCGGGTGATCGTCACCGTCTGGGTGATCACTCCGCCCACCGCCGGTCCGGCCGTGGTGGGGGAGAGGGTGCCAGTCGCATCGGACAGGTCCACCGAGCCGGTGAACCCTGTCGCCACGTTGCCGTGCTGGTCGGTAGCGGTCAGGACGACGACGAAGGACACCCCCGCCACCTGATCACCGACCGGGGCGAAGAGGAAGGTGGTCGGCGCGCCAGGAGCGAAAGTTACGGCATCGGTCCCGAACGCACCGGTCCCCACGGTGGCGGTGACCACCACTGTCCCTGGTCGGATCGAGGTCAGGGTGGCAAGGGCTGTCCCGCCCGATGTGCCGACGGTCGCCGGGGCGACGCTGCTGGTCGCGGTGCTGGTGGTGAAGGTGACCGTGGTCCCATCGGCCACCGGGTTGCCCCAGGCGTCCAGCACCGTAGCGGTCACGGTAGCGCTGCAATCGACGCTGAGGGAGGACGGGACCGCCGTCACCTGGACCTGTGCCGCCGGTCCCGGGACGACGGTGATGGTGGCCTCATCGGCATTGTTGCCCGGCTGGGCGTCGGTATCCGCCGTGGAGATGCGAGCCCGGTTGGTCAAAACCGTGCTCTGCCCCCAGGCGGTGGTCGTCATCACCTGCCCGGTGATGGTGATAATGCCGCCCTCGTTGGGATCTAGCGGGGCGACGGTCCAGGTGTAGTAGGGATGGGCGGACCCCGCCAGCGAGACGTTGGGAGTGGCGGTCCAGGCCACGTTGGTCAGGCTCACCGGCAGCGTGTCCGTCACCACGATTCCACTCGCTCCAGTAGTGCCTGCGTTGGAGAAGACCAGGGTGAAGGTCACCCAGTCGTTAGGTGAGAGGAGGGTCGGTTCGGCCGTCTTGACCAGCCGGAGGTCGGGGAAACTCTGGACGGTGGTGGTCACGAGGTCGCCCAGGACGGGGGCGAGCCCGTTTTCTGCCGTCGCGCCGTAGTCGTCGTTGAGGATCAGTGTGCCGGAGACCATCGGACTGTCGACCGTGACGGTGAAGTGGAACGCGGCCGACTCGCCCGGCCAGAGGTGCGTGGGAAGGGTCCAGGTGATGAGGCTCCCCGGCGTCGTGCCGCTCCAGGTTGCGCCGGGCGCGGCCAGGAGGGTGGTGCTGAGCGGGACCCGGTCGGTGACGACCAACCCCTGGGCCGGGCCGTTGGCCGTGGCCTCGTTAGTGACGACGATCGTATAGTGGATCGTCCCACCGGCCACCGTCGGGTCTGGCTCGTCGGTCTTGGTCACCACCAACGACGGCCAGGAACGGACGGTGGTGGTGATCGCCGGGCCGTTGGCGGTGGGGGTGACCTCGCTGGAGAAGGCGAGGTAATCATCGTTGACCAGTGGGAAGCCGTCGGTGAGCGGGGTGGTGACGGTGACGACGAAGGTCACCGACGTCGCCTCGCCGACCCCTAACGGTGCGGTCAAGGTCCAGGTCAGCACGCCGCCCGCGACCTGCGCGGGCGGGCTCGAATCGGCGTATGTCACCAGGGCGGGGAGCGTCTCCACGATGGTGTACGGGCGGGTAGTGGTGAGGTGGCCGGTGTTGGTCAGGCGGATCGTGTAGGTCAGCCGCTCGCCAGCCGCGACCGGGTCGGGCGAGGCGGTCTTCCCCAGGGTGAAGGCGGGTGCGTTGACCACCGTGGTCACATCGGGGCCCTGGACCTGGCTGGCGTTGGCGGCGTCGGCGTAGTAGGCGTCGTTGTGGATCAGATCCTGGTCGGGGAACGGCCCCACGACGCGGACGACGAACTGAAGGACCGCGGTGGCGTTGGCGGGGAGCCCCCCGTCGTCGGGGAAGATGCGGTCGGAGGTGAACCAGACGAACTCGCCGCTCTCTCCGGCGGAGAGCCCGCCCCAGAACCAGGTAGCGCCGCCACCGTCGATGACGCTGGCGCTTTCGAAGACGGTGCCGACTGGCGTGGTATCGGTCACAACGACCTGCTGGGCTTCCTCAGACGACGAGTTGGTGACCGTGATGATGTAGGTAATGAGGTCTCCCTGGTCCACCGGGTCGGGACTGGCGGACTTGGTGATGGTCAGCGTCGCGGCCTGGGCGGCGTACCATGCGGGAAACAGGGTGGTGTACGATGTGGGGGGGCGTGAAGGGGCAGCGGCCAGGGCGAAAGGGGCCAGCGTCTGGAGGAGCATCGAAAGGGCGACGACGGATCCCAACGTGCGGCTCAATCCTCTTCCCATCGTTCCACCTCCTCAACAGCGTCGATGAACCCCACCCCTGCCGATAAACGTGCTCGCCGCAGAGAGACAGAGGACACAGAGCCCCTCGTTTCCTGCTTCCTGCTTCTTGCTGCCTACCTCCCGTCTCTCCCCTCGTCGGGGCTTCTGTGTCCTCCGTACCTTTGTGGTACCTCACGACCTCAGGGACAATTCCACTGCTGGCGCATCTCCTGGCCCTGGCTGTGCCACTCCTCGGCGACGTCGAGGGCCAGGAACCGGTCGATGGTGGAGCAGGCGGCCTGGAGGTTGCCCTGCTGGGCGTAGGCCTGGGCCAGCGCGTAGAGGCCCTCCGGCGAGTCGGGCACCCGCTCCAGAGCCTGCTCCAACTGTGCTACGGCTGCGGTAGCGTCGCCCTGCAGGAGGTAGAGGTTACCCAGGCCGATGAGGGCCTCCGGCATCCCCGGGCATAGGTCGAGGGCGGCTTCGAACTCCGACCTCGCCTGCTGGAGCTTCTCCGCGTCCGGCAGACCAGCCCCTGGGAAGGCCGGAAGGGCCTGCACGAGATAGACCGCGCCCAACTGGTAGCGAGTGTTCGGGTCGTCCGGGTCCTTCTCCTGAGCCGCCTTCAGGTCGGCGACCGCCTGGTCGAGGTGGCCCATCTGGTAGGCGATCACCCCCCGGTTGTGGTATGCGGAGGCGTTGTCTGGCTTCAGCCGGATCGCGGCGTCGAACGCCTGCCAGGCCTGATCGAGGTTCCCTTGCTCGAAGTACACCTGCCCCAGCCAGAAGTAGGCCGCCGCGTGATCGGAGTCCAGGCGGGTTGCCTCTTCCAGCGCCTCCAGCGCACCGGCCGCGTCGCCGGTCTCGTACCGGGCCCGGCCAAGCCAGAACAGCGCGTCCGCCTGCTGCGGCGTGGCCTCCGCTGCCGCCTCCAGGCCCTCCAGGAGCGGCTGCCATTTCTCCGCTGCCTCCTGGTCCACATAGATCTTGAGCAACCAGAAGCGGGCAGCCAGGTCGTCCGGACTCCCGGAGACGGTCGCTTCCAGCCGGTCCATCGTTTCAGCAGCCTTGCCCGCGTCGCCCAACTCGGTGTAGGCGGTGTAGAGCCAGTAGTAGGCCTCCGCCTGCGTCGGATCCGCCTGAAGGGCCTGCTCCAGGGCCTCGACGGCGTCCCCGTACCGATCCACCCCCTCGCAGCGGCTGGCCTCGACGAGGCGACGGCCGGTGGCGAGGAGGTCGTCAGCACCGGCGGGGGGGCGACAGGATGAGAGGAGGACCGCCAGCAGGACCGCCAGCGTTAGGAGGACGTGCCCTTTCTTCATCTTGCCTATTCCACTCGGGGTGTGAGGACGACCACCTCCGTCTCCGAGGGGAGGCGGTGACGTGAGATCTTCAGCGCTTCCTGAGGCTTCGCCTTCTCCAGGCCCATCTGCTGGAGGAAGCGGGAGAGCGACCCTAGCGACATCTTCAGTCCAGGGATCTTGTACCGCATCGGGATGACGATGGAGGGTTCGAGGAGGCTGATGACCTCTGCGGCCTTGGCTGGCTTCAGGCCGCCGTCTCCCCCGATGGGCACCAGCAAAATATCCACCGCTCCCAGCGCTTCGATATGGGCCTGGGTGGGGACCCGGTCCAGATGGCCCAGGTGGCAGATGGTGAGTCCGTCGTAGTCGAAATGGAAGATGATGTTCCGTTCCGGGCTCTTCTTCGGGCCGACGATGGTCGGGATCGCAGTGACGAACACGCCGCCGACCTCGTACTCACCCGGGGTATCGAAGACCCGGAAGGGACCGCGCACCCCACGGGTGTAACTGCACTCGGGGGTGTTCCGGCTGACGGTGACGATGTCGGCGCGAGGTCGAGGGTAGGTAAGGCCGACTTCGGGGGGGTAAGGGTCGGTGACGACGGAGGCCATCCCCCGTTCGCTGAAGCGGAAGGTATTCAGACCATACCAGACGATCTCCATAGGCTATGTGGCTCCTGTACCGTGAAGGTGCGCTCATTATACTCCATTCAATTGGAAAAGCCAACCGGAAAACGGGGTGGATTAATAAGGGCTCTGCGCCCTCCGCGCCTCTGCGGTGAATTCCACCTCCGGCCCGTTGTGCCGCTGCTCCCGAACCGAAACACACCGATGGGACGGTGAACTTGCACACCTGAATAGGGCGAGTAGAATGAGAGGGCCGATCCCAACGGCCCGAAGGAAAATGAAAGGCATCGCTCATTTCATCACCGGTGTCGCCCTGGCGACGTTCTTCCCAGAGGTGGTGCAGCAAGCGGCGGAGGGGTCGCTGCTGCCCGTCCTGGGAGGGATCGCCGGCATCCTGCCGGACACCCTCGACTTCAAGCTCGCCCGCTACTTCGAGCGGTACGACCTGGAGATCGACCCCGGCCCGGAGCCGGACGCGCGGACGATCGCCGAGGGGCTGGTCGGCGCGATGCGCAAAGCCTACGAGACGGGGAGGCCTCAGAGCGTGATGCTCCACACCATCCGGTTGGGGGCCGACCTGTGGCGGCAGTACGTGGTCCGGTTCGACCCCGCGCACAACGAGGTGGCGGTCCGCATCGGCCCCGTCGTCAACACCGGGCAGGTCCCCTTCCCCGGCTCCGAGCCGGAGGGCGCGGAGGAGGTCCGGGTCAAAGTCGGCGTGCCGATGGTCCATACCTACGACGCCGAGAACCGGGTCGACATCTTCAGCGGCCCGTCCTTCAAGTTCGTGCGCAAGGGGGATCGACTCCACGTCCACTTTCTGGACTGGCACCGGCGCTGGTCGCACAGCCTGACCCTGGCGGCGGTGCTGGCGCTGAGTGTGGCGGGCTTCTTCGCCCTCGTCGAGTGGATCGCCCGCGGGGCGCTCTCCCGGATCCCCTTCTGGGCCGGGGTGGTGACCGGCCTGGGCTTCGCCGGCCACATCCTGGAGGACCAACTGGGATTTATGGGGAGTAATCTCTTCTTTCCCTTTACGAAGGAGCGGGTCATCGGCCTGCAACTTCTCCGCTCTGGGGACCCGATCCCCAACTTTCTCACCGTGTGGCTCTCTGTGGCATTGATCCTCTTCAACCTGGACCGATTCTCCGCCTCGCCCCGGCTGGATCCGCCGGTGTATCTGCTGCTGGCGGTCGCGCTCCCGCTGGTCGCTCTCGGCGGGTTGTACCTGCTCCAGCGGCGGCGAGGGGAGCCGGAGGCGGAGGCGGCGACGCAGCAGCGGGACATCCTTGCGGAGGCAGAGGAGGTGGAGGTGGGATGAAACGGATCGGCGAATCAACGAGTCAGCGAGTCAACGAATCGGCGAACTGCTGACTTCGCACCGGTCTTTTCGAAAGGAGGTTGCGATGGACTGGGACACCCCGTTGGGCGTTTTACGGCGCGGGATGAGTCTGGAGCGGGACGGGTATCGGTTCTACACCCAGGCCGCTGAGCGGGCCTCCAGCGAGCGGGGGCGGCGGATGTTTCTGGACCTGGCGGCGCAGGAGGTGGATCATCTGCGGCTGCTTCTGGCCGAGTACCGGGCGCTGGAGGAGGGGCGGGGATGGGTGCCCTACAAAGAAGCGATAGCGACCGACTTCCCCCTCGATCCGGCCAACCCGGACCTACCGGGCGAGGAGCCACCGGAGCCGCTACCCGTCTTCACGCCGGACCGGGAGATCTCTCTGGAAGGGGACGTCGCCGCGCTGGAGTTCGGGCTGGAGACGGAGCGGATCTCCCGCGAACTGTACGCCAAGGCGGCTCAGGAGGCGGAGGACCCCCTGGCGAAGGAGGCGTATGAGTTCCTGACCCGCCAGGAGGAGGAGCACTACCGGCTTCTTCAGAACACCCTGGAGTATCTCACCCAGAACCAGACCTGGTGGGATAGCGAGGAACTCCCGTTCTTCACCGGTTAGGGACCCCGGTGTTTGTTCACCGCGGAGACACAGAGAGCGCGGAGTCTGAATGTACTTCTGGCTACCTGACAGTTTGCCAGCCTGCCGCAGGTTAATGCACAGTTTGACGGTGCAAATGACCAGCCAGGGCACCTTTTACAGCGCACTCGGGTGCGCCGTAGGGAACCTGCGGGAGGCTCCCTTCGAGGTGTCAGGTGGCTGGAATGTACTTCGAGTTTTCTCTCTGTGTCCTCCGTGCCTCCGTGGTGATTAGGAAGAACCACCGTCTAGCGACCGGTGGGATCCTGCGGGGCCTGAAAGCGCAGTCGATCGCCCACCGCCACGTGCTCCAGCAAGGAGGGTGGCCCTTCCAGCACGTCGCGGGCGGGGGCGCGGGGCGCGTAGAAGGGGCGGAAGGGGCGGGCTAGGCAGGTGTCGACGACGCAGCCCTCCCCGTCCAGCCAGACGACCCCGATGGGGAAGAAGACGAACAACATATGGATGGCCGCATCCAGTCGGCTCTCCCGCCCGCCGACCAGCCACAGCCCCTCGTCCTCCCCTAGCCGACGGCGGAAGGTCAGCCCCCGGCCCCTGCAGAGGAAGGATGCACACCATCGCACCCGCCCCAGCAGCCGCTCCCCCCGCGTCTCGTTCCATACCTCGCCGACCATCATCCAACCCCCGGTCACCCCGTCACCTGATCCCCTCTTTGATCACTCCTCCCCCCACCACCACCTCCCCCTGATACAGCACGAGGTACTGCCCGGGGGTCACGTCCCGCTGCGGCTCGGCGAAGCGGGCCCGGAGGCGGCGGTTCGGCAGGGGGGTTGCCTCCACTTCGACCTCCCGGTGACGGTAGCGGATCTTGGCGGTGGCGGAGAAGGGGCCCGAGGGCTCCTCGCCGGAGATATAATGCATCCCTTCGGCGACGCACCCTGTCCAGCCTAACTCATCTGCCGTCCCCACGATGAGGGCGTTCCGCTCCGGATCCAGCGCCACCACGTAGAGTGGCTCCGGCGCGGACACGCCGATCCCCTTCCGCTGGCCGATGGTGTAGTTGACCAGTCCCCGGTGCTCTCCCAACACCCGACCGGAGGTGTCCAAGATTGGACCGGGGCGGGCTGTCTCGGGGACCTCCTGGCGCAGGAAGCGGCGGTAGTCCCCGTCGGCCAGGAAGCAGATGTCCTGACTCTCCGGCTGCTCCGCCACCGGCAATCCCTTCCGCCGTGCGATCTCCCGCACCTCCTTCTTGGTCAAGTCGCCCAGGGGGAAGAGGACGTGGGCCAGTTGCTCCTGGGTGAGGATGTGGAGCACGTAGGACTGGTCCTTCGTGGAGTCGCGGCCCCGTAGCAACTGGTATCGGTCCCCGACCCGGCGGACACGCGCGTAGTGACCGGTGGCGATGTAATCGGCCCCCTGCTCCCGCGCCCAGCGAAGGAGGTAGCCGAAGCGGACCTCCCGGTTGCAGGGGACGCAGGGGTTGGGGGTGCGGGCGGCCCGGTATTCGGCGACGAAGTAGTCCACCACCGCCCGGCGGAAGATTTCGCGCACGTCCAGCAGGCGGAAGGGGATACCCAGCAGGTCGGCGACGGCGCGGGCGCGGCCCACTGCGTCGGGGGTGCAGCAGAGGTTGTCGCGGACCGCCCCCGGCTCGGCCCACAGGCGCAGCATCACCCCGGCGACATCGTACCCCTGCTCCACCAGGAGCGCCGCCGCGACGCTGCTATCCACCCCTCCGCTCAGCGCAACGACGACCTTCTTCATAACCTGCCCCTTGTTTCCTACTTCCTGCATCCTATCACACCCTCCCGCTTTGAGCAAGCCAACTTGTCCACCGGACCCAGAGGGAGTAGAATCCGGAGCACCTTTTGGGAGGTGAGAAATGGGATCAGCCAACGACAAGATCAACGGACGTGCCCTGGGATGGCAGCGGCTGCACACTGTCTATCCCTACACCTTTCGGATGTTCCGCGTCCGGGAGGATCAGGTCCGCTGGCCGGACGGGCACGTGGCCCCATACATATACATTGAGGCCGTCGAGGCTGTCTGGATCGTGCCGCTGACTGCCGATGGGAGAGTTGTCCTCATCCGGCAGTTTCGGTATGTGATGGACGATTGGTGTTGGGAGGTCCCGGCGGGAGGTTTTCACGACTTCCAGGGGAGCCCCATCGAACTGGCGAAGCGGGAACTGGCGGAGGAGGTGGGCGGCGAGAGCGACGACTGGACCTACATAGGGTCTTTCCGTCCCGGCGTGAGCATCATTGACCAGATCTGCCACGTCGTCCTGGCGCGGAACGTTCGTCTGAGCCGGGAGCCCCATCGAGAATGTGGGGAGATCATCGAGGTCCACCCCGTGCCGATCGACCGTGCCCTGGAGATAGCCCGCAGCGGAGAGATGGTGGACGGCCATAGCGCGCTGGCGCTGCTGCGGTGTGAGCCGTATCTGCGGAAAGAGGATGGTTCGCGGTCTATGGGACGCTGAGGCGAGACAAGCAAAGAGAGAGACATAGTGTCTCTCTCCGGATCATCCCTTGGCTCTGACAGGCGAGTTGAAGGGTCAACTCATCCCATATTCTCTATAACAGGCGCATTCCTTCCGCCCGCACTAATTCTGGCAGGATCGTCCGGTAGACCTCGCAGTACGGCGACCGAACGTCCTCCCGTCCAACCAGGCGACGTGCCAGCAGAGGACAACTGCCCGCGCAGATGTACCGCCAGAGGCAGTTACGGCATCCGTCCTTTGCCTCTACGGGCAGGTTACGAACTCCTACCTCTGTTGCTCGCACCGCTTCCAGCGGGTCTTCCTCCCAGACTGTGCTTACCCTGGTATGCATCTCCATATGGCACCGTGCCACTGCGCCCCGGGGATCCACGACGAGATAGGAATGTCCCACTCCGCACGGGTACCGATGTGGCCCGGTGAGGTCGCACCGATCCAGGAGACCGTCGATGATCCGTCGGTGGGGCGGATGCTGCTCCATCATCTTCACCACTGCCCGCAGTGCCGCGATCAGCCGCTTTGCCGATGGCATCAAGTCCGGTGTACCTGGCACAGGCCGGACGAAGTTCAGGTTGAACGTGAGGCCGCGATCTAGTGCGAAGGCTATCACCTCCGGCAATCTGTCCACGTTGTGACGGGTCACGGTCACCGAGAGGTGAGGCAAGAGACCAACCGCTCGTGCCCGATCCACGGTTGCCACAACGATCTCGAACGACCCCTTCCCTTCTGCCCGTGGCCGTTGCCTGTCGTGGGCCGGTCCCATCCCGTCTAATGAGATGGCGAGCCGGACCTCTTCCTCCTGCAACCACTCCAGCATCGATGGGGTGAGCGCCACACCATTCGAAAGGAGCACTGCGTCCAGGCCGATCCCGAGCCGTATCGCTCGTTGCTGAGCATAAGTATGCACAGCCTGGACGGTCGAGAAGTTCAGCGTTGGCTCGCCGCCCGCGTACTTGATCTTGACAACCGTGAAACCGTGGGCCAGAGCGGAACGGAAGGCCGCGTCCACTGCTGCCCGTCCCACGTCCGGCGACATATCTATCCCGCCACGGGGGGCATAGCAGTAGGCGCAGCGGAGGTTGCAGCGGGTGGTGAGGTGGAGCCACGCCGTCAGAGTGGGGGGGGGAAGGAAAGGGGTTCGTCTTGTCTCTTCCTGCGGTACCAGTATTCCCAGGGCTGCCAGACGACGGGAGAGTGGGCCGGTGGAAGGGTAGGGGTAGGTGAAGGACCGAGGGTGCGCAGATGCGCCCTTGTCCAGCACCGCCACTGCGCCGGACCTAACGGGGTTGAACACCAGCTGGCGTCCGTTGGGAAGTGGCACGCGGTAGAGTGTAGGAGGCAGCACCCATCGACCGGCCGCCGAAGGAGGCGGGGCGTCCAGCCCTTCCCCCACCGCACAGGCGCAATCCGATTCGGAGAACCCGTCCGATGTGGAGAAGAACACACCCTGCTCCGCGCAGGCACAATCCGATTCCCGGGTTCGATCTGGGTATGAGACGAGGAGAAAGGGAAATTCGATCTTCACAGGACGCTCCACGCAAACGGCAATTCCATCACTAACCAGCCCGGTTCTTCGACGCCCGTCGCCTCGAAACCACACTTCCGGAAGACGTGGATGGCTCTCTGGTTGTCCTCGCGGGTAGTCAGGATAAGGTTGGATAGCCCTGCCTGCCGGGCCCACCGAATGGCTTCGCGTACCATTCGGGTGCCCAGGCCACGGTTCCTGTAAGGGGCCAGCAGCCCGACGCCGAGTTCGGCCGTCCCGTTGTGGCCGAGAGGGAAGACCCGGCACCACCCTATTGCCTGTTCACCATCGCAGGCTACCAGGAGCAAGTGATAGGGACAGTCCGGTTGTGTCATAGCGTGCTTCCACGCGGGGGTTGGCTCAAAGCGGGTTGTCCGCATCCACCGCCCCTCGGCACACACAGTGCCGATCGCCCCTCTCAGCCTTGGTGCATCGGACGCCCTGTACCGTCGCAGATCAACCTTCGACGATCTCATAAAGCCACTCCGGCGGACCAAAGCTATCCGCTAGGAACCGCTTGAACCGCGATCCTTTCCAACCGGTCTTTTCATCGACGATCATCTCTCCCAGGCCGTACTCTTCTTCGAACTGCTCGGTCCATTCCCAGACCTTGCGCAGATCACGAGGTCGCAGCTGGCACAGCCGCTCATAGATCCGATCCATCCCCCGCCGCATATCGCGGAAGGAATGGGTAAAGAACATCGCATCGTACGCCAGCGAGAGGAGATAGTGCCTGACGGCCTCTTTCAGATTGTCCTCCTTGCCGCCGTTCTGATACCTGTTGAAGGCGATCTGTCCCCGGAGCAATTCCGCCTTGCCGCTCTGAATCAGGAAGGGAAGCACAACCTGTTCTCTTGCAGGCTTGGACTTTACGAATTCGCGAATCTCGTATTCTTTAGGGCGAACTTTTTCCGCCTCCTGTAACTTACGCTCTACCTTGCCTTCCTCATCCGTTTCTAAGTAGTCCATTCGCCCCGGATCTAAAGGATCTAAATAGTAATACAACCAGGCCAGGTTCACCAGCGCTTCCATCTTCCGATAAAGGATCCTGCTCTTTCCTGCTAGGTCAGCCGCATTCTCAAGAGTTTGTTCCCCCAATTGCTCCAGTCTACTTTTAAGATCTTCAAGATGCTCACCATACCCCGCGGGCATCTCCCGGGGCAAACTCCTCCGGTGCTCGTCCGGGATTTCCCGGATCTCCCGCATCAGGAACTTCAGCAGATCCCGGTAGACGCAGCCCAACTCAATTAGGGCCTCAACCTGGCGATCGGGACTGGTGAGAAGATCGTGAGGTTTCGTGACAACCTTCTCTTGCCCGAGCAATTGGGCGACCTCGTCCCATACTTTCCACCTCTCCGTTGTTCCCCCGTTGCCGATCTCTATGCCATAGCACGCTTTGAGGGCGCCCAGGACCCATTCGACCTCATCCAATCGCTCTGCCCATCGGCGTCTCGCCTCCGAGAGGGCGACGCGGGCCAGTCCCTCTTTCCGTTGATGCTCGAGGCTTCGGAAGAGACGCAACGCCCGTCCGGCGTACCGGCGTGCGGTGACCGGCTTGTCGTCCCGAATGGCGATGAGGGCCAGCGTGTTCAGGCTCAGCCCCACCGGGACACGCGGCCCCATCTCCTCTCGACGTCGAAGCGCCTCTTGACCGACCCGCCAGGCCGTGGAGAACCATCCCACCTCCGCTTTAGCGAAGGCGAGGTTGTTCAACGTGTTAGCCAGTTCGCTCTCGATCTCCGTGGCCCGCCACAGGCTTACCGCCCGCTCGTAATCGTCCACCGCCCCGTAGTATTTGCCCAATACACGGCGAAAGTAACCTCGGTTGTTGTAGGCGCGGGCCAGGACGGCGGTCCAGCGGACGCTCTGGCGTTGTTGCCCTTTCCCTATTTTCTCTAATTCCTCAATAACCTCGCTGAGCCCTTCTTCGACTTTTTCAAATTGCCCGCTATAGATCTTCGCCAACGCCCACCACACATCCCGCTCCAGCCGGGCAATGTCGTCGCCGTCCTCGATCAGATCGGCCGCATCTCCGGCCAGGCGCTGTGCGATCTCGACCGCTTCGTCGTACCTTTCCTCGTTGATCCGCCGTTTGATCCAGCGCACCGCGAGGTCGGCGATTACGTCGGCACGGCGCAGGCCGTCGATCTTCTCCTCCTTGCCCTCAGGATCTCGCTCGGTCAGGAACCCCAGCAACTCGGCCCGCAGGAGCAGGTCCAGGCTTTCGTCCTGGGCGGCCAGTGCTTCTTCGGCATAGCGGTAATAGGTCTGGAATCCCTGGGCGGGATCCCAGCACAGCCGGTAGTAGAGGTCCTCGGTCATCGCCTCTCGGACGTGAGTCAGTGCCCTTTCGATACCCTCGGCGACCTCGTTGGGTGGGAGGACCTCCCTACCCACCGACCTGTACAGATCGGCGACCCGGTTGCGCCCCATCTCGATGCGCTCTCGATAATATTCCTTGACTCCATTGAACCATCGCTCTTGCTCCCCAGGCGGGGCCTTCTCCAGAAGAAGGGGCCGGAGGAAGTCGTACATCTCGTCGTGGAGGAAGAGCCGTTCGTCGGCCGGGCGAACCTTTACAAAGGAAAGGGAACGGACACGATCGAGTACTGCCTCGATCTCCTGTTCCGAGAGACCGGTCACCCGCGACAGCAGGTTGACGTCCGCTCCCTTCCGCAGCCGACCCAGGGCGAGGATGATCCTGTCGGCGGGATGGCGGCGCTCTCTCAGCGCATCGATCACCTCGCCGATCAGTCTCTTCCTGATTTCTTCGCGCTGCTTGGAGGAGAATGTCTGGGCCCTGTCCAGCGATGTGGTCAATTCCTCCATAGGATGGCCGGCCACGACCAGGTGATCTACGGCGAGGGAGAGCAAGATGGGGCGGACCCTCCCGTCGTCGTCGCATAGGCAGTGGAAGACAGTTTCTCTCTCTTCCTTCGTCAATCTGACAAGAGACTCCTTGACGAGCCGTCCCTCCTCTCCGCCTATTTCCGCGCCTATCTTCTCCGCCGTCTCGGCCACAGCGTCGAAATAGGCGATGGTCTCCTCTTTGCTCAGACCTTTTAACTGGATGTCTCTAATTTCGAGCCGGTCCGCCTGCAATTTCTCGAGCCCTTTCCTCATCATTCCAGCTTCCGGCCGGCCGGCGAGGAGGACAACGGTGTTGCGCAGACGGGGGAAAAACTCGTCGCGAAGCCATCGGAGGACCTCCGGGTGCTCTTCCTGTTCGAGCCGTTGGGCTGCCGGGTCTTTCCGGTAGAGCAGCCGCTCGGCGGTATCCAGCGCCAGGACGGTCCGCCGGCGCTCGACCAGCCGTTCCAGGCCGTCGAAGAAAGCCTCGCGCATCTTTCGACGCTGTTCCTCGATCTCGCCCCGCTCTTCCGGCGGGCGGATGCGGTACTCCGCCAGGATGTTCCGCTCCTGAATGTATCGCTTGAAGAATTCTCCTCTCTTATCCAAAACCTCTTGGATCGCCCGCATCAACCCCTCGATCGTGTGATGGCGGGTGTGGTGGAGGTCGATCAACTCGGTGGCGACCTGGAGATCTGTTCCCCGAGGCAGGCCCTGCGGAGGTGCGTTTCGCCACTCGTCGAGAAGGCGGCGAATCAGGAAGGTCTTCCCAATCCCTCCTTGACCATAGATGTAGAAGATGTAGGCTCGATCGATGTCGCGCAGTGCTTCCTCGATCTCTGTTTTCTCCTGCTCGCGCCCAACCAACTTCAGCGTGGCCCAGGCGCCGGTCTGGATTTCACCGAAATACAGAGTTTCAGCCATCACATTCCCCTCCTCATCTCCCCTCATTCCCTTGAAGCAGGTGGACATTGAAGCAGGTGGACATTCTTCGGGATTCACTTCCCTCTCCTTCAACCGCTCCCCGTGGTACTTTTTCTCCTTTTCCCATTCCTCCCGCGTCCGCGAACGAGGGAGACGCTC
This sequence comes from Thermoflexia bacterium, assembly GCA_011192125.1. Taxonomy (GTDB): domain Bacteria; phylum Chloroflexota; class Anaerolineae; order B4-G1; family DUEL01; genus DUEL01. The sequence goes on from DUEL01000042.1 coordinate 19,213, forward strand.
CGCCCACTCCTCGTACATCCGGTACGCCGTGCAGTGCAGGGTCTCCCACCTCTTCCTTTCTACCACCTCCAGATACCGCTCCGCCACCATACGGACCGGCTCGTCCAGCACGTACCCTCCCCGCTTATAATTGTGCTGCGCCAGGCCCGCTTCCACCAGCAACCCCAACACCCGTCCTGCCTCCTCTAAATCTATCTGCTCCCCCTCACCCCTGAACATCTCCACGATCCGATCGGCCTCGAACGCCCGCAACACGCATATCCGCTCCACCACCTTCCGCATCAACCTCCGCTCCGCCTCCCCCACTGGCTCCAGCATCAGGTCGAGGGCCTCGCTCAATCCCCTCTCCCCGCGCTTAGCCAGCAGATAGTTCACCAACGGCACGCCGCCGCTCCACTGCTTGATCTTGGAAACGTCCAGTTTCGGTCTCCTCACCTGTTTGCTGATCTGCTCTTGGACGTACCTTTCCTTGAACCCCTCCAGCGTCTTGCTCTCCAGATTCAGCCGCACCTCCGGGGTGCGCCACTGGAAGGGCTTTCCTCGTCCGGCCATCACGATCAGCACCCGAGGCTCGTTCGCCAGGGGGGCGATGAAGTAGGCTTCCAACACCACCAGGAGATCGCGGGGGGATTCGTACACCGTGTCGATCAACACGGCCAGCGGCCGCTTTTCCAGGCGGCGGCGCAGTTGGTCCAGGAATGCCCCGACCATATCGCTGGGGGACCCGCCGGGCAGGTTTTTTGAGCCCAGGATCTTTTCTGCCGCTTCCCTAAGGATCTCCATCACGGCCAGCAGGGGTTCCTGCTCCCAGAACTTCGTCAGATCGAGGAAGAAGACGTCGACGGTGCCCAGTTCCTTCAATTGCTTTTCCAGGTGGCGCAGGAGCCAGGTCTTGCCGGTCCCCCTCTCGCCGGTGAAAATGAGCAGGCGTTCCTTCTGAGGGGGGGCGGAGGGGAGGCTCTTGGCCTTCTCCAGCACTGTTTGAATTTCATCTTCCCGATCGACGAACCACTTAGCCGAATACTCAGGTAGATCCATATCTTTCCTCCCGTCGTACGTCGGTGCCGGAACTCACGGGTGGATTCTCAGTATCACGCCGCAGCCTCGGACTGTCTCCAAGAAGAGCGGATCGTCAGGATCCGGCTCGATCTTTCTCCGCAGTCCCCAGATGGCGTTATCCACCGCGCTCCTGTATTTCTTGTTATAACCGGGCTCGCGTTGAGAGGGTATTTTCTCCATCTTCAAGTAGCCGATGTAGTACAATTCCTTCCGCGAGACGATGCGGTTCCGATGTTGGTACAGATACATCAGCATCCTGTAGTCTCTGGGGTGAAAGTCCTCCCTAGAAATCTCCCGTTCCCCAACAATCACGCGACCCCGTCTTTCATCGACGGAGAACCGAGGAGGGTGTTGCCGACGCAGCCGTTTCCAGGTGCTTTCGTCAACGGGATGCTTTTCCTCCTGTCCAAGATAATGTGCCACCAGAGGGCGTATTTGATTCAGCCACTCTCGAGGGGAGGTTCCCCCAACCCTCTCCAGCCACCGAAGCAAGGATTCTGGTTTTCTGTACAGGCGGGCCAGAGTGAGCGCCTCCTCCCCCACAGCGCAGGCGAGACGGCGTGTCACGATCTCCCGCAGCCTCCCGATATCCCAGGTCAGCCAGCGTGTGTCGAGCAGGCCGTCGGATACAGCGCGTCCCTTTCGGAGAGGGAGAGCTTCCTTTCCTTCGGGGATCACGAGTTTAAAGGCGAACCGCTTGTTTCTGAAGAACGCTTTGTCGTCGAGGAGCGGGGAGAGCAGGTAGAGGGCCTGCTGAAGATCCACGCCCGAGGCGTCCACTACGATGTGAACGCCCCACATCTCCATCTCGTTCAACGCGCTGATCAACAGGCGGATCACCCGCACCGGGTCGGGGGACTCCGCGAAGATACGGGGCGGTGGGCGGGAAAGGGCCTCTTTCAGCAAAGTTTCCGCTCTGCCAGAAGGTTCCCCTCGCCCCGCAAGCCAACGGGCCAATTTCCATTCCCCATAACGACGGAGGAACCAGAGCAAGAAGTCCTGGGCGGAAGGGACGATGTGCAGGAAAGCCAAGGGATCGGCGGAGAGCCGTTCCAACAAGGCGGTCGCGCAGGCCTGGAATACGCTTTCGACTGCCTTATCCCTGCTCGTTTCCTCGACGTATAATAGTGTTGGCTGCCAGCGTACTCCGAGCCAGCGGATCGAGGCGGAAGAAGATGAGGAAAGACGGAGGAGCATCTCGCAGAGGGCCGTCTTGCCACTCCCCCGGCCTCCGACGACGAGAAACGAGCCGGGCCCCCTGATGGCGTCGAAGTGGGGGGGCGGCACGAAGCAGCGATCCAGCCAGGGCTCTACCTCGGCCTGCAACGTCTCAAAGGCTGCCAATCCGATCCCCTGGGGCGATTCGGTCACCTTGGGTCCTCCGGGGACGATTTCAGAATCTTCAATTCAATCAGATCCTCCTCGCTCAACTGCCCTTTCTTCTTATACCGTGTCCAAAGCATTCCCACTTTCTCTATCAGCCCCCGGGGTGTCCCCCCGGCCGACTGGACAACCAGCTTGTCCACGTCCCGCTTCGGCATCGGCTTGCACCAATCCGCAACAGAGTGCGATTCAACTCTGCTCAACAGCATTTTCAACAACCCCTGTAAATCATCCAACCTTCGTTGGTCATCCTCTTCCCGTTCCCACTTCCATTCCAGGCACGGCCGACCCTCGAGACTGCCCTTCAACCGCTTCGGCAGGAATACCTTGACCCCGATGTCCCTCCTCCGCAACCGATCCGCAAGGTCGATTAGGCCCTTCATCGAGTCCTTGTCGGCGTCCTTGACATCTACAAGTAGAAGGAGGCCTTGAAATCCCCTGGGAAAGGCCAAGTGCATTATCTTCAGGATCTCCTCACGGGATAGGCGGGCACGTCCGGCCAATCTCTTGATCTCCTCCCGGAGACGTTGGCTTGTATGAGGGGAGAGCCCCGCCAACGAATATCTACGAGGTTGCAGGCTAAAGAAGTGGGCAAAGAGGCTGCACATCGCCGCTTTGTAGATCGTATCCTGTTTGAAGAAATCGTCGGTCCTGACGGCGATGTAGTGAAGGAGAGCATCCGCCAGCGCTCTGGCAACGGCCTCTTCGTCCGTTGGAAGTCCATAGCCCTCCGGCGGGAAAGGGTAGTAGAAGGGAAAGGGAGCGGCTTTTCCTCTGATCCGATCCAGCACCTGTTTTCGCACCGTCAGGAAAGCGGCCGCGGTACGCCCGGAACCTTCCGCTCCCACAATCCACAGGTACTTGTCTCCAGAGAGATTCTCTCCCTGTGCAGGCTCGAAGATTCCCCCTCCTCCACCCTCCATAGCCAACCAGAGGTCCTCCTCCGCCGCGGTGTAGGTAAAAGCCTCATCACTCGTGGGTTGGCGCAGGTAAAAGCGAATAGAGGGCCACGGTTTGATGATAGAGACCCACGAATCTTCCTCTATTTCTTTAAATAGGTTCGGTGCCCTTGCCTGATCTTCCATAACCCAATTGCGGATTTTCTCCTTCCACTCTCCATCCAAGTTCTTGAATGCCCATTCGACAACTTCCTCTTCGCTTACATGTTCCTCTCCCAACCATATTGCCATCCATCGCTGCAAGTTTTCGTCGGCCTCATTTTCCCACACCCCCTGCAGCCGCTCCTGAACCATCCTCTCGGTCCAGGGGAAAGCACGTTCTTGCCTCTCGCTATACCACCGTGCACCCTCCGAAGGATCCCGTCTAATCAAGCCTGGTAGAACAGAATCGACCTCGGACAAGGCCATTGCGATTTGTTCCTCCCTTTCTTTGGCCCGCTGCCGTTGTTGTTGCTGAATGAAATAAGCTCCCGCAACGGAGAGCAGGGTTCCTACCAGACCACCCGCGCCGATGATGGTCTCGAACCACCGACGGAGGAGACTCTCCGTCGAGCTTTCCAATACCACGGAAATGGGGAGGTTGCCCAATACCTTCTCAGGATTTCCCAGCCTGTAAACTTCTATCGTCATCTCGACGGAAGAGGACCTCCGATAGATCGGAGAAACCGCTTGGAGGTAAATCAACGTCGGTGTAACGGTATCCAATGAAGGGATCATAACCAGTTCCGATCCTATCGGAGCGCCTTTCCCGTCCACGAGAGTCACTCCTTCGGGAAGCTCGAAATGTACCACATACTGGCATGTGGATGGAGAGGTTGGAGTAGTGGTATAGGTTGGAGAGGTGGTGTATCTTATCCTCACTCCGATGGGCGCTCCCGCTTCGCCCGACTCGTCCATCAGTATCTTTCGGGGCACGAAGATCTCCAGGATCAGATCCCCGGCACCGCTGATCGATGTTATCTCCGCCGAACGAGGTTCATACAATCGACTCTCCAGCCGGGAGATGGAAAGATGGGAGTCCAAAAACCCAATCGCAAAAAGGCAGGAGAGGGCAAATATCACCAATGTGCATATGATGAAGAAAACGCTATTCACTACTTTTTCGAGTACTTCTTTAACTTTTTTGCTCCACGTTGCAAGGCGACGTTTGATCTGTCCGATCTTTTCTCCTTTTCCTGTGTCCATTGCCGTCTGCTCACTCCCTGCCGTGAAATGCTATCGTTGCTCGGGACACGTCCACTATCTATTCTATCACAATTTACACACGAATGTGAAATCTCCCTGTTACCAGATGCTCGAAGTAATGAGAAACCCTAAACGCTCAGCGGACTACAGGGCGCATCTGGTGTGTGCCTGCCGTCGAGGGCAGGAGCGATGGATCGATCGAATGCCGCGAAACGGCCCTGGGTGTCCTGATAGCCCCGTTCTCCGAACACCCCTGGTGCGATCCCCCTTTGCGAACTCTCCCAAACCGACTACAATTCCCCTGCAAAGGAGGTGAGCGATGGCGACCCGTCCCGACCCGTCCCCTTTCTTCTTGGAAGCCGGCCCGGTGGGCGTGCTCCTGATCCACGGCTTCACTGGCTCGCCGCCGGAGATGCGGCTGATCGGGGAGTACCTCCACGAACGGGGGCTCACCGTCTCCGGGCCGCTCCTGCCTGGCCACGGGACCACCATTGAGGAGATGAACCGCTGCCGGTGGACCGATTGGACCGGCCACGTGGAGCAGGCGCTGGCCGACCTGCAGGCCCGGTGTGAGACGGTCTTCGTCGGCGGATTGTCGATGGGCGCGCTTCTCACTCTCTACCTGGCTGCCCGCTACCCAGAACTGCCCGGCATCGTCCTCTACTCCCCCGCCACCATCGTCGCCGACCGCCGCATCTACCTCACCCCGCTGCTCAAGCGCGTGGTCCGCGTCATGCCCGGCTCCGACGAGACCGACCTGACCGACCCCGAGGCCGAGTCCCGCATCTGGCATTACCCCGACAACCCCATCCCCGCCGCCCACGAGCTCCTGAAACTGATCCGCCACGTCCGACGGCTCCTCCCCCGCATCACTTGCCCTGCCCTCATCATCCACAGCACCCGCGACCAGGCGATCCACCCCCAGAGCGCCCGTTACACCTACGATCGGCTGGGCTCTACGGACAAAACGCTGATCACCCTCCACAACTCCGGCCACTGCCTGACGGTGGATAGTGAGTGGGAGAGGGTGGCGGAAGAAACGTATCGGTTCGTCCAGAAGTACATCGGTAGGGAAGCCGGGAAGCGGGGAAGCGGAGGAGAAGGTGGCGGATCTGTTTGAGGCGTTGCCGACGTTGCGGCGGGTCTCCCATCCGCTGCTGAGCGGACGCCGCGTCCGCCTCATCGGCGTTTCGGCGATCCTCTACGATGACGAAGCGTACTATTTCGAAGTGAACAAGCCTCGCTACTGGGCCCGGCGGCCCGATGGAACCCTCTCCATCGGCATTGGCGGGATCGGCGGGCGGATCGAGCGGGGAGAGAGGCCGCTGGACTGCCTGCGGCGGGAGATGGAGGAGGAGTTGGGAACCGGCTTCCGGCTCCAAATCCCCGACCGGACCGGTCTGATCCACCAGTGGGAGGTGGTCGACTGGCTGCGGCTCGGTCCCAGCCGGAAGCACCCCACGCCTTACTTCGTCAATCTTCTCCCGCCCTGCCTGGGCGGCGGTGATATGCCCGACCATCTGGCGATCCTCACTTTCCTCGGTCGGCCACGGGGCAAACCCCGGCGGAGGGATCTGTTCGGACTGCTCGCAGTAGAGCGGTCCACTTTGGACACTTTCCTCTCCCGGGCCGAGTGGCCGCTGGAGGAACTCCGTGCGCTGCCCGGTGTGGCGTTCGACCTGGCGGAGGGCCTGCCCGTGGGGTGCATCCTCCGGCCGGTCCTTACCGCCCGTGCCTTTCGCGCGCTCTGGTTCGCCGAGCGGAGCGGCACGCCCTGACCGTCGGGGAAGCGCAGGTTTCCCGTTGGGCGATCGGCACCTTTTCGGCGGCCCAGCGTCGCACGAACGTCCCCTTCCCGTCCAGCAATTTTCCCCAGATCGTGATACGGTGTGTTTATACGCTGGACGAGGTGGGGGATGAAGGTGCGAACAGCGGGATATCTACTGTGCGGTGGGGTGGTTCTGGCTCTCTGGATCGCTGCAGGCGTGCCGGTCCCCAGCAGCGGTGCGCTGCCCGTCTTGCTGCTGGTGGTCGGCGCAGTGCTTCTGGGCGGAGGGGCCTGGGGGGCTGCCTTTCGACGGAGGTAGAAGCACGGGGCCTTGTGCCCTTACGTCAGTTGCCCCTCCTCCTCTACAGAGAGGTCCTCCTCCCCTTCCCGCCCCGCGTAGAGGAACCGCCGCAACAGCGTGTCGTACTCGGTCCACGGGCGGGTGCGGTCCCGCCGTGTGGCGATGATGCGGTGGAACCGATTGACCTGGGCGCTGAGGTTCTCCACGTAGTGAAGGGCCGCCGCCTCCAGCGTCTTGGGCCGTCGGGGGGAGCCCCACTCGTACCGCCCGTGGTGGCTGACGATCATATGGCGTAGCCGCAGCGCCAGTTCCTCCGGGAAGTCCTCCACCTCCGCTAGAGCCGCGTCTACCATCTCCAGCGACAGGACAACGTGGCCCAGCAGCCGTCCCTCGTCGGAATAGGTGATCTCGGTCTCGTAGTGGAACTCCCGTGTCTTCCCCACGTCGTGCAGGAGCGCGCCGGTCAGCAGCAGGTCGCGGTGGATCTGAGGGTAGAGTTCCATCACCGACCGGCAGAGGTGAACCACCTCCAGGGTGTGCTCCAGGAGCCCCCCCAGGTAGGCGTGGTGGACCCGGCGGGCGGCAGGGGCGCGGGAGAAGCGGGCGACGAAGTCGGGATCGTCGAAGAAGCGGAGCAAGAGGGCATGAAGATGAGGATCCTTCACCTCCTCAATGGTCTGCCGCACCTCCCTCAACATCTCCTCTACGTCTCGCTCGGTGGCGGGGAGGAAATCGGCCAGATCGTACTCCTCCTCCTTGGCAGGACGGATCTTCTCCACGATCACCTGCCAGCGGTCCAGGTACTCCTCCATCCGTCCAAGCACTTTGACCACCTGGCCCTCCTCAAAGGTCTCGGCCACGGCGGGCGCGTCCTCCCAGACCCGAGCCAGGATCTCACCCGTCCGGTCGGCCAGGATGAGGGTCAGGAACTCACCGCGGGTCCGATCGCGGAAGGGTTCCAGTTGCTTGTGACGGACGAGGAAGAAACTGAGGACCCGATCGCCCGGGCGCAGGTCACGGACGAACTGTTCCTTCATTTCGTACCTCACCTCCTTCGTTTCACGGAGGTGACCGGCCCGAGGATGGTCAACCGAGCAGCGACCTCCCGCTGTGACGCCAGATGGAGCCGGTCCCCATCCGATGCCTTCAGCAACCTCCGGAGGTCGACTAAACGGGATCGCAGTGCGTCGCCCCCCCGCGGGCGGTTGCTCTCAGACAGAGTATAACACGGGGTATGGGGAGGACAACTGGGGGGTCGCTGGACCATCTAACCGCCGTGCAGCAGTCCCTTCCACAGCAGTTGACCGGCGGCTAGGAGGAGCATTCCGGCGAGAAGTCGTTGCAGAGTGCCTTGGCTCGTCCTCGCTGCCAGGCGGGCTCCCACCTGCCCGCCGACGGAGGCGACCACTGCCAGCGGGAGGGTGAGGGTCAGGTCCAGTGGGTTGGTCAGTAGATGGCCGAGGAGGCCAGTGACCGCTGTGAAGGTGACCATCAACTCCGACGTGGCGGCGGCGATGTCCACCGGAACGCCACCCAGGAGCACCATCGCGGGCACTTTGAGGACGCCGCCGGAGATCCCCTCCATCCCGGCCAGGAGGCCGGCCAGCGTCGTCGCCGGGAGCAGCGCTTCTAGGTGGATCGAGTACTCCCGGTCGCCCAAACCCCGGTGGACCCCCTGTCCACCGGAGCGAGCCCGGTGATTGAAGGAGCGCGCCGGTCGAAGCAGAAAGTAGCCGGAGAGCAGGAGGACGCCGACGAGGACGGCTTTCAGGATCGTCGTGCTGATCATGTGGGAAAAATAGCCGCCGATGAAGGCCATTACGAGGGTTGGCGGCTCGATCAGGAGGGCCAGTTTCCAATCCACCTTTCTCGTATGGCGGTAGGTCAACGTGGCGGAGAGCGATGCCAGCGCGATGGTGAACAGGCTGGCCTCCGCGACCTGACGGAAGGGAAAGCCGAGTAGCAGAAGGATTGGTACGTAGAGGACACCTCCTCCGATGCCGACCATTGACGACAGGGTGGAGATGACGAAAACGGCAGTCCAAGCGACGGTGTAACGGATTGGCATATAAACTCTCTCGTTGGGAACCTCGCCCCCCATTTTCCTACCGACCGTCATTTCTGTCAACCCCACGGCGAAGGAGGAGAGCGGCGTCGACTTCGATCCATCCGGCTCGCCTGGCGGAATCTGTAGCGATTTCTGGGTTGTACCACCCCCGGCGGCTGCAGGGGGCGCAGGGCACCGTGCCCCCACGGGAGGGCTAGGGGAAGCCCGTCGAAGGCCGGGCGGGGATGGAATTTATCGCTCGCTCCGAATCTGAAACACCCCTCCATCAGGGTGCGCTTCAGTTTGGGGGCGAGTTCTGGCATAATAGGGGCATCTTGGAGGGAGGGGGTTAGTAGTGATGAAGAGTGATCGGGGGCAGCTGAAGGCGGAGTTGATGGCTCAGGCGGAGGAGGTGA
>DUEL01000043.1 GCA_011192125.1 Thermoflexia bacterium
CCTCGTAAAGAGAGGGGTAGATGAGCAGGTCGGCCCGGCGCAGCAGGGAGTCCAGTTCGGTGTCGGGGATGAAGCCGGTGAACACGACCCGGTCCTCCATCCCCTCCGCCGTCACCGCCGCGTCGCATACCTTCTTCATCCGTATCTGATACGGCGCGCCGGAGACGGAGCCGGTGATGAGCAGTTTGCCGGCGTACCCGTGTTGGCGCACCAGTCGGGCGAAGGCCTGTATCAGACGGGGGATGTTCTTCCGCTCGTGGATGCCGCCCACGTTGAGGATGAACCCGTCCTGCAGGCCCCACCGCTCGTCGAGGGCGCGGTCCAGCGCCTTGTCGGGCGGGGTGGGTTCCCGTAGCCCGTTGGGAATGACCCGGATCTTATCCCGTGGCACGCCGACCTTCTCGGCGATGTCCCGCTTGGAGAACTCGGAGACGGTGACGATGACGTCGTTGAGGCGGCAGGCGAGACGGATGCCTGGTTTGTAGAGGAAGAGGTTGGTGAACCGGCCCATCGCCTCGCGGAAGGTGAAGGGGATCACGTCATGCACCGTGAGGATGGTGGGGACTCGTTTACGCAGCGGAAAACTCCAGTTGTAGGGGAAGTGGATCAGGTCGGCCTGCTCGCCCGCTGCGATGTCCTGAATGACGACGGAGTCCATCCACGCGTTCTTGAGGGACATCACGTGGGTATGCACCGGCAGGGGAAGGACGGTCACCCCTGGGGTTCCTTTGAAGAGCCCTCTCACCTCGTCCAGGCGGCCCTCCTTGCAGAGGACGAGGATCTGGTGGCCCCAGGAGGCGATGTGTCGGGTGATCTCGACGACACCCCGCTCCACGCCGCCGACCACGCCGTCGAACTTGCGGAAGTCGATCAAGATACGCATTGGATTCAGAGACTGGCCAGGATGTCGTTCACGTCGGCGACGGCCAGGCAGGTGGTCTCGTCGGACGCGCCGTAGTAAATATACAACCGACCCTCCTTTTCGACAACCCCGTTGGAGAAGACCACGTTGCCGAAGAACCCCTCCCGTTCGTAGGGTTCCTGGGGGGTCAGAAGGGGCGTCGCGCCCTGTCGGACCACCTTCCAGGGCTCCTCCAGGTCGAGCAGGAGGCCGAAGAGGGAGTAGCCGCTGTCCCCCTTGCCGTGGTAGATGATCAGCCACCCCTCCTCGGTCTTGATGGGCGGCGCGCCCCCGCCGATCTTGACCGACTCCCAGGGGTTGTCGCGCGGGCGGACGATGCACCGGTGGTTCCCCCAATGGATCAGGTCCGGCGACTCGGCGATCCAGATAGAGGCCTTGCCGAAGCCAGAGTTGTTGGGCCGGTGAAGGGCGTAATATTTGCCGCCGATCCTCTCCGGGAAGATGGCTACGTCCTTGTTCTCCGGGTGGAAGATCAACCCCAGCCGCTCCACCGTCCGAAAGTCGTCGGTGACGGCGAGCGCCGTGGCCCACGAGTCGCGGGAGACGGCGGTGTAGTTGATGTAGTACCGGCCGTCGATGAAGGTGACGCGGGCGTCCTCGACGCCGTACTCCTCCCGCTCGTCGGCGGGGTAGAGGAGGGGGTGGTCGTCCACGGTGAAGTGGACCCCGTCCTTGCTCCGCGCCAGCCGGATGTGGCTGATGGTGGAGAGGTAGTTCCGGCCCCGGTAGGCCACTCCCCGCGTGTCCTTCAACTCCACGTCGGGGTCGTCCAGCCGGAAAGCCAGGATGTCGGGGCGAGAGGTTCCCTCCTCGAAGCGGTAGACCGGCACGCAGGCGTACCCCTCGCGGGGCTCGCACCCCTCGGCGACCCGCAGGAGGAGCAGGATCTCGTCGCCGAAGCGGACCGCGCCGGGGTTGAAGGCCCCCAGCACCCGGTAGCCCTTCATCGAGGGTTTCACATCGGCGGGAGTGATAATGGGATTCTCTTTACATCGCTCGATCATCGTCACTCGATCCGTCGACCCGTATCCTTGTCGAAGAAGGCGATTGCCTCCTGTTTGAAGTTCAGGTGGATCGTCTCCCCGGAGCGGACCTTGGGGTAGGCCGGAGCGACGATCTTGATGATCTTCCCGTCCAGTTCGATAGCGATGATCTGATGGGAGCCCTGCGGCTCGGAGACCAGGCATTGGGTGGAGAAGATGGCCTCGTCCTCGCTCACCAGCACGATGTTCTCCGGTCGGACGCCGAGGATGAGTTCCCGTTTGGGATAGTCCCGGAGTTTCGCCGCGTTCTCTGGGTTCAGCGGGAAGTCGAAATAGGGGTTGACCAGGTGGATCTGGTCGTCCCTCACCTGGACCTCCACATCGATGAAGTTGGTGGGTGGCGTGCCGATGAAGTCGGCCACGAAGATGCTGGCGCTGCGGTGGTAGACGTCGTCGGGGGTGCCGATCTGCTCGATCTTGCCGTCCCGCATAATGACGATCCGGTCGGCCAGGCTCATCGCCTCCGACTGGTCGTGGGTGACGAAGATGGTGGTGGCGCCGGTCTTTTCGTGGATCGCCTTCAGTTCGGTGCGGGTCGCCACCCGCAGTTTAGCGTCCAGGTTAGAGAGCGGCTCGTCCATCAGGAACAGTTTCGGCTTCACCGCGAGGGCGCGGGCCACCGCCACCCGCTGTTGCTGCCCGCCGGAGAGTTGGGAGGGGTATCGGTCGAGGAGCTCCTCGATCTTCGTCATCCTCGCCGCCTCCCGCACCGTCTCGTCGATGGTCTTCTTGTCCACCCGCTTCAGCCGCAGCGGGTAGGCGATGTTGTCGTAGACGGTCATATGGGGCCAGACGGCGTAATTCTGGAAGACCATACTGACGTTCCGCTTGCGGGGCGGCAGGTCGGTCACATCCTCCCCGTCGATGAGGATCCGTCCCTCCGTCACCTCCTCCAGCCCGGCGATCATCCGCAGCGTGGTCGTCTTTCCACAGCCGGACGGCCCGAGGAGCACCAGAAACTCCCCATCCTCCACCCGCAGGCTGAAGTCGTCGACCGCGACAACCTTTTTCCCGAACCGTTTCGTGACGTGGATCAGTTCTAGCGTCGCCATTTCTCTTCATCCCTTGCTTCCTCTCTTCCCTGCGTCCTGCTTCCCGCCCCTTATAACGTCACTCCACCCCACATCTGCCGGATGTACCGCCGGATGAAGTAGGTGAAGGTGACGGTGGGGATGGCCATCACGATGCCGCCGGCAGCGGCCAAGTTGATCTGACCGGTGGCGCCGACGAGGGATTGATAGACCACAACGGAGAAGGTGGGGTTGAACTGGGTGAGGATGAGGGCGGCCACCGTCTCGTTCCACGCGCCGAGGAAGGCGTACATCGCCGCTGCAGCCAACCCCGGCAGGGCCAGGGGCAGCGTGATACGCAGGAACGCCTGGAGGCGGGTCGCGCCGAACACCTCGGCCGCCTCCTCCAGCGACTCCGGAATGCCCATAAAGATGCTGGCGGTGATCCAGACCGTCAGCGCGATGTTGCCGACGGCGTAGACCAGCGAGAGGCCGATGGGCCGGTCGTAGAAGCCCATCTTGGCCAGGATGATCACCATCGGCAGGGCGATGGCGATGCCGGGGAACATGCGCACAAAGAGCGCGCTGAACTTCAGCAGGTCTCGCCCCGCGAACTGATACCGTGCGAAGGCGTACCCGGCCATCCCGCCGATGGAGAGCGAGATCAGAATCGTCAGGGCGCAGATCTGCAGGCTCCGGATCAGGGAGGGAACGGCGTCCCGGGTGATCTGGAAGAACGTGGTGTAGTTGTGCAGCAGGTTGGCCCGCTTGGTGAAGTAGACCGGATCCTCCTGCTGGAGGCGGGCGATCTGCGCTTCGATGTCCTGGACGGTCACCGAGGTGCCCAGACGCGACCGCATGTAGGTCGCCATCTTTTCCAGGTCGTCGGTGTCCAGCACTGGGATGTATTCTTTCTCCACCCTGTCGTACACGCTGAGCATGTATCCCCGCTCGCCGTGGGTCAGTTGGTACCGGACGGTCAAAGCGGGCAGGAGGGGGAGGGGGTAGGAGTAAGCCTCTCGGGCGGAAAGGAAAGAGAGGGAGACGACGAAGAAGACCGGGCCGATGATGACGAAGACGAGGGTGATCACCACCAGGTAGAACAGCATCATCTGGGCGCCTCTGAGGATCTTGAGCCACTGTCTGCGTGTGGACATCTCACCCTCCCTCGCGCCGACTGAACGCACCGGAGAGCCGGAGGTAGATGAGGGCGGCCAGCGAGACGATCACGGTGACGATCATCGTGTATCCCGCCGCCATCTGGGGGCTGATGTTCAGGCGGGGGACCTCCTCGTGGTAATAGACGATCCGCTCCACCAGGACCGGCAGGCGGGAGAAGCCGACGAGGACGATGACGATCAACCAGATCTGGATCGCCGCGATCAGGCGGAGCACCACGGCGGTCTGGATGGTGGGCCGCAGCAGCGGCAGAGTGATCTTTCGCAGTACGGTAAAGTAGTTGCCGCCGAAGACGTACCCCGCTTCCTCCAGTTCTTTGGGGATGTTCTGCAGCCCGGCCAGGAGGATGATCATCACCGACGGGATCACCTGCCAGGCGTCGATAATGATGATGAGGGCAAGCATCTTCCAGGTCGAGCCGGCCAGCCAGTAGATCTTCTCCCCCTCCGGCAGGAATCCTACGTAGTGCAGCAGGCTGTTGAGCCAGCCGTTGGTCGTCAGGCCCGTCTTCCACATCGCGCCGACGGCGACGGGGGGGAGGGCCATCGGGAGCATCGCCAGGAAGAGGAAAATGCTAGCGCCCCAGAAGTCGCGCTTGATGATCAGGGCCAGGAAGAGGGCGATGAAGAACTCCATCGTGACCGAGATGACGACGATGATGGCTGTGTTCCGAAGTGCGGGGATAAAGTCCGGATCGGTGAGCACCAACCGGTAACTCTCCAGGGAGAGTTGACCGGTGGTGGGATCGAGGAAACTACGGATCACCTGCTGAAGGACGGGTTGGACCCAAAAGATGAGGTAATAGATAAAGACCGGGATGACGAGGAGATAGGGGGTGATCCGCTTCCCTAGGTGTGCGGACTTGCGTTGTGCCGTCATATTCGCCCCCCTTGGGGGAAGACCGCGAGGACCTTTTCACCGCAGAGGCGCAGAGGACGCGGATCTCCTCCCTCTGCGCCCCTGCGGTGTTTCATGCCTCTGTCCTTCGTGGCCTTCAGGCGCAGGATGGGGTAGAGCCGGGGAGTCCCCCCGGCTCTACCCTGCCCGTAGCCGTAGCCTACTGTTCGACCCGCAGCGCGTCCAGGCGGGCCTGGGCCTCATCCAGCAAGGCCTGGTCCACGGTGCCGTCGCCCTGGAGGACCATCTGCTGGAAGACGTCGTCGAAGACCTTCTTGACGGCGCCCCAGTCCTGGAAGTCGGAGATGGGCAGGTAGGAGGTGACGCCGTTCTCCAGGACGAGCAGGGCCTTGCGGATGATCTCATCCGTGGGATCCTCGCCCAGGTAGTCCAACGCCTCAGCGACGACCGGGATGAAGCCGCCGGTCCCCTTGTTGATCTTGACCTGGATCTCGGGCCGGGTCAGGTACTCCAGCAACTGGACCGCGGCGTCGTAGTTGGCCGTGCCCTTGACGATGCCGATGCCGTGGGCACCGGCGATGGTGCCGACGCCAGCCGGGCCGGAGGGCGCGGGGGCCACCGTGTACTGGGCCTCAGCGGAGGCGTACACCTGCCCGACGCGGGCGTTGTGGGTGACGCTCAGCCAGGCCTCCTCCCGCATCAGCGGGTCGACGCAGTTGTCCACGTTCAGCACGGTGGGCATGAAGCCGTTGGCTGCACCGATCCGGGCCCACATCGCCCAAGCCGCCGCCGACGGCTCGGAGTTGACGTTCGGGAAGGCCGGCTCCGGCTGCCCCGCCGGGTTCAGGCCGTAGGAGAGGGCGGAGGAGCCGAACTGGTAGATCCACATCTTCTGCGGCACGCCGGTGACGCAGACCTTGCCCTCGCCCTCCCCCTCGGCGATGGCGATCGCCCAGTCGGCGTACTGTTCATAGGTGAGGTTGTTCAGGTCGACGCCCTCGGGGAGGTAGTCCAGCGCCTTGTTGTTGGCAATGGTCAGATAGACGTCGGCGCTGATGGGCACGAAGTACCGGGTGCCGTCCACCACCGCGTTCCGGTCGAACGCCGGGAGGATGGTCCGGTCGGTCCACTCGGACACCACCTCGTCCAGCGGCAGCACGTACCCGGCGTCCGTCCACCAGGAGAACCGGCCGTTGAAGACCAGGACCAGGTCGGTGGTCACGTGCCCGGTCTCCTGCTGGACCGTCACGCGGTCGAACATATCCTCGCCCTTGATGACCTGGAAGTTGACCGTGATGCCGGTCTCCTCCTCGAAGGGCTTGAGGATCTCGTTGATGAAGAACTCCTGCTCCGCGGGCGGGGCAAACATCTCGGAGCTCAGCACCAACGTCTTAGCGGGCACCTCGACCGGCACCTCCACGGTCTTCTCGACCTCCACGGTGCGCTCCACCGGGACCTCGACGGTGACGGTGACGGTCTTCGGCGCGCAGGCGGCCAGAAGGCTGACCACCAGTACGGCTGCAAGTGCGAAGGTCATTCGCTTGTTCATCTCACTCCTCCTTTATCTACTACAGGGTTGGGTATCGAACGGATCGTTTGTTGCGGGTATGTCTGCAGTTCAGCGTCGTCTGTCTCACCTCCTTTCGGTCGAGTGGAACCGCAGGATTCACGCACGACCAGCCGTGGTCGCAGGATCACGTGAGGCTCCTCCGGGGAGCCTTCGCGTAGCAGTTGGATCAGCATCTGGCAGATACGCCGCCCGATCTCGTAGATAGGCTGCCGGACGGTGGTGAGGGGCGGTTGGGCGTGTGCGGCCAACGGGATGTCGTCGAACCCGGCCACGGCCACGTTTCGCCCTACCTGCAGCCCCAGGCTCTGAGCGGCGCTGATCACTCCCAGGGCCATCAGGTCGTTGCAGGCGATGATGGCTGTGGGAGGCTCCTCTCGCTCCAGCAGGGCCCTCCCCGCCTCATAGCCGCTTTGCTCGGTCAGCCGGCCGATGACGACCAGCCGCTCGTCGAGAGGGATGCCGTGCGCTTCCAGAGCGTCTTTGTACCCCTCCAGCCGGTGGGAAGCGAACATCAGGTCCAGCGGCGCGCTGATGTAGCCGATGCGCCGGTGCCCCAGGGAGATGAGGTGCTCGGTCAGTTCCCGCACCCCCTGGCGACCGTCCACGTCCAGGTAGGGGAAGTCCGCCCCCAGGTCGGACCGGCCGAAGGCGACGAAGGGGAAACCCTTTTCGAGAAGGTAGGCGATGCGCGGGTCCTGTCGGCGGGTGCGCACCACCAACAACCCGTCCACCCGTCGCTCGGTGACCATCCGCTGGTAGGCGGCGAGTTCCTCTTCGCCGGGAGCGCGGGTGGAGACCAGTAGGTCCAGTTCCCACCGGGCCGCCTCGTTGCCGATGCCGGCGAGAAGTTCGCTGAAGAAGGGGTCGGAGAAGCGGGGGCCGTGGGTAGGGATGACGAAGCCGATGGTGTCGGTGCGCCGCGCCCGAAGACGACGGGCTGTGGCGTTGGGCCGGTAGCCCATCTCCTCCGCCGTCTTGAGGATCAGCTGACGGGTGGACTCGGCCACGTCATCATAGCCCGCCAGGGCACGGGAGACGGTGGTGATGGAATACCCGACCCGTTCGGCGATGTCCTTCAGCGTGACCGGCATCCCTTTTTCTCCGGGGGAACGACCCAAAACGTTTTGGAAAGCGTCCTTAAGTATAACCCAAAACGTTTTGGACGTCAAGGGCGGACCCGAATTTTTAAGAAAAGTTATGGGGTTTCAGAACCTCGGCGTACACCGCCTCGATCCGATCGGCGATGAGGGGCCAGGCGTACCCCTCCGCGAAGCAGGCCGCCCGCTGGCCCATCCGCCGCCGTAACCCCTCGTCGGTCAGGAGGCGGGTGATCTTCTCCGCCAGCGCGCCGGGGTCGCGTGGGGGAACCCGATAGCCGGTTCGGCCGTGGCGGACCAGGTGGGCCAGCCCGCCCACGTCGGAGGCGATGACCGGGGTGCCGCAAGCCATCGCCTCCAGGGCCACCATCCCGAAACTCTCGTAGTCGCTGGGCATCACCACCATTTCGGCGGCCGCATAGTAGTATTGAAGCACGTCCTGGTCCTGCGCCCCTAGGAAGGTGACCACCTCCCCGATCCCCAGTGCCTCCCGCAGTGCCTGCAGCCGGACCATTTCGTCGTTGTCCTCCACCCGGTAGGGGTTGCCGCCGATGATGGGGACACACACCCCGCAGATCAGGTCCGGCTGCTTACGGGCGATCAGGGAGATGGCCCACAGCAGGGTGTCGATCCCCTTCAACGGCTCGATCCGGCCGACGAAGAGGATGATCCGGCAGTGGGGATCCAGTCCTACGTGCTCCTTTGCCTGCGCGGGGGGTAGGGGGTGAAACCGTTCCAGGTCCACCCCCGGAGGGATCACCCGGATGCGGGCCGGGTCGGCCCCGTACCGCTCGATCAGATGGCGCTCCTCCACCGGCGTGGGGGCGATCAGCCGGTCGGCAAAGGTTACGATCTCCTCCTCCACCCGGATACGACGCACGGGCTCCTGCGCGCCAGGGGTGCGGGCGATCTCGTTCTTCAGTTTCCCCAGGGTGTGGAACATGTGGACGATCGGTGCGCCCCACTCCTTCCGCAGTTCTCGCGCGGCCCACCCGGAGAGCCAGTAGTGGCTGTGGATGACGTCGTAGGTGATGCCGTCGGCCGCGGCCTGGGCCAGCACACCTTCGACGAACTGGGGCAGGTGGTCGAAGACCCGATGCTTGGGGTAGGGCTGTTCGGGACCGGCGGGGACGTGGATCACCCGACCGGACCGTCCCAAGGCGTGGCTGATGCGGGGGACCGTCGGGTCCTGCGATCGGGTGTACACGTCCACGTGATGGCCCCGCCGGATCAGTTCCCGGCTCAGGTCCCGCACGTAGACGTTCATCCCCCCGGTCTCCTTCCCGCCAAGCGTCGCCAGGGGGCAGGTGTGGACGCTGATCTGGGCGATGTGGAGCATCGGGGGGATTATAGGCGTAAAGTCGCAGGGGAGCAAGGTCGTGTCGCGGAAGCGAGGAAGCAGGGAAGCCCTGGTCTGGAGAAGGTTGTGTGATAAAATAAGGACGGAGGGGCAGGATGGGCATTCACGTGTTGCCGCCGGAGGTGGCCTCGCAGATCGCGGCGGGGGAGGTG
Organism: Thermoflexia bacterium; assembly: GCA_011192125.1. GTDB lineage: Bacteria > Chloroflexota > Anaerolineae > B4-G1 > DUEL01 > DUEL01. The sequence continues at coordinate 9,192 of DUEL01000043.1, forward strand.
GTGGAACGGCCCTCGTCGGTGGTCAAGGAACTGGTGGAGAACAGCATCGACGCCGGAGCGCGGGATGTCCGGGTCGAGGTGCGACGGGGAGGGAAGATCTTCATCCGCGTCACCGACGACGGGTGCGGTATCCCCGCCGCGGAGGTCGAACTGGCCTTCCACCGGCACGCTACCAGCAAGTTGGCCTCCGCCGACGACCTTCAACGGATCGCTACGTTGGGCTTCCGCGGGGAGGCCCTCGCCAGCATCGCCGCCGTCAGCCGGGTCACGATGGTCACCCGGGCGGCGGGGGAGGAGGTGGGGACCCTGATCCGGCTGGAGGGGGGGCGGGTGATCGACCGGCGGTCCAGCGGCCGCCCGCCCGGCACGACGGTCACGGTGGAGGACCTCTTCTTCAATGTCCCGGCGCGGCGGAAGTTCCTCCGCAGCGACCTGACGGAGCGCCGCCACATCGATGCCTGGCTTACCCGGTACGCCCTCGCTTACCCCCACCTCCGCTTCACCGTGGTCCACGACGGCCGGGAGACCTTCCGCTCGCCGGGCAACGGGCGGGTGCGGGAGGTGCTGGTGGCGGTCTTCGGTCCGGAGGTGGGGAGCGCGCTGCTGGAGATCCCCGAGGAGGCCGGGGTGGACGGTCGGATCCGGGTCTCCGGTTTCGTCAGCCCTCCCTCGATCCACCGGGCCAACCGAGGGCACATCACCCTCTTCGTCAACGGCCGCTGGGTGCAGGACGCGCGCCTCACCTACGCCGTGATCCAGGCCTACCATACCCTTCTCCCCACGGGCCGCTATCCGGTGGCGGTGGTCCAGATCGACCTGCCGCCGGAGGAGGTGGACGTCAACGTCCACCCGGCTAAGGTGGAGGTCCGCTTCCGCGACGCCGACGGGGTCTTCCGGGCGGTGCAGCGGGCGGTGCGGCGGGCGGTGGTGGGCGGCGCGCCGGTCCCTTCCGTCTCCCCACCCACGCCCGCCCGCTGGGCGGAGCGGGACCGGTCGACGGTGGCCCACCGGCTGGTGGAGGTCCCGCGGGCGGAGCCAGCCGCTGTGCCTCTGCAACCGTCGCTGGAGCCCTCTGTACGGCCCGGTGGGCTGCCGCCGCTGCGGGTGATCGGCCAGGTGGGAGGGACCTACATCGTGGCCGAGGGGCCGGACGGGCTGTACCTGATCGACCAGCACGCCGCCCACGAGCGGGTGCTCTACGAGGAGATGATGGCCCGGCGTGAGGAGGGGGTTCCCTCCCAGCGGCTCTTGGAGCCAGCGATGGTGGAGGTGGGGCCGGAGGTGGCCCCGCTGGTGGAGGCGCGGCTGGAGACGCTGGCCCGGCTGGGACTGGAGGTGGAGCCCTTCGGCGGCAATCACTTCCTGGTCCGGTCGCTGCCTGCGGTGCTGGCCCACGCCCGCCCGGCGGAGGTGCTGCTGGAGGTGGCGGAGGCGTTGGGGGAGGCGCGCTCGCCTGTGGAGCAGGAGGTGGAGGAGGCCATCGTCCGCGGCATCTGCAAGCGGGCGGCGGTGAAGGCCGGGCAGGTGTTGACGCGGGAGGAGATGGAGGCGTTGATCCGGTCGCTGGAGCGGTGCACCAGTCCCCGTACCTGCCCCCACGGCCGCCCGACGATGATCCGGATCACGGCGGAGCAGTTGGCGAGGGAGTTCGGACGCGGTAATGCTGGCTGATCCACTGGTTCGCTGACTGGGTGAGTGGGGTAGAGGAGGTGCGAGATGCCGGTGTTCGTGCTGCTTTCCAAGGTCTCTCTGCGCAGCCCTGGAGAGGTCAGGGCGCTGGCAACGGCCGACGCCGAGTTCGAGCGGCGGCTGCGGGAGGAGTGCCCGGAGGTGCGCCGGATCGCCAGTTACGCCCTCCTGGGGGAGTACGACTTTCTCCATATCTTCGAAGCCCCCGACGCGCGGACGGCGGCGAAGGTGGCCCTCTTGGCCAACGTCTTCGGTCACGCCCGCACCCACACCCTGACCGCCATTCCCTTCGACGAGTTCAAGGAGATCGTGGAGGAAGTGTGACCGCACCCTCCCACGCGACCGCTCTAAGTGAGGTCACCTTGACAAAACGGTCCGTTTCCATACAATAAACCTGCCACGGACCGGTCACCGGCCGTGAGCCGAACAACCGAATCTCCTGCCGCACCGCTTTCCGGTGCCGCTGGGATCGCAAGCGCGACCGAGACGGCGGAAGGAAGTGGTCCTCTCTTCCTGGGGCCACGGCCCCTTTTGTTTTTCCTTCCCCTACGGTCGTAGAAGAAAAACCCCAGAGACACAGGGGACGCAGAGACGGAGGCACCGTGCCCTCTGCGCCTCTGTGACGGGGAACCACATATGATCGAGATCCGCGATCTCTATTATGCCTATCCGGGGGACGGCAGTGGACCGGTCGAGGCTCTGCGGGGGGTCTCGCTCACCCTCCGCCGGGGGGAGTTCGTCGCCCTGGTCGGCGCCAACGGGTCGGGCAAGACCACCCTCGCCCGTCACCTGAACGGCCTGCTGTCGCCTGCGCGGGGGGAAGTCCGGGTGGATGGGCTGGACACCCGGTGCCGCGAATCCCTCCCACACATCCGAGCCGCCGTGGCGATGGTCTTCCAGCGGCCGGAGGACCAGATCGTGGCGACGACGGTGGCGGACGACGTCGCCTTCGGTCCCCGCAACCTGGGCCTCCCCGCCGACGAGGTCGAGGCACGGGTCCGCCAGGCGTTGGAGACCGTGGGGATGTGGCAACACCGGCACCGCTCTCCCCACCTCCTCTCCGCCGGGCAGCAGCAGCGGGTCGCCATCGCCGGAGCGCTGGCGATGCGCCCCCGGTGCCTCGTCCTGGACGAGGCCACGGCGATGCTCGATCCCGCCGGCCGGCGCGGGGTGATGGCCCTCCTGAAGCGGCTTCACTCGGAGGGGATGACAATCCTCCTGATCACCCACGAAATGGAGGAGGCTGCCCAGGCCGAGCGGGTGATCGCCCTGGCCGAGGGGGAGGTCGCTTTCGATGGCCCTCCCCGAGAACTGCTGACCGACCCCGCCCGGCTGCGCCGCATTCGTCTGGCCCCGCCCTTGCTTGCCGACCTCGCCGCACGCCTGGCCCGGCGCTGGCCCGATTTCCCCCGCGACCTGCTCACCCTGGACGAACTGGTCGATGCCCTGCAGCCCCTGCTGCCCCGCCCTCCCGCTTTCTCCCCCTCTTGCCCCCCCGCTTCCTCGCTTCCTCGCTTCCCCAATCCGACCCTCGACACGTCTTCTCTTCTCCACGTTCGCCACCTCTCCCACACCTACCTCCCTGGCACGCCCTTCGCCACGTCGGCCCTGGAGGGGGTGGACCTGGAGGTGCGGGACGGCGAGGTGGTCGCCATCCTTGGACCCACCGGCTCGGGCAAGTCGACGTTGCTGGAGCATCTCGCCGGCCTTCTCCGACCGACGGAGGGGAAGGTCCTCCTCTCTGGCCGCGACATCTACGACCGCCACACCGACCGCCGGGCCCTTCGCCAGCAGGTCGGGATGCTGTTCCAGCGGCCGGAGGAGCAACTGTTCGAGAACGTGGGCGACGACGTGGCCTTCGGCCCCCGCCGGCTCGGCCTCGGCCCGGAGATGGTGCGCGAGCGGGTCCGCTGGGCGATGGAGGCGGCCGGGCTGCCCTTCGCCGAGTATAAGGACCGCTTCACCCAGGGGCTCTCCGGAGGGGAGCAGCGACGGGTCGCGCTGGCTGGGGTGCTGGCCCTGCGGCCCCGCGTCCTGCTGCTGGACGAGCCGACGGCCGGGATGGACCCCCAGGCCTGTCAGGACCTGACCGGACTCCTCCGTCGTCTGAACCGAGAGGAAGGCCGGACGCTGGTCGTGGCGACCCACTCGATGGACCTGGTCGCCGCCGTTGCCGACCGGGTCGTCGTCCTGAACGACGGGCGGATCGTCGGGCGGGGGACGCCCCGCCAACTCTTCGCCGATCCGGAGCGGCTGCGTGGTTGGGGGCTGGAGCCCCCCGCCGTCTCCCAATTGATGCACCGGTTGCGGGCTATGGGCATCCCGGCCCCCGCCGACGTGTTGACCGTTGAGGAGGCCGTCGCCGTCTTGGAGGACTTGAGGGAAAAACCACAGAGACACAGAGAACGCAGAGTTTCTCAGAGGAAATGAAGATCTCTCTCTGTGCCCTCTGTGTCTCTGTGGTGGAGAGTGAAGATGCTTGACTACTTGATCACGGCTCAAACGCTGCCCGGCTCCTCGCCGATCCGGCGGCTGGACCCCCGGACCCGTCTGCTGGGGTTCGCGGGGCTCCTGGTGGTGTTCGTCGCAGCGAGGCGACCTCTCCCGGCTGTGCTCGCCCTGACCGTCACGATCGCACTGGTCGCGCTGGCGCGGGTGCCGCTCCGTTTCGCCCTGGGGAGCGTCCGCTCCGTCGCCCCGTGGCTGGCCCTCATCGCCGCGGTTCAAGTCGGCTTCGGGGTCGGAGATCGGCCGGGCTGCCCGCCCCTGTGGTCGTGGGGGCCTTCCCTCTGCGTGCTGGAGTTTGCCCTGCTGACCCTGCTTCGCTTCCTGGGCATCCTGCTGCTGATGGGGCTCCTCGTCTGGACCACGCCGATCCCGGACCTGGTCCGGGCGATCGAGGCCCTTGCTATGCCGCTGGACCGGCTGGGGTTGCCGGCCCACCAGGTGGCGATGGTCGGCGTGATCGGTGTCCGCTTCCTGCCGACGATGGCGCTGGAGTTGGAGCGACTGCGCAAGGCCCAGGCCGCGCGGGGGGGCGACATCGGCGGGGGGACGGGGTTCCTGAGCCGGGTCCGCCGGACCCTTCCCCTAGTCGTCCCTCTGTTCATCCTGTCCCTGCGACGGGCGGAGCGGCTGGCGGAGGCGATGGAGGCCCGGGCCTACGGGGTGGGCGAGCGAAGGAGCCACCCCCTTGGTCTTCACTTCCGACCGCTCGACGCGGTGGTCCTGGCGGGCCTTGCAGCGTTCGTGGTCGGTATGTTGATTTTGTAAACCACAGAGACACAGAGGACACAGAGTTCTTTAAATCAAGAGTTTTCTCCGTGCCCTCTGTGGTGAAAACTAAAGTCAAGGAGGTATGAATGATGAAACTGCGCACCCAGGAGATCGCAGTGGCGGGCGTGCTGAGCGCGATCGCCGTCCTGCTGGCCGTGACCCGGCTGGGGTTCATCCCCTTCTTCGCGGGCATCTCCATCACCGTGATGCATGTCCCGGTGGTCATCGGCGCGGTCGTCTCCGGGCCGGTCGTCGGGACCCTCATCGGCCTCATCTTCGGCCTCTCCAGCATGATCCTCGCCAGCGTCGCGCCCAGCGGTCCGGGGGACGTCTTCTTCACCGACCCTTTGGTCTCGGTTCTCCCGCGCCTCTTCATCGGCGTGGCGGCCTGGGGGGCCTATCGCTTGACTCGGTCGGCGGGGAAGCGGGGGACGCTGGCGGTCGGCGGAGTTCTCCTCGGCGCCGTCGTCCTGGCCGTCGCCTACACCGTGGGCACGGCGGTGGCCCTTCTGGCGGGGGTCGGGGTCGCGGTCGCGGGCCTGGCGCTCCTCGCCCTCCTGCTCCGCCAGGCCGCCCAGGCCCACCCGGAGGGGCTCGCCCTCAGCGTGGCGGCGGTCGTCGGCACGTTGACCAACACCCTATTGGTGCTTTCCGCGCTGGTCGCGCGGGGCTACATCCCCGGCTCCCTGGCGCTGACCGTCGGTGTGACCAACGGGCCGCCGGAGATGGTCGCTGCGGCGGTGATCACCGTGGCCGTCGTCGCCGCCTGGCGACAGGTCCCGTTGCGCAGCGGCCGGGCCCGGGTCTGAATCGGTTTCACCGCAAAGGCGCAGAGGACGCAGAGTCTTTGGTTTTTTTTCAAATTTCCTCTGCGCTCTCTGCGCCTCTGCGGTTTTCTACGACTTACGACCGAGGATGGTCTCCGCTGTCTCGCTCGCCGACGACCCACGACCAGAGGGCAGCCACCCGCCGCCCCAGCCGGCGGAGCCAGGAGCGAAGCGCGGCCAGCGGGTAGTACAGTCGGCGAAGGAGTTGACGCCAGCGGGGGAGGGGGGGCGGCTGCGGACGGGTCCAGCGGACGGCTGCCGCGCCCCAGGTCAGCCCGGCCCCGAAGCCGACGCAGACCACCAGGTCGCCGGGCTGGATCCGCCCCTCCTCCGCTGCTTCGCATAACGCGATAGGGATGGAAGCGGCGGAGGTGTTGCCGTACCGGTCCAGGTTGACGTACACCGCTTCCCCGGGGACCTTCAATGCCCGCGCGGCCGCGTCGATGATCCGTTGGTTGGCCTGGTGGGGGATCAGAAGGTTCACATCGTCCAGGGAGAGACCGGCCTTTTCCAGCACCTCCCGAGTGGCGGCCGGCATTTTGCGCACGGCGAAGCGGAAGACCTCCCGCCCCTGCATCCGGAGGAAGTGGAGCCCCTCCGCCACCGTCCGGTGAGAGGCGGGCCACCGGCTCCCCCCGGCGGGCAACTGCAGGAGGTCCCCGCCAGAGCCGTCGGCTCCGAGGACGGTGGCGAGGACGCCGCCCTCGTTCTCCCCGGCCTGGAGGACCACCGCCCCAGCCCCGTCGCCGAAGAGGACGCAGGTGGCCCGGTCGGACCAGTCGGTGATGCGGGAGAGGGTCTCCGCCCCGACGACCAGCGCGGTCTGGTAGGCACCTGTCTCCAGCAGGTGGGCCGCCACGGCCAATGCATAGACGAAGCCGGAGCACCCCGCCGAGAGGTCGAACGCGGCGGCGTGGGTGGCCCCTAGCGCGTCCTGGACCAGGCAAGCGGTGGCGGGGAAGAGATGGTCGGGGGTCACAGTAGCGACGATGATCAGGTCCAGTTGAGCCGGACTGATCCGCGCTACCTCCAGGGCCTGGCGGGCCGCTTCGACGGCCATCGTGGCCGTCGTCTCCCCCTCGTCGGCCAGGTGGCGCTCCCGGATGCCGGTGCGGGTGCGGATCCACTCGTCGGAGGTCTCCACCATCCGCGAGAGGTCGTCGTTGGTGAGCACGCGGCGGGGAACGTACTTCCCCCAGCCGACGACGTGGGCGTGCAGCGTCACGTCGCCTCCTCCCATCGTTGGAAGATCAGGCAGCCGTTATGCCCGCCAAAGCCGAAGGAGTTGGAGAGAGCCACGCGGGGTTCCAGGCGGCGCGGTTCGTTGGGCACGTAATCCAGGTCACATTCTGGGTCGGGGTTCTCATAGTTGATGGTGGGGTGGACCCAGCCGGTCTCCAGGCTCTTGACGCAGGCGATGGCCTCCACCGCGCCAGCGGCCCCCATCAGGTGGCCGACCATCGACTTGGTGGAACTGACCGCCAGCCGGTCGGCGTGGTCGCCGAAGACGGTCCGGATGGCGTGGGTCTCGATCCGGTCATTGAGGGGGGTGCTGGTGCCGTGGGCGTTGATGTAGTCCACCGCCTCTGGCGGCAGGCCGGCGTCGGCCAGCGCCCGCCGCATCGCCAGGGCCGCACCCTCTCCGGACTCCTCCGGCGCGGTGATGTGGAATGCGTCGGCGGAAGCTCCGTAACCGATGAGTTCACAATAGATGCGAGCCCCGCGGGCGAGGGCGTGCTCCAGGCTCTCCAGGATCACGATCCCAGCCCCCTCTCCCAGCACGAAGCCGTCCCGCTCGGCGTCGAAGGGACGGCAGGCCCGCTCCGGCTCGTCGTTGCGGGTGGAGAGCGCGCCCATGTTCTTGAAGGCGGCGATGGCGATGGGGTGGACCACCGCCTCGCTGCCGCCGCAGATCATCACCTCGGCGTCGCCCCGTTGGATAATTTTCGCCGCCTCTCCGATGGCATGAGCGCCCGTAGCGCAGGCGGAGGCGAGGCAGACGTTGGGCCCTCGCAGGCCGTACTGCATCGCGACAGCAGCGGAGGCCGCGTTGGGCATCATCATCGGGATCATCATGGGGCTCACCCGGCGCGGACCGCGCTCCTTCAGGATGTCGTAGTTGTGCAGGAAGGTGTGTGCTCCGCCGATGCCGGTGCCGATCAGGACGCCGACATCTTCCCGAAACTCGCCATTCCCGAACGAGAGGTTGGCATCCTCAACAGCCTGGCGAGTGGCTTCCATAGCGAAGAGAGTGAAGCGGTCGTTCCGGCGGGCCTCCTTGCGTCCGAAGAGGGCCACGGGGTCGAACCCCTTCACCTCCGCGGCGATCCGAACCTCCAGGTCCGACGGATCGAACTGGGTGATCGGGCCGATCCCGCTGCGGCCCGCCAGCAGGTTCTCCCAGAGCGTAGGGACGTCGTTTCCCGCGGGGGTCACCGCCCCCAGGCCGGTCACCACGACGCGTCGCCTCACRGTTCACCTCCTTAGAGTTACAGGGTGGTGTTCACCACAGAGACAMNNAGYGCACAGAGTTTCTCCGTGYTCTTTCYGYCTCTGTGGTATGCAATTCCTAGAGAGGCTCTCCTTYCAGGAGAGATAACACCGGGGAGGGAAAAAGGTCACGGTGTGGATRCAGGAGGCAGGGAAAGGGTCAATAGGTCGCTRTTTCGACCCGCCAGCCMTCCTCCTCYCGCACCAGGTGGATGGGGACGGGCTGGCCACGAGGGGTGCCGTCGGCGTTGAGCCGTTCGAAGAAGATCTTCTGGCGGTGCTCGTTGGCCCGGTCCACCCGGAGGAAGCGGTACGTCACCCCGTACTCCGTGGCGTACTTCCGGCCCGTCTTCCACCAGAAGTCGGGCGTGCTTCCCCGCCGCCCCACCATCGGTCGGTAGTCGGCCTTCAGCGTCGCCCGCCACAGGTCCAGGTCCCCTTCCACCACCGCCCGGTAGTGGAGTTCCGCCACCTCGCGGGCCGTGCCGGTTCTCAGCACATCCGGCGCCCTTGCCTCGCTGTGCATCTCAGAACCCCTTTCCGTTCGGGCACGGGACCGAGGGGACGACGCCCTCGTCCTCCGCCGCCTTGCCCAGGCCGACCTCTCCGGCCCGGGTGATCGCTAGTTTGACCATGACCGGCCCGATCATCTGCACCACGAAGGTCGTAGCGGTGATGACGTTGACCACTAACTGGCCCAGGGCCGCGCCGGTCGGCCCGTATATGTCGAACCGGTTGGCGACGGAGAGGGCCAGCCCGACGGCGACGCCCGCCTGGGAGAGGAGCCCCAGGCCCAGGTTGTCCCGCACGGTGCGGGGGGCCTTACCCAGCCAGCCGCCCAGCCAGGCTCCGCCGAACTTCCCCGCGGTTCGCAGGACGATGTAGAGGAGGCCCAGGAGCCCCATCTGCGGGAGCAGCGCGATCTGGAAGCGGGCGCCGACCAGGGCGAAGAAGAGGGTGTAGGCCAGCGGCCCGACCCGCTCCACCACGCAGGCCACGTACTCGCTGTTGTCGCTGCCGAGGTTGGTGATCACGATCCCCATCGTCATCGTCGCCAGGATGAGGGAGGCGTGGATGGAGTTGGCCAGCCCGGCGACCAGCAGCACCGTCCCGACGATGTAGGCGTAGACGGCGTGGCGGCCCTTGAGTCGGTCCAGCAACCACTCGAACGGCAGGCCGATCCCCACGCCCAGCAGGAGGGCACCGCCGATCTCCTGTAGGGGAAGGGCGAGCACCTGTTGGAGGGAGAGGCCGCCGGTCTTCGCCAGCAACGACTCCGCCAGCGCTGCCGCCAGGCTGAAGAGGAGCAGCGCGAGCACGTCGTCCATCCCCACTACCGCCAGCAGGGTCGTCGTCAGGGGGCCTTTCGACCGGTACTCCGCCAGCACGTCCACCGTGGCCGCCGGGGCGGTCGCCGCGGCCAGCGCGCCGAAGATCAGGGCGGTGTAGTCGGATCGGGTGAGTAGATAGACCCCCGTGGTGACTAGGAGGAACGTGCCGATGGCTTCCCCCAGGAGGATCATCAGGATCATCCGTCCCATTCGACGCAGTTCGCTGAGGCGCAGGTGGGAACCGATCTCGAAGCCGATCAACCCCAGCGCGATCTCGCTGATGAAGCCCAGCTCGCGGACCATCTCGAGGGGGACGATGTTGAGGAAAGAGGTGCCGAGGAGGAGCCCCACCAGGATGAAACCGACCACCTGGGGGATTCCGACCCGCTGAACGAGTTTGCTGCCCAGGTAAGCGGCCACGATCAACAGGCCGACGATTGCCAACATATCCAATTCGATGCTCATCGTCTCCCTCCGTGGTGGGCTTGACGGCGGATTATAACCCAAGCGGGGGGAGAGGGCAACCGGAATGGATTTCGACCCCCAAGCAGCGGGGTCCAGTTGATGGAACAGCCGAAGGTTTTTCACCTTGACGATCGGCCTGGGGCGGGGTAGAATACCTGGGGGATGAGTTCTACACGAAAGGCAGAGGTGCGGTGATGGGAGAACTAGCGGACGCTGCAGGTGGAAACACGGCGTTTTTATCTCCAAACTCGTCGCTGCGTACCGCCATGGAGGCGTTTCAGACCTACATGCAGCAGCGCGACTTCAGCCCGCACACCGTCCAGGCCTTTAACTCCGACCTGCGGATGCTGGAGCAGTTCGTCGGTCCGGGGCGGGCCATCGGACGGATCAGCACTCACGACCTCAACGCGTTCCTTAACTGGCTCGCCAACGACCGGGGGGTACCCTGTAGCCCCAAGTCGCTCGCCCGCCGTGTCACCACCTTGAAGGTCTTCTTCGGCTGGCTGGCCGAGGCGGAGATCTTGCCGGAGGACCCGGCGGCGCCGATCGTCCACCGACCGGTGCTCACCCCTTTGCCCCGCGTCCTTTCCGACGACGAGGTCGAGCGCGTGCTGGAGGTCACCCAGGCGATGCGCACCGGCGACCCCCCTGACGCCCGTCCCCATCTCCTGGTCACCCTTCTCCTGCACACGGGGATCAAGAAGGGGGAGTGTATGAACATCGTCCTCAACCACATCGACCTCTCCGATCCTGACCAGCCGGTGCTTTGGGTTCGGTACGCCAACCCTCGCCGCCGCTACAAGGAGCGCAAACTTCGCCTCCCGACCTGGTGGCCCGCGGTCCTGGCCGAGTATCGGGCCCAGTACCAGCCGAAGGAGCGGCTCTTCCCCTGCACGGCCCGCAATCTGGAGTACGTGCTGAAGGAGGTAGCCGAACGGGCGGGGATCAAGGATGGGCTCTCCTTTGAGACGTTGCGGTGGACCTGTGCGGTGCGGGATTACCGGGCGGGGATGCCGCCGGATCGGCTGCGGCAGAAGTTGGGGCTTTCCAAGATCTCCTGGCGGGAGACCGGGCCGAAGATCGCCCGGCTGGCCGGGGAGCCCCTATAAGGTTGGCTAACTCTCGGTGGTGGGGATGAAGATGCGGAAAGGGAGCGGCTCGTAGGCCAGGTTCAGGCTGACGAACCCCTGGCTCCATCCGCCTACGGCGTAGATCACCATATCCGCCAGTGTGACTCCCGGGCTTTGCCACACTCCTACGACAGGAGTCTCCACCGACGTCCACTGATCTTCGCGCGGATCGTACCGCTCGTTGAAGTCGAGTTGCCCTCCGCCGATGGCGTACAGTCGCCCCCCCAGGGCCACCAACCCCAGCCCCCCTCGCCTCACCATCATGGAGGCACACACCTCCCATCGATCCTCGGCGGGGTAATAGACGGCGCAGGTATCCAGTTCCCGGCCGTTGAAATACCCGCCGACGACGTAGATCCGATCCTCCAGCGGGGCAGCAGCCGCCACCGTGCGGGGGGCGGGCATCGGCGCGCGCGTCTCCCACCGGCCTTCCTGCGGGTCGAACACGAACGTCCCCGCCGAGACCGTCTGGCCGTCCGTGCCTCCGAACAGGTAGAGCCGATCCTCGTACACGGCCAGGGCGTAGCCGCAGCGAGGGGCGGGCAGTGGTTCGGCCTGTTCCCATTGGCCCGCCGCCGGGTCGAAGACCTCCAGCACGTCCGTCGCTGCTCCGCCCTCCGTACACCCCCCGGGCACATAGGCCTTCCCGTCGATCACGCCGCCCGTCACGTATGTGACCGGCGTGGGTTTCTCGGGCCCCCGGCTCCAGGTGTCGTCGATGGGGTTGTAGACCTCAACAGCGCCGGTGATTCCCTCCGGTCCCTCCCCACCGATGGCGTACAACCGTTCCTTCAGAGCCACCAAGGCCAGCCCCGCCCGGCGGGTCGGCATCTGCGCCCGCTCCGACCAGTGGGAGTCCTCGCCGATGACGACCCCGACCTGCCCCTCCTCCTCGGGCTGCACGGGCAGCAGGTTGGTCGGAGGCTCGGGGGAGACCGTGGGAGAGAACCATGAGAGCAGGGTCCCGCCGAGGGCGACCAAGAGGGCGGCGATCAGGGTGAGACGGCGGAACCAGGGGAGGGGCGGCGGGGAGGGCGGTGCCTCGGCCGGCGTCGCAGCCGAGGGGACGTCCACCCATCCCCGCTGCACCGCGATCATCGTCGCTTCGGTACGGGATTCTGCCCCCAGTTTGGTGAAGATGTTGCGCAGGTGGACCTTGACGGTGTTGGTGCTGATGCCCAGGCGGTAGGCGATCTCCCGGTTGGTGGCCCCCGTCGCCACCAGCTGTAGGACCTCCCGTTCCCGCTCGCTCAGCGGTTCGCCGTACTCCGCCACGGCTCCCCTTTCCGATGCAGGAGGGGCAACCAGCCTATGTCCCTTCCTCCCACGACGCCAGGTACTTCTCCTGCTCCGGCGTCAGTTTGTCGATCTCCACGCCCATCGC
>DUEL01000044.1 GCA_011192125.1 Thermoflexia bacterium
ATAGAGTCGGGACGCCATGGTGGAAACACCTCCCGAGGGGATGGTTTTAGATACCCTAATTTTACCTCGGGGGCGTCCCGTTTCATATTGTCAACGTGCTAGCCGTTCAACTGCGTAAGTCCTGTCACATTAAGGACACAAAATACACCTTTTGAGAGGAGGTACGACATGGGTACGAAAGGTCGTTCCATCATCGGAATGGACGTGGAGGAACTGGTCGAATTGCTGAACAAGGCCTTCGCCGACGAGTGGCTGGCCTACTATCAATACTGGATGGGAGCCAAACTGGCGAAGGGGCCGATGCGGGAGGCGGTGGCGGCGGAACTCCTGCAACACGCCACCGAGGAACTGGCCCACGCCGAGATGCTGGCCCTGCGCATCATCCAACTGGGCGGCACGCCCCCCATCAGCCCGCAGGACTGGTACAAGATGACCAACTGCGGCTACGAGCCGCCGGAGGACCCCTACGTCGAGACGCTGCTCGACCAGAACATCAAGGGGGAGCAGTGTGCCATCGAGGTCTATCAGAAACTGGCGGAGGCTACCAAGGACACCGATCCCATCACCTACAACATGGTGGTCCAGATCCTCGCCGACGAGGTCGAACACGAAGAGGATCTCCAGGCCCTGGTGGAGGACATCAGCCTGATGAAGAGCCGAGGGGCCTGACGGAACGTAGAACTTAGAACACGACACTGGGAGGTGAAAGATGAGGATCGGTGAGAAGATCCAATCGGCAGACTGGAAAGCAGAGAAGCATGTGCCCGTCATCGAGGCACCGGAGAGAGTGGAAGCCGGGAAGCCGTTCCAGGTGACGGTCACCGTAGGCAAGGAGATCCCCCACCCCAACACCATCGAACACCACATCCGCTGGATCGACGTCTACTTCCAGCCGGAGGGGGACAAGTTCGTCTATCAGGTGGCTCACTTCGACTTTACCGTCCACGGTGAGGGGACGGCCTACGCCCACCCGACGGCCACCTTCTCGATGCAGGTAGAGAAGCCAGGCACGTTGATCGCCCTCTCCCTGTGCAACATCCACGGCCTGTGGGAGAGCGGTCGGGAGATCACAGTGTAGCGAAAGGAGGACGATATGCACAAGATGACGAAAGCCAACCTGGAGGCGGCCTTCGCTGGCGAGAGCCAGGCCCATATGAAGTACCTGATCTTCGCCAACAGGGCGGAGAGAGAGGGCTTCCCCAACGTCGCCCGCCTCTTCCGCGCCATTGCCTACGCCGAGCAGGTCCACGCCACCAACCACCTGCGCACCCTGGGCAAGATCGGCCAGACGGCGGAGAACCTGCAGGCGGGCATCGACGGGGAGACCTACGAGGTCGACGAGATGTACCCCGCCTTCCGCGCGGTGGCCGAACTGCAGGAGGAGGACAAAGCCTCCCGCACGATGACCTGGGCGCTGGAGGCGGAGAAGGTCCACGCCGGGATGTACGAACGAGCCCGCCAGGCGGTCCTCTCTGGCAAGGACGCCGAGGTGAGCGACATCTACATCTGCGACGCGTGCGGCTGGACCGTTGAGGGGGAGCCGCCCGACCGGTGCCCCGTCTGTGGGGCCAAGCGGGAGGCCTTCCGCAAGTTCTAGGGAACACGCCTGGTAGGGGCGCAGCGACGCTGCGCCCCTACCAGGGCGTCTTTCGGTGAGGGGAGATGGGGGAAAAGACACAGCGCAATCTCTACGAGACCTTTGTCGGCGAGGCTAAGGCCCACCGACGGCTCCTGGCCTTCGCCCGCAAGGCCGACGAGGAGGGATATCCCGACGTCGCCCGCCTCTTCCGCGCCGTTGCCTACGCCGAGGGCATCCACGCCGACCGGGCCCTGCGGCTGTTGGGCGAGGCGGTGGTAAAAGGCACTGAGGAGAACCTGCGTTCCTCCTTCGAGCGGGAGACCACCGTCAGCCAGGTCGCCTACGCCCGCTTCATCCGCGAAGCCGAGGAGGAAGCGGACCGCCGGGCGGCCCTGGTCTTCAGCCAGGCACGGGATGTTGAGGAGACCCACGCCGACCTCTACAAGCGGGCGTTGAGTTGCCTGCTGCGGGAGGAGCCCTGCACCTACTACGTCTGCGACGTCTGCGGGTACGTAGTCGAAGGAGAACCACCCGACGAATGCCCCATCTGTGGGGCAAGGCGAGAGAAGTTCGTGCGTATCGATTAGCACCCAAAGGAGTGAAAGATGGCCGTTTTTACCGCCGCTGAAGCGCTGGATATGGCGCTGAAGATCGAACGGAACGGCGAGACCTTCTACGAGGCCGCTGCTCGCAAGGTGAAGGACGAGGAGATCCGCGCCGTCCTGGAGGACCTAGCCCTCCAGGAGCGACGACACTACAAGGCCTTCCAGAAACTGGCCGACCGGGTAGGCGCGCCGCCCACGCTCTCCGCACCGGAGTGGGAGGAGTACGACGAGTACGTGCAGACCGCGCTGGAGAACGCCCTCTTCGCCGGGCCGGACAAGGCGTTGGCGGCCGCCAACCAGGTCCAGACCGCGGAGGAAGCGCTGCGGATGGCCCTGGGCTTCGAGAAAGACACCCTCATTTTCTTCTACGACCTGCGGGAGATGATGCCCGAGACAGAACAGAACGTTGTGACCGAGATCATCCGCGAGGAGAAAGCCCACGTCCGTCGACTGGCCCGATTGCTGAGCAAGCGCACCTGAGGCAGCCCGATGAACCGCTGGTCGCGCCGGCGCTTCGTCCGCGCTGCTACCCTGGGCGGGCTGGGAGCCCTGGCGGCCGCCTGCGGTGTGCGTCCGACCGGGGAGGCCACTTCCCCAACGCCTGAGACGGAAGCCATCCCCACTCAGCCCGGCCGTCCTCCGTTGACCAACCAGAACAGCCCTCCCTTCAAACCGAACTGGAACATCCGGTACTTCCAACCCTACGTCCCCATCGACCACGACCGGTGGCGATTGACCGTCGAAGGGTTGGTGGAGGCCCCAGGATCGTTCTCTATGGACGACCTTGTGGCGCTGCCGCGGGTGGAGCAGAACACGCGGATGAAGTGCGTGGAGTGCTGGTCGGCCCGGGCCGACTGGGCCGGTTTCACCTACGCTGCACTCGCCGAGGTCGTCCGGCCTCTCCCCGAAGCCACCTGGGTCTTCTTCGCATGCGCCGACGGCTACTACGAATCCCTCTCCGTCGACGAACTCGCCCAGCCTCGGGTCCTCTTCGCCTACGAGATGGACAGGGAGCCGCTACGGGACGAGTTCGGCGCGCCGCTTCGCCTCATCGTCCCGCCGAAGTACGGCTATAAGGGTCCCAAGGTGATCGTCCGTATGCGCTTCGAGACCCACCAACAACGGGGCTACTGGCCCACCGTAGGGCCCTATTCGGCCGACGGCACCATCCAGCCGGGCCGCGACTTCCCGCTGGACATCGGAGCGCCGAGGGAGATCGACGGAGGGGAGATCACCGATTACTGATCAGGATTACGCACCTGCGAGGAGATTCGAGATGAAGCGATCACGAGACACGCTACTGCTCTTTGTGACGGTGCTAGCGGCAATCGGATTGCTGGTCGCCTGCGGTGGCCCCGCGACGAGCCCATCACCAACCCAGGAATCCCTACCAACCGTCCCACCCCAGGAGGAGAGGCCCACCAAACCACCTCCCACAGCCGCCGGCCTTACCCTCCTGGAAGAGCGCTGCACCGCCTGCCACACTCTCGACCGGGTGGGGCGAGCCCAGAAGACCTACGAGCAGTGGTCGCAGAGCGTGGACCGCATGATCGCCAAAGGGGCTCAATTGAACGACGAGGAACGAGCGATCCTGCTCAAATACCTTGCCGAGACTTACGGACCGTGAGGTGAAGCGATGACCACGTTGGAGCCGGGGCTGATTGGCGAAGCGGAACGGGAAGTCACAGAGGAACTGACCGCTGCCCGATGGGGCAGTGGCCTGGTGCCTGTGCTGGGCACCCCCGCGTTGGTCGCGCTGATGGAGCAGGCGGCGGTGACAGCTCTGGAGGGCCACCTACCTGCGGGAAAGACCTCCGTGGGAGTGCAGATCAACGCGCACCACCTAGCAGCCACTCCCGTGGGGATGCGTGTGCGCGCTCGGGCACAATTGGTGAAGGTGGACGGACGCCGCCTTACCTTCCACATCGAGGCCTGGGATGAGATCGAGAAGGTCGGTGAGGCCACCCACGAGCGGGTCATTGTCGACCAGGAGCGGTTTCTCCGCCGGGTGGAGGAGAAGCAGGAGTGAGATAGCCAGAGACGCAGAGGACACGGGGTTTCCACAGCCCCGTGTCCTCTGTGCCGTTGTAGGCGATCTATCCCCTTGTCACCTGCCAAACGAAGAGCAAGATCATCGCCAAGCCGACGAGGAGTTTGATCCCTCCAGAGACCAGACACCCCGCAAGCCAACCCGCCCCAGCCCGCGCGGTCTCCTTCCAATCCCGCCGACGGAGGTACTCCACCAGCATCACGCCGCTGAGGGCACCTATCAGCGCTGCGGGTAGCGCACCGATCCCTCCCACCAAAAGCCCGACGACGAAACCGACCGCCCCCAGCCCCATACCTGCCAGGAGGGCCTGCCAGGAGGCCCCGCCCAGCTTCCCTCCCAACTGGCTGACCCAGATCTCGGTGGTGACGCCGATCGCCGCCAGGACGGTGAGCGCGGCGAAGGTGAGGGGATCGATGGTGGAGAATCCCTCGGCGATCGCGTAGACCAGAGCGGTCAGCCAGATCAACACCACGTCCGGCAGGATAGGCACCACCGTCCCGACCAGCCCGATCAGCATCACCACCAGGGCCACCCAGAAGGCCCACGCCGGCAGCACCATTGCTCAATTCCCCCATTCATGATAAACTCGGAGGCCGTCCGGGACCTCCGAGAGCGAGGGCTGTGGGCCGTGCAGGATTCGAACCTGCGACCAAAGGCTTAAAAGGCCCCTGCTCTACCAGGCTGAGCTAACGGCCCATGCGGGGGGAAGTATAACACGCGGACCAGGGGTTGTCAACCACTCTCCGATCACCCGAGGCGACCACCGGCTTATGCGCATTGGCATCCTTTCCGACACGCACGACAATCTGAGGAATGTCGAGGCCGCTGCGGACTTCCTTCGTAGCGAGGGAGTCGTCACCCTCCTCCACTGCGGAGACGTCTGCGGCCCTGCGGTCATCGAGGCCCTGGCAGGCTTCGATCTCTACGTCGCCTTGGGGAACGTGGATCGAATGCCGGCCTTGGGGCTGGCAGTGGAGGCCCTCTGCGGCGTCGGACGGCTGGCACGGTGGCACAGCCTGGTGCTCGATGGCTTCGCCGTCGCCCTCCTCCACGGCGACGAGGAGCCACTGTTGCGCCACTTGGTTCGGTCCGGCGAACACGCCTATGTGATCTACGGTCACACCCATCGCCGGGACGACCGAAGGGTAAGGACCACGCGCGTCATCAACCCCGGCGCCCTGGGTGGCACCCGCCGCGAGCCTCGTTCTTTCTGCATCTTGGACCTGGAGACCGGGGAAACTCGCTTCATCGAACTTCACGAGGGAGGACGCCGACGATGAGCGAAGGCCGCTTTCGCTTCTCGACCACCTTGGAGGTGCGCTGGCGGGATCTGGACCCGCTGGGGCATGTCAACAACGCTGTCTATTTCACCTACCTGGAACTGGCCCGATTCCACTACCTGCGCGATGTGTGCGGGATCGGCGACGCGCCGGAAGACATCGGCTTCGTCCTAGCCGAGGCGGCCTGCACCTATCTCTCCCCCCTTTCGCTGGGAGAGCGAGTCACGATCTGGATCCGGGTCAGCGAACTGCGCAACTCCAGTTTCGTCTTCGAGTATCGGGTCGAAGGGGAGGACGGCAGACTGGCAGCCACCGCCCGCACGGTCCAGGTGTGCTACGACCTCGAAGCAGGCCGCTCCAGGCCGATCCCGACCGAGTGGCGGGAGCGAATCACCACCCACGAACCTGATCTGTAGTTATCACCGCAGGGGCGCAGAGGGCGCAGAGTTCTTATCAGAAGTTCCCCACGTCCTCTGCGCCTCGGCGGTCCAAATGGTAAAGATAAACATCTACCCAGAGGAAGTGGGCCTCCTCTACCCGCTCGCCGTTGGCTTCCAACCATTCCCACACCAGATTTCGCTCGTCCCACATCTCCACTTCGGAAGCGACGAACCACACCCGTTCCCGTCCACGAACCGTCAAGGCCATCCAATAAGCGACCTGCCCCTCGTCCACCTGGTACTCCCCATCCGACGAACGGTAGTTGGTGTAGGGGCCGTCGGCCCAACTGTAGACGGCGGGACCGAAATAATAGTCGAAAGTGTAACGGATGTGGGGGATCTGGAAGATCAGGAGGTCCCCCGGCTCGTACCGCTCCTCGACGAAGGCCGCCGCCGCTCGCAGGTCGGATTTGGTGGGAACTGTGGATTGGATCCACAGGTTGCCACCGAAGACGACCAAGAGCGCCAATACCAGGAGTGCAGCCGACCACCTCTTCCATCTCCACAGGAAAGCGACCCCCGTCCCACACAGCAGGTAGAGCGCGGGGGCGGTCCAGATGAGATACCGGTCGGTGAACAGCGGCTGCCGCAGCGAGACGGCCCAGATCCCCAGGAGCGGCACCGCCATCCACCCGATCAGGCTCAGCGCCACTTCGATCCTCTCCCGTCGCCCACCGTGCTCCCCGACCAGCGCAGCCAATCCAAGCAGCGCGGCCATCCCGCACGGCACGAACCCCCACGGTCGCCCCCAGGCCCATATCCCCATCGTCCACCCGGTCCACAGGATGCCCACCATCTGACCCAGCGTGTAGCGGGGGAACCCGGTCTCACGCGGCACCAGCGCGTGACGGATCTCCCAGGCAGCGAGGGGCAGGTAGGGGAGCGTCAAGAGGGCCAGGGTGACGACAGCCCCCAACCAGCGACGCCGCCCGCGGGGACGCCAGAGCACCAGGAAGACAATATACAGGGGAACCAGCAGCGCGCTCCAGATGTGGATGTAGAAAGAGAGGGTCGTCGCGACGACCGCCGTCGCCCACCATCGCCCCGCTCCTTCCTCCACCGCGCGCCGGAGTGCGTAGACAGCCAGGAGGACCAGTACTGGCACCAGCGTGTACATCTTGACCTCCTGGCTGTACCACGTCAGGTAGGGGGAGAAGGCGGTCAACAAGGCGGCCACCGCTCCCGCCGCGCGGTGGATCAGCCGGGCCCCCAGCGCGTAGGTCAACGGCACAGCCAGCACGCCGAACCAGAGAGAAAAGAAGCGGAGACTGGTCACCGAGGTGCCGACCAGGTCGATCCATCCCCGCAAGAGGAAGTAGTACAACGGGCCATTGTGGCGGATCAGGCCGTTCACAACGCTGACCACCCGATCCCGAAGGGAGAGGGCCGGCGAAACCACGGGGAGGGGCGTCGGCGGACAGGCACAGGGAGGAGAGGTGGAAGGGACATAAGCCGGATTCACCGCCCGGAGCAACGCCTGGGGGAAGCCGAAGGCGTAGCAAAGGGCGTCTACCTCGTCCCGCCAGAGGGATTGGGCCTCCAGGGAGACAACACGGACGGCGAAGGCCAAGAAGATGAGCAGGAGAAGCGAGGAGACTCTAGCGATCTTTCCCATCTTCAACGCTGCGCCGCGGTTGGCTGCAGCAAGCCATCAAGGGGCCTCCATCCCACAATCCTACCATGCCCTACCCGCCCGTCCCATCAACCGCACCAAGAACCCGACGACCAACCCGGCGACGAAACCACCGATATGGGCGAACCAGGCCACGCCCCCGGTCGCCAGGGTCATCGCCCCCAGGCTGAGGAAACCGTTGAACAACTGGATGACGAACCACATCCCCAGCACGATGAGGGCTGGCACACGGGCGACGCGCATAAAGTAGAAGCCGGGGACGAGCACCCGCACCGGTGCAGCGGGGTAGAGGACCAGATACACGGCTAGTACGCCAGCGATGGCCCCGCTCGCTCCCACGCCGGGGATCTGTGAGTCGGGGGCGACAAGGACCTGCGCCAGGCCCGCCGCGATCCCGGCCGCAAAGTAGAAGAGAACGTAGCCGATCCTCCCCAGGGCATCCTCGACGTTGTCACCAAAGATCCAGAGATAGAGCATGTTGCCGATCAGATGGGCCCACCCAGCGTGGAGGAACATCGAAGTGACCAGGGTGAGAGGGGCCCAGGGATACTGCGTCGGATGGGTGATATAGTAGGGAACCGCACCAAACGTCATCAACAAAACGTCCACATACGGCCCCAGCAGCCACTCGACGAGGAAGACCGCGACGTTAAGACCGATCAGCACATATGTAACCACCGGCACCCGCAGACTGCGAATCTCGTCCGAAATCGGAATCATCTCTTCCCCCTCGCTTCTCTGCCTCTTCCGCTTCCTGCCTCTTGCGCTCTCTCACCGCCGCCGATTCGGCCTCGGCCAGTACCCTCGGTGTAGCGTGCGCGCCTCGGAGACCACGACGATCGCTCTCTCGTCCGCCTCCTCGGCGATCCGCATCACCTCCGGCACGCTCTTGCGGGGCACCAGCGCTTCGACGACGACGACGGGGCTCTCCTTACCCCGACCGTACAACTGCGTAGCACCGAACCCGGCCGCTCGAAGGGCGTCGGCGACCTCGCCGCCGTGGGCAGTGGAGATGATCTGGATCTGCGCGTACCCCAGGGCCAGCCGTTGCTCCACCGCCAGCCCAAGCCAGGTCCCCACCGCAAAGCCCCCCACATAGGCGGCGATGTTCAGCGCGTTGTCCAGATTGGTCACCACCTTCCCGATGGCAATCACGTAGACAAGGGTGCTCACACTGCCGGTGAGGATCGCCGGGAACTTCCGTCCCTGGACCGTGAGAATGGTCGCCAGGGTACTGACGGTGATCCCCACCACCCGCAGCACGAAGATGAGCAAGGCGTCTAGAGCGACATCCATTCCCATCACTCCGGCTCCGACTGAATACCCCACCAGTACATATCGGCCAGTCGCTGATGCTCCTGGCGCAGACGGACGTAACTTTCGTACCGGTGCTGGTGGATCTTCCCTTCCTCGAGGGCTGTCAGCACAGCGCACCCCGGCTCCACCGTGTGGGTGCAGTCGGAGAAGCGACACTGGGATACGTAAGGGGCGATGTCCGGGAAGTAGGCGTCCAACTCCTCCGGCTCCACGTCGAAGAGGGCCAGCGCCCGGATGCCCGGCGTGTCGGCGACCCAGCCTCCTTGATCAAGGGGGAACAGTTGGGTGACCACGGTGGTATGCCGCCCCTTGCCGGTGGCGTGGCTGACCTCTCGCACCTTGAGCCCCAACCCCGGCTGGATGACGTTGAGCAGGCTGCTCTTCCCCGCGCCGGAGGGTCCGACGAGGGCGGAGACCTTATCCTTCAGGCAAGCAGCCAGTTCGTCCACCCCCTCGCCCGTCTCCGCACTGGTGTAGATCACCGGATAGCCGATCTCCTCGTAGATCCCAAAGAGCCGGCGCGGGACGTCGGGCTCCACCAGGTCGATCTTGTTCGCACAGATGATGGCGGGGATCTCCTGCAGTTCTGCGCCCACCAGCAGCCGGTCCAGCATCCGCAACCGTGGCTCCGGCTCGGCGCAGGCGAAGACGAAGACCGCCTGATCGGGGTTCGCCAGGATCACCTGCTCCCGTTCGGAGAGGAACCCCTTGCGGTCCCACCGTCGGGACCCCCGGCCGCCGGGAGGGGGTTCCAGTCGGGCGAGAGCCCGCTCCCGCTCCCTCACCTCCTCGATCACCCCGGTCCCATCCGGCAACACCTGAATCCGCACCCGATCCCCTACCGCTACGGGGTCGGTGTCCAACCGGGTCCGCTTCAACCGCCCTCGCAGCCGACACAGGACGTCCCCTTGATCGGTGTGGACGGTGTAGAAGCCACTCTGCGCTTTAATGACCAGCCCATCGATCCACTCCACCGGCTCCTCCTCCTCAAGGCGTCGGTGTGGGTACAGGCGTGCCCTCCGCCTCCTGACAGAGGCGGATCCCCTCCAGCGCGTTCGGCTCCTCCGGATCGATCTGGAGAGCCGCGTCGAAGAGGGGATAGGCCCGCTCGCATTGGGCCATATAAAAGTAGCAAAGCCCCAACGTGTAGAAATGCTCGATACGGGGACCCCGCACCGGCTCCGCCCTCCCTTCGAACTCCACACCTCCGTCCGCCGTCACAGGCAGCGGACCTGTGTTGAACGGCGTGCCATCCAATGCCTCCAGTCCCTGAAACCACCCCACGTACACCTGATCGGCCGGGAGGGAGGGAAGTCCATGCACGAAGAGGGAGTACCGCCCAGAGAGCACGTCCAGGGTCACCCGCCCGCCAGTCTCCTCATTCCCCTCCAGATAGACTGAGGGCTCCAGCGTCGCCGCCAGTCGGGTCCGCCGCTCGTCCCCCCAAGCCAGTTCCCCTTCCAGCACCACGTCGGGCGACGGGTAGAGGGAGGGCTCTTGAGCCGATTCCACCGTGATAGAAAACCCGTAGGCCTTCCGTCGAGCCGCCTGGTAGGCCAGGTCGATCGCCTTCTCAAAGTTGGGGATGGCCGATTCGTAGTTCCTCCGGACCCAGTAGGTGGTCGCCAGGTGACCGTAGGCCGGGGCGTAGTTCGGGTCCACCTCGATCGCCTGCTCCAGGTACGACTGGGCCAGTTCATAATCCTGGATCGCGAAGTAAGCCCATCCCAACTGATCCAGCGCATCGGCCCGGTTGGGATCCAGTTCGACGGCGCGGCGAAAGGCCTCAAGGGCGCTGGCCGTGTCGGCGAGGGCCAGGTAATTTCGGCCGATGTCCAGATAGAGATGGGCGAGGTACGGATGGACCTCCAGCCCTTTCCGATACGCCTCGATAGCTCCACTCCAGTTTCCCAGGTGCTCGAGAACGTACCCGTAGGCCCGGTAAGCGTCCACACTGCGTGGGGCCAGTTCCAGCGCTTTTTGGGCTGCTTCCAGCCCCTTCTCCACCCGCCTATCGTCGGTGTACGCCTCCGCCAGATAGGCGTAGGCCTCGGCATAGGCAGGACCCAGTTCCACTGCCCGCAGGCAGGCCTCAATGGCATCTGGGACCCGACCGACCCAGTCGTAGGCCAACCCGAGCACCGCCCACGCGGGCGCGGACTCGGGAGCAACATCGACCCCTCTCTCCCCCCAGACGACGGCCTCGTCGGGCCGCCCCTTGAGCACCAGCAGCCGCACCAGGGGAACGTAGAGATCGACGTCATCCGGGGCCAGGCGAACCGCCTGCTCGTAGGCCTGGATCGCTCCTTCCAGATCGCCCTGGATGTACAGCGCCTCCGCCTCCTCCCGGTAGAAATACGCGGAGCGGGTCGGTGTCGGCGTCGGCGTGAAGGGGTTCTCGATCTGACGGCGCTGGATCAAGGTGTAGGCGTAGAGTGCCCCTGCGATGAGGATGAGCAGGAACAGTACGCGCCAAGGGTTGGACCGTCTCCGTTTCCGCGGGCGAATGTACATCGACGACTCTCTCGATACGGAATGTGAGGCAATCATAACATCGGCCCAGCGGCAAGTCAAGCCATCCACCTGGGGTTGGGCAAGAGTTCGGACATACCCAATCCGCTGTCCGAGGGTCAGATCCACGAATCGGGAGCCGCGGACAGGGTGGACTTGCCTTCTGGTGGAAGAGCGGTACAATCTTCCCCACCATTATTCCGGGAAAGCCGATTGGAGCGATTGGAGCGCGCGCGGATTGAGGCCCTTCTACGGACGGCCCGCTGGGGCCGGAACCTGATCCTCCTGGAACGGACCGGCTCTACCAACGACGTAGCCAAGGAGGCCGCGCTGGCAGGTGCGCCGGAGGGGACGGTGGTCGTCGCCGAGGAGCAGACCGCCGGGCGGGGCAGACTGGGACGGCGGTGGGTCGCGCCGTCGGGGACCTGCCTGTTGTGCTCGTTGCTCTTCCGCCCCACCCTCCCCCTTTCGCGAGCCAACTGGCTGACGATGCTCACCTCGATGGCGGCAGCGGACGCCATCCGGGAACAGACGGGGCTTCGGGTGGACCTCAAGTGGCCGAACGACCTGGTCGTCTCCGATCGAGGGGCCGACGGGCAAGCCCGGGCATGGCGCAAACTGGCCGGCGTGCTCACGGAGACTGGGGTGAGGGAAGAGCATCTGGACTTCGTCGTCGTCGGCATCGGGATCAACGTCAACATACCACCGGACCTGCTGCCGGGGCTGGCCCCCAACGCTACGAGCATCCTGGCGGAAACGGGAAGGGAGACGGACCGCGCCGCCCTGCTGGCGGCTTTCCTGCACGAGGTCGAGCGGCGGTACGTCCCGCTTCAGGCGGGAAAGAGTCCACAGCGGGAGTGGGCCGCCCGTCTCGCCACGATCGGTCAACGGGTCCAGGTGCACACCTCCACCGCCACCTTTGTCGGCGTCGCGGAAGGGGTGGACGAGGAGGGAGCGCTGTTGCTGCGCGCCGAGGATGGGACACTCCACCGGCTGCTGGCCGGCGACGTGACCCTGAGCAGCACACCTTGACACCTCTTCCACAGGGGGTATAATCCTCCGCGTAGCCGCGTTGCCAAAGCCTTCGATCATCATTTGAGGTAAAGAGACCAATGCCCAACACTACCGGCGTAGCGCGGAGCCCTCAAGAGCGCGCAAGAGGGCGCGGAGCACGCAGACGGCGTATCCGTGAAGCGCTCGAGGCGTACCTTTTCTTGTCTCCCGCTGCCATCCTCCTCTTCGCCTTCGGCATCCTACCTGTAGGCTACGCCTTCTACATCAGCCTGCACCGCTGGCGCATCCAGAAAGGCGACTTCATCGGGTTGGCGAACTACACCCGGCTTCTAGGGCCGAGCCCCAAAGTAGCGATGCTCTTGGTGGGGATCGGCTTGCTGATCGGAGCCTACTACGTGTGGCGAGCCATCTCCTTTCAGAGCGGGGGATGGCAGGTCGGGCTGCGGGCCATCCTGGCAGCCCTTCTCATTATCGGCGGGCTCACACTGGTGCTGGGGGCCGACGGGATGGTTCGCTACGCCGCGGAGGAGCGCACCGTCCGCCAATACCTCCTCTCCGTCCTCCGCACCGTCTTCTACTCCGCCGGCACCGTTCCCTTTCAGTTGATCTTCGCCTTTCTCCTGGCCAACCTCCTCTTCCAACAGATCCGCGGCCGGTCCACCTTCCGCATGCTCTACTTCCTTCCCTACATCACCCCAACGGTCGCGACGGCTGCCGTGTGGCGGGCCATCATCTTCGAACCGCGACAGGGACTGGCGAACACCCTGCTCTCCTTCCTGGGCGTGGCTCAGGAGAACCTCCCCCGCTGGATCCTGGAGCCGCAGGGGGTCGTGGTCCTGCTAGGAGAGTGGCTGGGGATCAGCCTGCCGGAATGGGTGGTCTCTTCACCTGTACTCAGCGGGCCCAGCCTGGCGATGGTCGCCGTCTGCATCTACAACATCTGGGTCTTCACCGGCTACAACACCGTGATCTACCTGGCGGGGCTGGGCGCTATTCCCTACGAACTATACGAAGCGGCGGAGATCGACGGAGCGGGGCGATGGCAACTGCTGCGCCACATCACCCTGCCGCTGGTCTCGCCGACCACCTATTTCCTCACCCTGATGGGCATCATCGGCACCTTCAAGGCGGTGAACCACATCTACATCATGACCCAGATCGTCGGCCTGGGTGGGCCGCAGGACACGACGACGACGGCGGCCATCTACATCTTCAAGCAGTTCCGAGAGGGGAACCGGTGGGGCGTCGCCAGCGCAGCCGCCTTCATCCTGCTGGGAATCATCCTGCTGCTCACCTGGGTCCAGAACCGGGTGGCTGAGGAGAGGGTACACTATGCGTAAAGCCGACTCCACCCGAATCCGGCTTCGGTTCCGCTTGACGCGGGCGTTCATCTACTTCGTTCTGATCCTGGGTGCGGTCATCGCCGTGTTCCCCTTCCTGTGGATGGTCCTCACCTCCCTCAAGACCTATGGGGAGTACGCCCTCCGGGACCCCTGGCCCAAAGCGTTGACCCTGCTCCCGTACCGCAATCTGCCACCGACCGAAGACGTGGTAGTGGACCTGTACCCGATCGAGGAAGGGACCTGGGGTGGAGCACCTCGGTCCGCCCAACCGCTGATGGAAGGGCGAATCCCGATCGAGCAAGTGAGCGCACCGGTGGCTGAACAACTGGCCCGCAGAGGGGAAGCCCCTCCCCTGGAGGTCTTTATCCTGGTAGCCGATGTCGACTCCGAAGTGGAGGGATACGACACGTTTTACTTCACCGTCGGGTCGCGGGTGATCCAACAGGAGACGGTGCGCGCCCGGCTGGGCGAAGGCTGGAAGGCTCCGTACTACATCAACGCGCCGGATATGGAGCGATGGGGGCCTCAGTTGATCGTCGTGGACAACGACCCGAACCACTTCGTCGTCCGCAAGACCTGGCGGCCGACGGTGATGTTGATCTTCAACTACATCAAGTCCTGGTACGAGGCGGACTTCGCTCGCTACACCTGGAACAGCGTGCGCCTGACCTTTATCAGCGTCACCGGCGTGGTCGTCTTCTCCACCCTGGCCGCCTACGCCTTCGCTCGGATGCAGTTCCCCGGCAGGAACGCCATCTTCACCGCCTTCCTGGCGACACTGATGCTGCCAGAGGTGGTGACCCTGATCCCCAACTACGCCATCGTGATCCAACTGGACCGGTTCTTCGAGCGGGTGCTCCACATCGAGAACGCATGGCTGAACAACTGGACGGCGCTGACGATCCCCTTCATGGCCTCCACCTTCAGCATCTTCCTGCTCCGCCAGTTCTTCGCCCAGATCCCAGACGAGTTGTACGACGCCGCTCTGATCGACGGGTGTGGACACCTTCGCTTCCTCCTCCAGGTCGTCCTTCCCCTCTCGAAGGCACCGCTGATGTCGGTGATCGTCCTCAACGGCATCTGGAGCTGGAACGCGTTCCTCTGGCCCCTCATCGTCACCTCGGACGAGACCTGGCGACCCATCACCGTCGGCCTGAGCAAGTTCACGATGGAGGCCGCCGCGGAGGTCCACCTGATGATGGCCGGCGCGGCGATCACGATCATCCCCATCCTGATCCTCTATTTCTTCACCCAGAAACAATTCACCGAAGGCATCGCTACAACCGGGCTGAAAGGGTAACGACACCGCTAAACTACCGTGAAAGGAGGTGGTGTTATCGTTGATCCATTGGTAAGGACCGCAACTACCAGGTTGGGTTGACAACCTTACTGTCGCACGAAGAGAAAACTGTCTAGGAGGAGAACTGAAACATGAAGACGCGAAACTGGTTGACCTTGCTGGCCGTGGTGGTCGTTGTGGGCATTCTGATCGTCAGTTGCAAGCCGTCGCCCACCCCGGCACCCACGGAGGCGCCCACCGAGGAGGCGACGGAGGCCCCCACGGAGGCACCCACCGAGGAGGCGACCGAAGCTCCCACGGAGGCTCCACCCCCGCCGTACGACGTGGAGATCTACGGCGACCTGGAGAACCTCGATCCCAGCGGGCAGGTGGTGACCTACTGGTACCAGCACTCCCGCAGCCGGGAGGAGGCGATCCAGGCGATGATCGAAGAGTTCAACTCCACCAACGAGTGGGGCATCACCGTGCAGGGCGAGTACGCCGGGCACTACGGTGAGATCTACAACAAGATCGTCGCCGGCATCCCCTCGGGCGAGGTGCCCGACATGGCGGTGGCCTACCAGAACCAGGCGGCCACCTACGCCACCCAGGGCGCGGTGGTCGAACTGACCCCCTACATCGAGAGCGAGAAGTGGGGCTTCACGTCGGAGGAGATGGATGACTTCTTCCCCTTCGTCCACCGGGGTGACTACCTGCCCCAGTTCGACGGTCGGTACGGCTTCCCGCCCAACCGCTCGATGGAGGTCCTCTACTACAATGAGGACTGGCTCCACGAACTGGGCTACGACCATCCGCCGCGGACCTGGGATGAGTTCAAGGAGATGGCCTGCGCTGCCTCCGATCCCGAGGCCGGGACCTATGGCTACGAGTTCTCCATCGACACCTCCACCTTCGCCGACATGCTCTTCAACCGGGGCGGGGAGATGATCAACGAAGACGCCACCGCCTACATCTTCGACAGCCCCGAGGGCCTGGAGGTCCTCACCTTCCTCCAGGAACTGTTCAACGAAGGGTGCGCCATCCTGGAGACGGAGCGGTACGGCGACCAGGCCGACTTCGGCGCGGGCAAGGTCCTCTTCACCATCAGCAGCACCTCCGGCCTGCCCTACTACCGCAGCGCGGTGGCTGAGGGCGCCGGCTTCAACTGGTCCATCTCCACCCTGCCCACCTCGCTGGACACCCCCAAGGTGAACATCTACGGCGCCAGCCTCTCCATTTTCAAGACCACGCCGGAGAAGCAGCTGGCGGCCTGGCTCTTCATCAAGTGGTTCGCCGAGCCGGAACAGCAGGCTCGCTGGGCCCGCGCCTCCAACTACTTCCCGGTCCGCAAGTCGGCGGCGGAACTCCTGCAGGACTACTTCAACGAGAACCCCCAGTACGCCAAAGCGTTTGAGTTCCTCAACTACGACATCGCCATCGAGCCGGGCGTGGCTGGCTACGACGAGTGCCGCGACGCCATCAACGAGATGCTCACCGCCGTCGCCAACGGCGAGGACCCGCAGACCTGGCTGACCCAGACCGTCGAGGAGTGCAACGCCTTCCTCGAGGAGGCCGCGCCCTCCCAGTAGCCAACCGTCCAAATGGACCCAGGGTAGGCCGCGGGGTAAAGCCCGCGGCCTACCCCTCCGCTTCCGGCAGAGTGGATGAGCAAGACGAGGCCTGAGAGATGTCCGAGATAACCGTACCCACCGTTTACTTTGAGAAGCCAGGTCCCCAGAACACCGATCGTACCCTGGAGGTGGCCCGGCAACGGGCGGAGCAATTGGGCATCCGGACCATCCTTGTCGCCACGACCACAGGTGCGACAGGCGCACAAGCCGTGGAGGTCTTTGAGGGATACGACGTCATCGTGGTCACCCACTCCACGGGCTTCCGTAAGCCCAACGAACAGGAACTCCGACCGGCGCACCGGTCCGCCATCGAGTCGAAGGGCAGACGCATCCTCACCTGCCAGCACGCCTTCGGGGGGGTCAACCGGGCGGTGCGGAAGAAACTGGGCACCTACCTGACCGACGAGATCATCGCCTACACCCTCCGCGTCTTCGGGGAGGGGACCAAGGTCTGCCTGGAGATCGCTCTGATGGCAGCCGATGCAGGGCTGGTGCGGGTCGGCGAGCCGTGCATTGCCATCGCTGGCACCGGCCGTGGCGCCGACACCGCGATGGTGCTGGTCCCCGCCAACGCTCAGACGTTCTTCGACCTGCGGGTGATGGAGGTGCTGGCGAAGCCCCGTCTGGCTCCACCCGGCGCGTGACGCCACGGCGCTGATGCAGAGATGAGGGAGTATGATGAAACCCGTTGAGGAATTGACCTTCGAGGAAGCCTTCGCCGAACTGGAGGAGACGGTGCGGAAACTGGAGGCGGGAGGGCTGACCCTGGAAGAGAGCCTGGCCCTCTACGAGCGGGGGCAGGCCCTGGCCGCACACTGCAACCGCCAACTGGACGAGGCCGAACTGAAGATCCGCCAACTGACCCCCAACGGCGACGTGATCCCCTTTGAAGGAGAGTAGTACCCCCCTCCGTTCTCTCCCCGACACCCGCCCCCGCGCAACCGGTTCGTAACGGGATTGTAATGCCACGCTGGGGCAAATTCTGTAAAATTTTTTAAAAGGAGCCCCCCAACAACCCGGCCACAGGTTGACACAACGCCAGATATCCGTACCGGGCTTAAGGAAGAACAGGGAATGGAGAGGCCACGGACCAAAACGCCCCTTCCACGGCTCTTACCGACGCTGAACATCCGCAACAAGATCGTCCTCCCCTACGTGGTCCTCACGCTGATCGTGGCCGCCGTCGGCACCTACGTAGTGACCAACCTGGTCGCCGGTTCGCTGGACGAGCGGCTGACCAACCACCTTCTCGAGGCAGGCCGGGTAGTCTCCGACGCTTGGGTTGGCAAAGAGGAAGAACACCTGCGGGCCGGACGGGTCGCAGCCTTCACCCAGGGCATGGCCGAAGCCCTGGCCGCCCACGACGCCGAAGGGGTCTCCCACCTGGGCTTGCCGCTGCTCGCCGGATGGGAGGCGGAGTGCCTCATTCTCACTGATGCCGACGGTCGCCTGATGCTCCACGCCCTCAAACAGCCGGACGGATCGGTGGTCTCCCTGCGGGAACCGGCGGACCTCTCCGGTCTGTGGCTTGTCCGCTCCATCCTCGCCGGTCAGGATCCGAACGGTCCCCCCCGACGTGGGATCGGTCTCCACCCCGTCGACCAGCGGTACTACTATTTCACCGCGCTCCCCGTAGGGTTGAACGACCGACTGGTGGGGGTTGCGATCATCGGCACGGCCCTGGACACCCTCCTGCCCGTCTTTAAACAGACCTCCCTCGCCCACGTGACGATCTACCTGTACGAGGATGAAGCGGTAAAGATCGTGAACAGCACTTTCCTCCTCCCCGAAGAGGAAAGTACCACCGCCGAAGTCCTGGAGGCCCTCTCTATCAATCCGGAGACCTACCAGGAGATCCTGCGGAGCACCGACATCACCGTCGGCAAGAACATCACCATTCGTGGACGACCGTATCGCATCGCTTACGGCCCCATCGCCATCGGCGGCGACCGGATAGGGGTCTTCTCCGTCGGTCTGCCGATCGATTTCATCCTCAGTGCGGGCGCTACCAGCCGAAACACCTACGCCCTCCTCTTCACCGCTGCGATCGTCTCTGTGATCCTCATCGGCTACGCGATCGCCCGTCGGATCACCGGGCCGCTCAGCCGACTGGTACGCACCTCCCAAGCCGTGGCCGAGGGCGACCTCGCGCAGCGTACCGGCATCGACAGCAAGGACGAGATCGGCGTGCTGGCCGCCACGTTCGACCAGATGACCGAACGGCTCGCAGAGCGAACCCGCGCCCTGGAGGAACTGCTACACGCCTACAAAGAGTCCGCAGGGCGTATGCGCTCCATCCTCGCCAGCATCGGCGACGGCGTCATCCTGGAGGACGTGGACGGCAATCTGATCCCTCTCAACAAGGCCGCGGAGACCCTGCTGGAAGAACTGGCAGCCAACTTCCAGTTCGGACCGCTGCGGGAGTTGAGCGCCAGCGAAGAGCAGGAGACCACCACTGACCCCGACGCCAACCCATGGCTCTTGGAGAGCCGCCGGTTCGAGGTGGGAAAGAAGGTCATCAGCGCCCACTCAGCCGCCGTAAGGACAGACGAGGGGGAGTACCTGGGCACGGTGATCGTCCTGCGGGACGTGACCGCGGCGGTGGAGGCAGAACGGCTGAAAGACGCTTTCATCGCCCATGTCTCACACGAGTTGCGTACCCCACTGACGGCCATCAAGGGGTATGTCACCCTCCTCCTACGATTCGCCCACGACGCGCTCACCGAGGAGCAGCGGGGGTTCCTGCAGACGATCAACCGCCACACGGACAGTCTGATCGGGATGATCAACAGCCTGCTCGACTTCTCGGAGATCGAAGCGGGAGAGCGGCTGGGGATCCAACGCCGACCGTCGGACCTCGCCCCGCTGGTGAGAGAGATCGCCGAGGAATGGCGCCCCACGATGGAAGGGAAAGGCCTCCACTTCCGGACGGAGATCGCCGACGAAATCCCCCTTATCCTCGCCGATACCCATCGACTCCGTTGGGCGATCATCAACCTTGTGCGGAACGCCTGGCAGTATACCCCCTCAGGAGGAGAGGTAGCGATTCGACTCTTCCGCCAGGAGAAGAGCCTCGTCCTGGAAGTCACAGACACCGGCATAGGCATTCCGGCTGAACTGCAGAACCAACTGTTCAACCGCTTCTTCCGGTTGATGAACCAGGCCGACGATGAGATCCGCGGTCTGGGGATAGGACTCTACGTCACCCGAGCGATTGTCGAGGCCCACGGCGGATGGATCCAGGTTGAAAGCCAGGAGGGGAGAGGTAGCATCTTCCGCATCTTCCTCCCCATATCGGATGGATCCGACGGCGAAGGGGACAAATAGCGGTGGCGAAAAAGGCTCCCCTCTACACTAATGTTTCCCAGGAGGCACGATCGGACCTGGTGATGCTGGCGGCCGTCCTGCTGCTGAGTTTCCTCTTCCTCCATACGATCGCTGGCATCGCCTTTCGGCCTCCACCAACCTGGCAGGTCCAAACCGATATGCTCTCCCGGTTGGTGCCGGAGGTGGCCTACGCACCTCCGGAGGAACCGTTCAGACCTTTACGACCGGAGGTACTGGCGCTTCCCCCTGTGGACGTGGAACCAGGGCTCACCCAATCCGGCCCCATCGTCACCGTACCACCGGTCGTCTTCAGCACGCCCACCGTCCCTCCCTCCCCC
>DUEL01000045.1 GCA_011192125.1 Thermoflexia bacterium
CCCACGCCTGATGTCCGAACTCCTGTCCGAAGGTCAGATCCCGTAAGAGCACGACGACCTCGGAGCCTCTCCTCCAGGTAGATGGAGCACCGCTGGGTGCAACACAACCTCTTCCTACCCCCGTCCGCGCCGGTCGCCCCCAGAGCGAATGTCTCGCGGGACGTCACCGGGTCGAACGTGCCTCTTTCCGGCTCGGGCGTCCATCGTGACTTCACCCCCTCGTCCCAACGCTGACAGGCTCACACCGCCCCAGCCGGATCTCCCGCACCAGGTCGCTCACGCTCTCGATCCGGTACGTAAAGCGAGTCCCCATCCGAAACATCTCCCCCACGTGATGCGCGTCGCTGCCGCCGACGCCGGGTTTTCCGTGGACCGTTGCCAGCATCCTGGCCCTCTCGCAATCCTCCGCCGAAGCCCTCCCGTTCAAGACCTCCACCGCATCCACCCGGGCGATGATCCGATCCGCCATTCCACGGTCGACCGCCCGGCACACGCCGTACCCGGCGAACGGGTGGGCGGCGATGATCACGCCGCCGCACCGGTGGACGTAGTCGATGAGCGCGAAGATCTCCCTGTGGGCGACGCAGTCCTCCGGCGCGCCGAAGACCAGGAAGTCCCCGTAGTCGTTGAGGACCTCCATC
The DNA here is from genome assembly GCA_011192125.1 of Thermoflexia bacterium. Classification (GTDB taxonomy): domain Bacteria; phylum Chloroflexota; class Anaerolineae; order B4-G1; family DUEL01; genus DUEL01. The sequence goes on from DUEL01000045.1 coordinate 642, forward strand.
CCCGGCAGGACGAGCACGCCGTCGACGAGGCCGCCCCGATCGTACAGCCGGTTGTGTTCGGTAATGGCAACGGCGATGTGAAGCCGTTTCGCCCCACGAACATAGTCCGTCAGCGCGACCGAGGTGTGGCGAGAAAGTTCGGCGTGATTGTGAAGGTCAACGATCATGGCGCAACCCCTTCCAACGCCGCAACGAGCGCCCGTACGGTCTCTTCCCTGTGGGTCAGGGCCTCCAGCGCGGCGGCCAGGGCCTCCGGATCTCGAATGAAGATCTCGGTGTCCTTCCTGGTCTGAAGGTAAAGGACGTACTCGAGCTGCACATCGTGGGTGACTTTGGCTTTCAAGAGCTCCATCATCCCGTCTCCCCTGCCTCTGTGCATCATCGTGATTCACTTCTCTTCACCGCCATCCTGCCGAACAACCTGCCCACTGCATCTGGGAAGCGGCGGGCGAAGAAGAGGTAAGCCGCCGTCTTGAAGTCGGGGGTGACGACTGGCTTGGTGGAGAGGATCTTCCTCGCCAACCTGCGCCCCACCTCGGCCGGGTCCGCCATCGCCTGGGCTGGCACCCCCAGTGGGGAGGCCGACCGGGCGTTCGTCAGCGGCGGGTGGATCAGGTTGACGCAGATGCCGTACGGGGCCAGCTCCAGCGCCAGCGTCCGCGTCAGGGCCTCGATGGCCCCCTTGGTCGAGGCGTAGCCGTAGATGCCGGGGAAGCCGGTGATGCCCACGCCGGAACCCACGTTGTGGATGATCCCCCCGCCCTGACCCTTCATCTGCGGCAGGACGGCAGCGATCATCCGCACGTAGCCGAAGTAGTTGACCTCGAACTCCCGCCGGGTCTCCTCCAGGCTCTTCTTCTCGAAGGGCTTGAAGAGGGCCAAACAGGCGTTGTTGACCAGGATGTCGATCCGGCCCCACCGCTCCACGACCGCCCTCACCGCCGCCTCTACCTGCGCGCCGTCGGTCACGTCGCAGCGGCAGAAGAGGAGACGGTCGGGATAGACCCTCTGCAACCCAACCAGGTTCTCCCCGGAGAGGTCGAACCCCGCCACACGGTATCCCTCCTCCAGCAGCGAGGTCGCCAGGTGGAGCCCGATCCCGCTGTTCGCCCCAGTGATGATGACGACACGCTCCTCCATCTCAGAGCCTCCTCTAGAATCTACAAGCGCGTGTAAACGAGATAGGCGTGCATCGTGTGCACAACGACGAAAGCCGTCGAGATGAGGATGTAGACGGTCGGCCTGTAGGGTACTTTGACGAACAGCCTGGTCCCGATCAGGCCGATGCCCACGAGCCAGATCATCGTCGTGTAGGCCGGGGCCAGGAATCCGAACGCGCTCTTGCTCCAGGCGCTGTCCGGATAATAGATCTGCAGGAGCCAGGACAGGAAGTATACCCCCAGCCCCGCGAGGTAGACGCCCAGGCCGGTTTTCTGACCGCAGGTCTCAACCGTCAGCGGCATCAGCAGGGGTAGGAAAAAGACCACCATCCGCAGGATGTTCTCGGTCGTGCCGATGAGGGGTGGGATGTCTTTCTAGAAGAACTCCATCGAGTACCCCCGGGGTAGCGAGGTGGCAAAGATGATGTTCCACAGGAAAACCGGCAGAAGCAGGACGAAGCAGTTCAACGCATAACTCAGGATTCGTTTGATGGTCACTTTCTTCTCTCCTTAGACTTGGATTGTACGTTCCGAGACGATCTACTGCCCGTCGGACCTCACCTCAGCGCGCCACGAGGACGCATCGCTCCAGCGCAGTTCGCCGTGGCAGACAGGACGTACCGGCATCTCGACCAGTTCCTCTTCCATCCCAGCACCTCCGTTCCCGACCGATCAGTCGTCACGTCCCCTTCGCGCCCGGGTCCTTTCGATGACCTCGACATGCTCGAGCAGGTGCTCCGCCAACACCCTCACCATCTCACGAACGGTCATCTCCCGCCTCACCTCGCCTGCGCTGTTGGCGAGCCGCACAGAACGATCCCAACCGCTAGCAAAGTGGCGCAACATCTCCGCCAGGTAACGCCGGTGGGCCACGACGAGGTCCACAGCCGGCCCTATATCGCGCCCCTCAAAGTCCAGAGCCTGGGCCCACGCTTCGTTGCCAGGGAACCCCTCGAACCGGACCAGCGCGCCGGGTGTTGCGATCGCCTTCTTGATGCACATCGACCACACGTCCCCATCGTCGGCCACGTGGTGCACGATCTGTCGGATCGTCCAGCCGCCTGGCTCGCTGCGCAGGTCCAGGTCTGCTTCGGATAGATCCTCCACCAGCGCCCGCAGCCTCTCCGCGCTGGCGACAAAGAGGGACAGGATCTGTTCGTCGGATAACGTCTGCTCTTTCATAGTCAACCTCCCTTTCTGGCCCAGAAGATAGCCCGCGGGGCTGCGTGGGTGTAAGGACGGCCCTCGTAGTCTCCCAGCATCCGCTCGATCGTCAGCCCCCGACGGGTCAGCCACTCCTCCACCTCCTTTGCACTCACCGGATGCTTCTGCTGGAGATACTCCCGCTCCACGACGCTCCCGTCCGGCAGCGTGACGCGGGTCCGGCGGAGGAAGCGGATCAGCCGCCGGGGCGCGTCGTACCAGACGACCCGCCATCGGCTCTCCAGACGCGTGCCGTCGGCACACTCGCCCGTGGGAAAGACGGGCTCGCGCATCGGCGGATCATACCACGAGCGGTCCAGTTCCCCCTCCATATGGTCGTTGTCCACGAACAGATACCCACCGGGCCGCAGGGCATCTGCCGCCGCAGCGACAACCTGGGCCTGCTCCTCCGGCGTCGCCAGTTCGTAAAGACAGTTGCCGCCCAGGACCACCAGGTCGAACCTGCCCGGCCAACTCCCCTGGAGCACGTCGATCTCCAACAGCGTGATCCGGCCCCGGACCCCCGACGGTAACGCGCTCACTTTCGTCCGCGCCCGAGCCAGCATAGCGCGGGCGCGATCCATCCCCACCACGGTATGGCCGTCGAGCGCCAGTGGGATGAGAATCCGCCCCGTGCCGCAGAACGGCTCCAGGACGCGCAGCCCCGTCCGTGGGCCGATCAACTGGCGGAGCAGACCGATGTCCTCCGTCATCGTGATGAGTCGGTCGTAGATCTCCGCTACGTGAGCATCCAGGTCATAGCCGAGCATCCGCGCCCCTCTCCGCGAACCACGGTTCCGACATCGCCTACCCCTCTCAGTATCCACTCGCCCGGATGTACTCGGAAACGTCCACGTTGTAGACCACCTCCTCGACCGTCCACACGGCCCAGGGCGTCCCTTCGTCCAGCCAGGTCGTCGCGGCGGGCGATGGAACCGTGATCCCGTGAAACTCGCGCCAACCCAGTGGCTCGTTGCGCCAGGGGATCTTGGCCTCATCTGTGGCCTCCCGGTAGCGCATCGCCTCCATCGCACGGATCAGTCCGGTCTGCGGCTCGAAGGTGACGGTGAACGAATCCTCCTCCTCACCGTAGGGCACCACGAGGCGGGCTGTGGCGTCGTCGAGGGCCTCCCAGCGCACGCGGGGATCGGTGACGAGGATGGACGGCAGCCAGACCGCTTCTCCCCACAGGCTCAGGTTGGCAGCCATATCTATCCTGGGCTCGCTCTCGATCACGCCGAAAGGGAGTTCCATACGGGCCTGGCCGTCGAGATACCACTCGTTGACCCTCATCACGGGGTAGCCGAAGAAGGTCGCCTCAATGTAGTGCCGGTAGCCTTGGCCGGCGATGTGGGTGAACCGGAAGCGTGCCGGAAAGGTGATACCCTTGATCCGAAGCCTGCCCCGGCCGGTGATGACCGCCGATTCGATGACCGGAACCCGGTCCCCGATGACGATCTGGTAATACCGGGCGACGGGCACTGGCAGGTCCGCTGGCAGCCCGATGGTCTCAAAGGCCGACGTCTGCTCCGGGTAGGTAGGGAAGGGCCTGGGCTGCACTTGGAGCCCCAGCCAGCCGATCCCCGCCAGGACGACAAGGACGCCGATGGACCACATAATCGTTTTGGCTATGAAGCTCATTTTCCTCTCCTTGCCGCCTGGGTGGCTCGAAAACCAGGGGCATAGCGCTCTAGGAACGCCCTGATCTCTGACTCGATCCTTTCCTCCTGCCCCAGCAGCATATGTCCCCCGCTCTCGATTGTGACCAGCCTTGCACCAGGGATTTGCTCCGCCATCCGACGCGCGTTGTCAAAGGAGGCCAGTGGATCGTCTACGGCGTGGATGATCAGCACCGGCACGGCGATCTCCTCCAGCGGATAGCCAGAATTGATGTCAGGGTTTGAGATGTACATGTCGAAGAGTGCCCCATCGGCCCGGGGGCTGACAGGCAGAATAGTCTCCATCACCTCGGCTATGTCCGCTTCGTGCTCAGGAGCCAGGTCGAAGCCCTTCGGCACGCCCATGATGGATCCCATACTCGGCCGGAAGTAGGTGGTCAGCAGCCAGAAGGCGAAATCGGACCGGAACATCACCTTTGCCACCGGTTCTGGCGGCAGGCCGGCCTCCGTCTCCCCAGGGGCATTGGAGGAGACCAGCACCAGCGCCGAGCAGCGGTCGGGATGTCGCAGGGCAAATTGAATCGCCGAGGTCCCTCCAGCGGAGGTAGCCAGGATGGCGGCCCGTTCGATGCCGAGTGCGTCGAGTAGGCAGGCATATGCATCGGCCTGAGCAGCGGGTGAGGCCTCATCCGGAAGCGGTGAGCGCAGGTAGCCGAAGCGGGAGGGGACGATGGTCCGGAATCCCTCTCCCAACTGCCCCTGCGCCGTCACCAGGCCCTGGTCGAACCCACCGAAGATGCCGTGTATCACCAGCACGGGATACCCCTCCCCCGACGGTGCGTATTCTATGGGACCGCAGGCGGTCTCCACGACCTGGCTGCCGAGGCTCTGCACGCGCTCCCGGGCGACACGGATGTCGCGCCGAAAACGCGCATAGACCAGCACCGCGAGGATCACGACGACAAGACCCAGGACGCCCGCGGCCCACCAACCGATCTTCATGGTTCTCATTTGATTTCTCCCTTCACCCCGAGCGCTTTGGGGCGTGAATGTCTCTCTTCCCCACCAGTGTATCAGCAATCACTCTCCGGCGCATCGGCTAGGTGGGGAGTTTGGTGCCTGGTCAAGTGGGCAGGTCCAGGCCTGTGCCTTTCCGTCGACGGGTCAGCGTCTCCGGCCCCCAGATAACGGTGACCACGGTGGCTGCGATGACGATCAGCAGGAGGTTGTAGAACTCCGCCCGGCTTGAGAGCGAGAGGAGTTCCCCAGTGAAGTTGGTCGTGAAGTGGAATAGCACGGCGGACAGGATGCTGCGATCCGTGTTGTTGTAGATCCAGGTGTACAGCACAGACACGGGAACCATCCCCACCATAAACAGCCAGAAGCGCGACGATCCCAGGCCCAGGCCGTGTTGGTACGTGCCCTGTATGAAGAAGAGCGGCAGGTGCCATAGCGACCAGGCTGTGCCCAGGATGAGACTGGAGGCCAGCCCATTCCACCTCGCCTGCAGGCGGTCGAGAACATACCCGCGCCAGCCGAGTTCCTCGGGGAGCGGGCCGAAGAGCAGCGTGAAGAGCGCGAAGGACAGGAGGGCCAGCGGTCGTGACAGATCGGCCTCCAGTTGGGGTGGACTTCCTCCGAGCAGGACGTCCAGCAGGGCGGCCAGTCCGGTCAGCGCGGGGACCGTGAGCAGGATCACACCATACCATCCGGCGCCGATGCGCTTGAAGTCCACGACGTGCCGCCAGTAGTCCCACCGTCCTTCCCGGTCTCGCGTGAGATGGGTCAGCAGGATGCCAGCCAGCGGCGGACCGAGACCGCCAAGATACAGCAGCAGCCGGGCTGAAGACATGTCCGTACCTTGACCGGACAACGCGGCCGGTATCCAGAAGAGCCAGGATAGGCCGAAGGCCAGAGCAAAGAAGTACCAGGGACCTGCGAGGGCTCGCCGAGATGTGCCTGCTCCTGCATTCATATCTCTCTCCCCCCAACTCGGATGGCCTCACACCGCCCCAGCCTGATCTCTCGCACCAGATCGCTCACGCTCTCGATCCTGCGCTCGAAGCGGGTCCCCATCCGAAACATCTCCCCCCCATGATGCGCGTCGCTGCCGCCGACGCCGGGCTTGCCGTGGGCCATCGCCAGCCTCCTGGCCTTTTCGCAGTCGTCTGCCGAAGCCCTCCCGTTCAAGACCTCCACCGCGTCCACCCGGGCGATGATCTGATCCGCCGTCCCAGGGTCAACCGCCCGGCATACACCGTACCCCGCGAACGGATGGGCCGCGATGATCGCGCCGCCGCACCGGTGGACGTAGTCGATGAGCGCGAAGATCTCTCTGTAGGCGACGCAGTCCTCCGGCGCGCCGAAGACCAGGAAGTCCCCGTAGTCATTGAGTATCTCTATGCCCGGCAGGACGAGCACGCCGTTGACGACGCCACCCCGATCGTACAACCGGTTGTGCTCGGTGATGGCGACGGCGACCCGGAGCCGCCTGGCCTCCTGGACGTAGTCCTCCAGCCTGAGGTCGGTGTTTCGGGAGCGCTCCGCGTGGTTGTGCAGGTCGACGATCATCGGCATCGTCCCGCTGTTACCCCCCTGTCCACTCCCGCCAGGCCAGCGTCCACAGCGTCGAGAAGTACGCGGCGATCGCCCCCTGAACGAGGAGCAACACCGGCCACAGCAGGCAGCACAGTGCCATAACGACGTTGGGCAAGAAGAATGCGATCCCCAAACCGATGCTGATGACAACCTGGAGTAGGAACAGGATCAGCGCTGGCCCGAAGTTATCCAGCAACACCTCCACTCCCCGCCGATAAGAGGCGAACACACCCAGGTCTTCGAGCATACAGGCGCGGTTGGCGAAGGTCCGCAACAGGCTCAGTATCAACCCGATAGGAACAAGGACGCATGCTAGGGCCACCAGGGGGGCCACCAGCCCGATGTTCGCCAGCCGAGGGCCTATCTCGCCCCGGAACAGGTACATCCCTCCGAGAGCGGCGGCCGCTCCCAGACCGGTGAGGGCCAGGATGACGCCCGGAATGGCTGGCAGCACTCCGATGCCGAGCAACGTCCATCCCTTCTGCCATCCAGCGCGCCAGGCTTGCCCGAAGTCGGACAGTGTGCCCGAGTCAACAGCACTCGCCCCGGCGATCAGCCCACCGCGGGCGATGGTCGAGACCACCCACAGGGCAACGCCGACGACCAGCACGACGCCGATCAGCCCAGCGGCAGCCACCGCTATGAACGCCGCGGGCAGACCCCACTCTCCCTCCAGATCCGGTGGCCGAAAGCCGAAGTCAGGTCCACGTTCGTGCGGAGGGACATCAATGTCCACGTTGGCACCGCCGCCCCCACCGGCACTGCCCAGCGCAACCAGTACACCGAGCAAGATCAAGAACTTGTGCTCCCAGATGATGTCCCACGCTCGACGAAGCAATCTTCCGTAATCCATTGCGATTTTACCTCCCTGTCATTGCCGGTCAGACCGCCGGGCGCTTCACACCCAGGCGGACGGACACTTGGCTTGCCCAGGCCCGGACGGCCTCCCAGTCGCGGAAGTCCCCCTCCGGTGCCCCCATCTTCTTCACCATCAACCGCAGGAGGAGGGGCAGCCTCCCATAGTCCATCACGCCCGCGAAGAGGCCCACCTCCACCGGCTGCACCACCTCACACACCGGGTCCAAATAGGCCGCCACCTCGCTCCGGTTCTCCTCGGTGTCCTCCCTCATCGTCAGGCAGACGGCAAAGAGGGCCACCGGCACCCGACGGAGCGCCTTTCTGTGGCTCTCCACGAACTTCATCGCCTCGGGCAGCCACCTCCCTGCACGGATACCGCTGCCGACGACCACCGCATCGTATCCGTCGATCCCCTCCAACTGCTCCACGGGGCGCACGTCCACTACGCAGTCCCCTTCGCTTCCGATCACGCGGCCGATCTCGGCCGCCACCTCGGCCGTCGAGCCGGCCTTTGTCGCATACGCCACGAGAACCCTCACTTTGTTTTCCCCCTATGTCACGATTTCACCGCACGCCGAGGCGGATGATGATGGAAGCCGCCCATTCCCTCGCCCACTCGATCTCCCCGTCCTCCAGCGGCCCCTCCCGCGCCGCCACGAAGAAGCTCTCCGGAGGGACTATCTGCCTGCCGCCCCGGCTGCGGAGTTTGCGGGCCGCCACCGACGCAGCGGAACCGGACTTCCACCTCGGCATCCTGTAGCGTGTATCAAAGGCCGCTACCGGTACGCCACGCAGGGCCTTGCGAGGCATACTTTTCAGGACGGCCTTCAGCCTCTTGGAGATCGTGTGCCGATGGGTAGGCCCGCCCACCAGCACCAGATTGACCCCCTCCAGCGCACCGGGGCCGAACTCCCCCGCCCTGAGCAGCCGCACCGGCCCCACCCGCCCCATCACCTCGGCGATCGCTTCGGCAATTCGGTACGTGTTTCCGAACTCGGAGTCGCAGATGATGAGCGTGTTCACTATCCTCCTCCTTTTCCGGTTACGAACCAACGACCTGCAGGGACGGCGAAGTTCAGCAGAACGTGCGCGACCACCGTCCATCGTATCGACCCACTTGTCCGCGCCACCCACCCCCAGGCCAGCCCCAGCAGGATGGAGAGCAACGCGAACCCCACCGCCCCACCGGGCTCGCTTGGCTCGACCGCCTGGGGCGATAGGTGCCAGAGGCCAAACCAGACCGCCGGATACAGATACCCCCACAGCCAACTCCCGGAAAAGGCCGTGACGAAGGTTCCCCGCCAGAGGATTTCCTCCATCGTGCCGTTCACCACCGCGTACAGGGCTGAGTAGATAGCGACCGTCAGGCCCGCGGAACCGATCTCCCTGGGAAAGACTGTCAGGTACATAAACAGCGGTGGCCCCACGAGGAGAAAAACCCCCAACCAGCCGGGCCGCCCGAACGTCGGCTCGGGTGGGCTGAACATCCGACGGATCCCTTCCGGACCGACCGTGAGCAGGGGAATGAGAAGGCACCAGACGGTCCAGTAGAACAGGAACCCGACCAGATACCCCCGCGCCGGCCCCAGCCGCGCAGCGCTGTATCGGAACACGAGGTAGGTCGTGGCCACCAGGACGGGAGGGGCCACCACCAGCACGATCTGGGAGGGCAGAAACTGAGGTCCCCTCACCCTCGCTCACCCCTTTCCGGCCAAGACGTACGCGTCGATGACGGCCCAGACCCAGAAGACGACGCTCCAGAGGGACATCACATCGTGCCCTATCCTCGGTATCCAGTAGGCCCAGACGATCCCGGGATCCGGGTTAGCAGCCACGAAGATTGGCAGGAAGATGAGGTTGAGGTTGCCTATGACCACCGCGGCTGCGATAATGGCCGCCCCCTTACTGCCCGCTCCACAGTAGATCTGTCCCAACCCGGGAACCAGCAGGGACAGAAACCCGGCGACGAACGGATGCCGTTTCATCTCTCACCTGTCCTTTCGGGGTCTTGCACCCCACTCGATCACGTCCAACGTTCAGACCCTCCGCACCGCAGCCTCCCTGGAGGCCGACCCAACCGCCATCCTGCCGAACAGCCGCCCGAGCGCATCCGGGGCCGGCGCGCAGGAACTGGTCGGCCGGGGAGAGCGCTTCCAGCGGCGTGTCCATCAACCGACGCTCGACCTCCGGATGAGCGCGGAGATACTGACTCAGCCCGCTCTCCACCTCCTCCCACAGGTCGTGGCGCGGGAGATCCGGGGTGAGGAACAGGCCGATACCCTCCCGGACGGGATAGGTGGCCGCGCAGGCCGCACAGACCGCCTCCGCCGTCTCGATACGGCCCTCTCGACGCTCTATGACGGCCCAGCGCAGTTCGCCGTGGCAGACAGGACACACCAGCATCTCGACAAGTTCCTCTCTCATTCCAACACCTCCGTGGCTAGAAGTGTGACGAGCACTCCGGCGTAGACGAAAGAATCGGCAAGGATCTCCAGAGCGTGGGCTATGCGCATCACAGTCGGGTACCAGTAGGCCTGGAGCATGTACAGCCCACCCACGAAGACGAACAGACCGCTGCCAAGCAGGGCGAAGAGGCGTCGCCGAGACCCTCGCCACAGGATTAAGAGCGGCAAGCAGGCCAGGAGGAACAGCAGGCCGCGGAGGGCCTGCGTGAGCAAGATCTGCCCCCAGCCCGGCAGGGTCAGGCCCGCCATCTGCTGCCGATAGAAGTCGATGACGAAGGGCTGAACCAGCCAGCCGAAGGCTAGGTAGATGACCGGGAAGGCCACCCAGGCGGCTAGGAACCGCCAGGCCCACTGGGGTGTGGTGTAGCGGTGCAGAAAGGCCCCGATCCCGGCGACGACCGGGGTCCCCGCGGGCTCGAGGGCGAACATCCAGGCGACGGCCGCGCTGCACAGCACGGCGGCGGAGGCCTGCATCACCAGCGTGTAGACCGACGCCGCCTCATACGCGGTGAAGATGGCCGCCTCCAGGTAGGTGTTCAGGCCGTAGGCCACCCAACTGAAGAGCGCCAGCGCCGCCCAGCGGAGGAGGAAGCCTCCCGCCAGGTGACGTGAAAGCACGGCCAGGACGATTGTGAAGATAAGGCTCACGAGCAACTGGTAAAGACCCAGCGTCGCAGCGTCGGCTCCGACCGGCAACGCAGGGGCAGGTAGCCCCGTCGCTCCGGCGATGAGGCCGCCCACGATGAACCCGATGTAGTAGACCAATGCACCTGCGACAACTTTGGCCCCGGTTGCAAGCGCACGTCTGATGGTCACAGTATTCCTCCTCGGTTTGACTCTCCGGGCAACGTGTGCTATCATTGCTCATAAAGTGTAAGCATGATGGAGGTCCCTTATGATTCGGACGCAGATACAGCTAAAAGAAGAGCAGGTGCGAATGCTGAAGAGATTGGCCGCTGCCCGCGGCGTGTCTATGGCCGAACTGATCCGGCAAAGTGTAGATGCACTCATTCGATCCTCAACGGGCATCGGCATCAGTGATGAAGAACGACGAAGGCGCGCCATCGCCGCGGCAGGGCGCTTCCGCTCGGGAAGATCGGATGTCTCATCCGAACATGACCGGCACTTGGTTGAGGCGTTTCGGCCATGATCTACATAGACACCTCGGCCTTGTATGCTGTCCTGGACGCCGACGACGAGAACCACGAGCGGGCAAAGCGGTTGTGGGCGGATCTGATCACGCAAAAGGCACGGCTGGTTTGCAGCAACTACGTCCTGGTTGAAACCTTCGCCCTGGTGCAGCACAGACTGGGCATAGAGGCCGTCCGCACGCTTCAGGAAGACATCCTGCCCGTCCTGCACATCGAGTGGGTAGATGAACCGTCCCACCGGGCAGGGGTTACCGCGATGCTCACCGCCGGGCGTCGCAGACTCAGCCTGGTGGATTGCGTCAGTTTCGAGGTGATGCGGCAGCGGGGGATAAAGACGGTGTTCGCCTTCGATCCGCACTTTGCGGAACAAGGGTTTGAGTGTATCCCCAGAGAGTGAGCGAGAGCGATCCAGGTTGCCAGGCATCATCACGGTTTCACCCTTTTATGATGTGACCTTCACCGTGGCTGCGTCCAGCAGGGCAAAGAGCACCATGCCCGCCACACATAACCACCCGACCCCATCCCCCAGCCAGATCGCCAGCGCGTCCGCCGTCCCCAGGGGCACGTCCGCCACCAGCGTCGCCGGTCCGCCCTCGGGCGTGACCGCCCGCGCCAGGATGCGCCCGTCGGGGGCGATGATGGCCGAATCGAAAGCGACGTCCGCCTTGACCATCGCGGCACGGTTCTCCACCGCCCGGAAGACGACGTGACCGTAATGCTTGGCGGCGACGGCCGACCAGTCGAAAGAGGGGACGGCGATGACCTGCGCCCCGTTACGGGCCATCTTCCGCGCCGTGTCGGTGAAGTCCAGATCGTAGCAGATGATGGTCCCCAGTCGACCCAGCGACGTCTCGTAGACCGGGTAGGTCCCCCGGGTCACGCTGGTCTCTCCAGCGAAAGCCACCGGGTGGTCCTTGCCGTAGACACCCAAGAACTGACCCTCTGGCGTGAGCACCGTCACCTCGTTGCGTAGCCCCTGCTCCGTCCGCACCGCGTAGCCGATGACGAGGTGCGCCCCGGTCTCGGCGGCCAGCGCTCGCAGTTCCTCGGTCTGCTCGACCCGGGGGTCGAAGGGCAACGCCCCCTCGTGCCAGACGATCAGTTCTGCTCCTCGATCGGCGGCCTGGCGTGTGAGATCGTACAGCCGCTGGAGCCCTTCCCGGCTGCGAATGCGGAAGCCGGGCTGGATGGCGGCCACGCGGACGTGGTGCGTGGTGTGTGATGCGTGATGTGTAAGGCTCAGGGACAATCCTACCCACACCGCAAGCGCGAGTCCGACCACGGCCAGCCAGCGCTTGGCGCGGCGGCCGCTCACCCACAGGTAGTCGGGCCTGGGGCGCCAACGGCGGTCGAAAGGGGCCAGCACGCCCAGGGCCAGCGCGTAGTTGACCAGCAACACCAGCAGGCTGAGGCCGTAGACGCCGAAGATACTCACCGGCTGGATGAGCCAGGGCTGCTCGTAGAGGGCGTAGGCGGCGAAGCCCCAGGTGCCCACCACCGGCACCGAGCCGCGCACCGCCTCGATGCCCACCCAGACCGCCGGACCCTGGAGCACGAACCAGCGGTAGCCGGTGCGGCCGTGGAAGGCCCGGTCCCGCCCGCCGATCAGCGTGGCTGCGGCGCCGATGAAGAGGGGCAGCCAGCGCATGTACCAGGCGGCATGGGCGAACATCCCGCCGAAGTACCCCCAGAAGAAGCCGCCGACCCCCACCCCCAGGGCGAGGCTGGAGAGGCGGGGAGGCATCACGCGGTGCTGGGCCACGACCATCGGCACTAGTCCCACGAAGACCAGCGGCCAGAGGTCGTAGGGCGGGAAGGCGAGGGTGAAAAGGACCGCGCTAAGGGCGGCCAACCCTAGCCCCACGGCCACCCGGATGACGGTGCCTACCTGCACGCCCTGCTCCCTTGTCCAACGAGGCCCAGCAACATGCCCAGGGCCAGGATCACCGACGGTGACCGCTTAGGCGAACTGTGACCTTTCATAATCGCCTGGACCAGTCGGTCCTCCTCGGCCTCGCGCAATGCCGCCTGGATATATGCTTCTGCCAGTCGTTGCGCTAAGAACGGATTGAAGATCATCGCTCTCCTTTCTACCCGCGTCGATTACGACGACAGGCCCGCACCGCCTCCAACACCCGCTCCGGCGGATCCCCCTTGCTGACGAAGCCGTCCGCTCCGGCCTCCAACGCCGACCGGCGCGCCTCCGGCCGCCCGCTGAGGGCGATCACCGCCAGCCCCGCCCGCACCCTCCGCAACCCTGTAAGCGCGGCAGGGCCACCCCAACGCGGCAGTTCCCAGTCCAAAAGCACCAGATCAGGCTGCCGCTCAGCGACCAGCCTCAGGGCCTGCTCCACGTCCTCCGCCTCACCCACCACCGTCACCCCGGACTCCTGGATCAGGAGCAGCCGCAAGGCAGAGCGGACCCGAGGCTGGTCGTCGGCGATCAACACGCGCAATGTCCTTTCACTCATTTCTCCCATCTCCGCCCCGAGGGTAACACAAAAAGCCCCCCGGCGCATCGGCTAGCCGGGGAGTTCGTGGCTGGTCAGGGGGGTGGTTTCCCACCTAGTCATCTGACCAGGTGGGGACGGGGCACAAGTTGACAATTCCTAGGATTGCACTATACTGTCCATCAGGATAGTGCAACTAAGGAGGGATCTGATGCCAGAGGTCTATGTCAGCATCGGCCGGGTGAAGCGAGATATTTCCGAGTTGGTCAATCGGGTTGCCTACGGTGGCGAGCGGATTGTGTTGACCTCCCGAGGAAAGCCCAAGGCAGCCCTGATCAGTATCGAAGATTACGAGCGCCTTCGACACAGCCAAGCGGAGAAGCAAGCAGCGCGATGGCAAGCATGGGTGGCCCAGGCGGATGCACTGGCAGCGGAGATCCAGGCCCGACGCGGCGGGGCTCTGGTAGATGTAGATGCCCTGCTGCGTCAGGAGCGAGAGGAACTGGAGGGGCGAAGTGACTGGGTCGCTAGCGGTCGTTGACGCCAGCATTGTCCTCAGGCTGGTGCTACCCGATATGCTGCGGGAGCCGTGCAAAGCGTTGATCGCCCGTCTTGTGGGGGAAGGCTTCGAGCTCATAGCTCCCGCCCTATGGGCGTATGAGACAACCTCTGCCCTGTGTAAGGCAGTGCACTTCGGAGTGTTGACCCCAGAGGAAGGGAAACGAGCCCTGGCCCAGGTGATGACGTTAGGTGTGCGCCTCGTCCCCCCCGACGATGTACAGAACCAGCAGGCGTTTGAGTGGACGCTGCGGCTGAAGCGAGCGTCCGCTTACGATAGCTACTACCTGGCTCTGGCAGAGACGCTGGGATGCGACCTCTGGACGGCCGACCGTCGGTTGCTCAACGCGATGGACCTGCCCTGGGTGCGCTGGGTGGGCGAGGGCTGACGCCATCTCGGTCACGGAACCAAATCGAGCTGCAGCGCCAGGGCCACCGCTTCGGTGCGGCTGCTGACCCCCAACTTAGAGAGGATATTGCTGACGTGGAACTTCACTGTCGACCGGCTGACCATCAGCCGGTCGGCGATCTGTGGGTTACTTAGTCCCTCGACCATCAGAGCCAGCACCTCCCGTTCCCGCTCCGTCAGGTCGTGGCCAGGCCGGCCCGGCCTCTTCACCGCCCGGACCAGCGCCTGGGCTGCCTCTGGGGCCAGGCTTGGTCGGCCAGCGTGGGCTTTGCGGATCGCTTCGGCCAATTCGTCGGCCGTGACGTTCTTCAGCAGGTAGCCGATGGCCCCTGCCTCCAGCGCCCCCTGGACCAGTTCCTCCTCCTTGAAACTGGTGAGGGCGATCACCTGCACCTCGGGGCAACGCTCTCGAATCGCACGGGTGGCGGCCACGCCGTCCATCCCTGGCATCACCAGGTCCATCAGCACCACATCGGGCCGGTACCGCTCACAGAAGCGTACCGCCTCCTCCCCATCCCTCGCCTCGCCAACCAGTTCCAGGTCGTCGAAGGCCATCAGGAAGGCCGAAAGGCCACTGCGCACCACGGCGTGGTCGTCTACCAACAGCACCCGAATGCGGTTCGATTCCCCCACGTTATCGCTCCTCAGTTTGACGTTTCACGCTTGACGCCTGACACCTGACGTTTGACGTTTGACGTTTGACGCTTGACGTTTGACACCTGACGTTTGACGCCTGATGTTTGACGTTTCACGTTCCACGTTCCGCCCAGACAACAACGACCCGCGTCCCCTCCCCTGCCCCGCTCTCGACCGTCAACGTCGCCCCCACCGCCTCCGCCCGCTCCCGCATAATCCCCAGGCCTAGGCTCTCTGGCAGGACGCTCTTGGGGTCGAAGCCACGTCCGTCGTCGCAGATGCACAGGCTCACCCGCCCCGGCTCACAACGGAGACGCACCTCCACCCGACTGGCTCCGGCGTGCTTCGCCACGTTGTTCAGCGCCTCCTGAGCGATACGGTACAGGGCAATCTTGACCTCCGGCGGTAGATCACACTCCCCCTCCACCTCTACAGCGACCAGCACCCGTGCCCGGCCGGTGATGGACTCGGCCAGCTGACGCAGCAGGTCGCTCAGTTTGGCCTCGGCCAGGGCGGAGGGGCGCAGCTCCAGAAGCAGCGTGCGCATCTCCGCCAGCGCGCCCCGCGTCAACTGCCGCAGTTCCTCCAGACGGTGCCGACCCTCCTCCGGATCCTGCTCCCAGATGCGGGGAAGCACTTCGGCGATGAGGCTCGCCGAAAAGAGGGTTTGAGTAACAGCGTCGTGCAGATCGCGGGCCAGCCGGCTGCGCTCGGCGGCCGCAGCCGCCTGCTCGGCCTGCTCGTAGAGCCGGGCGTTCTCCACGGCCACGCCGAGTTGATCGGCGATGGACTCGAACAGGGCCATCTGCCCTCGGCTGAACGATCCCCCCTCCGGACCGATGATCACCAGCACTCCCTGGGCCTGGCCCCGAGCCCGAAGGGGCAGCAGAGCACCAGGTTCGAGGTGACCGAGCCTTTCATCCACCGGTACGTAAAGCGGCTCGCCGCCGTCGATCACCGCACGGCAGGCCTCGACCATCTCCGCCATGTCCTCCGGCGCAACGGAGCGCTCCGGCCGGATCATCCTCGGTTTCAGTTCCCCTGTGTCGCTATCCAGCAACATCACACCGACCCGCGAGGCTCCGACCAGGGACACCAGTCGATCCAGCGTCTGCGTCAGCATCTCGTCCAGGTTCAGCGAACTGCCGGCTGCCGCAGCGACGTCCAGCAGGGTCTGCAGCTCGCGCCGCCGCTCCTGCTCCACCTGATGAAGCCGGGCGTTTTCGATGGCCAGAGCAGCCTGATCCGCGAAAGCGACAGCCAGCCCAACCTCCTCGTTGGAGAACTCGTGGGGTTCCCGATAGTAGAGGGTGATCGCACCGTAGACCTGATCCTTGACCACCAAGGGGACGGACAGCAGAGCGCGATAGCGTCGGGTGAGGCGCTCCAAGTGCTCCTGCCACTGCTTCCCCATCCTCGCTATGTGAGCATTCGAGAGTCGGAGTGGTCCAGCGATCGTCTCGGCCACCGACCGCCGTTCCTGCACCGCCCGCCCTGTGGTCCCCCGGCCGATCGGGATCTTCATCGCAATGTAGTCGGTATCCAGGCCCTGAGAAGCCTGGACGCTGAGCAGCCCATCTTCCTGCAGGCGGTAGATGGCGACGGCGTCGGGGCTCAACAGCCGGACGGCTTGGGCCACAATGTGGTCCAGGATCTCATCCAACGGACGATTGGAGTTCAAGATCGTCAGGATGTCCCGCAACCCCTCAGCCACCTGGCGACGCCGCTCAACCTCCGCCAGTCGTTCCTGTTCTGCCCGATAAAGACGGGCATTCTCAACGGTCAGCGCTACCGTGCTGGCAATACCCTGCGCCAGTTCGATCTGCTCCTTCGTGAACTTGTACGGGACATCGAAGGTGGCAAGCATCGCCACGGCTACGACCCGATCCTTGACGACGAAGGGGACCGCCAGGATCGACTTGAGGCCCAGCAGCCGGACAACCTCCTTGTCGGTGCGGGGGTCGGCCTCGGCATCGTAACAGACGACAGGCTCCTGACTCTCCAGAACCTGGCGAGTGAAAAGGTCCCTGGACGGATCCAGCGGCTGCCGGGCGGAGGCCTGGCGGACCGCTTCCTCCAGGGAGCCTGGATCGGCCCCCTCCGCAGGGAGCAGCAACCCGCTCCCCTCGTCCACCAGATAGATACCACAGTGGCGCACGCCGACGGCGGAGGCCAACCCCTGGGCGACTCGGCGCAGCACCTCCTTCAGTTCGAGGGAGCCGCTGGCGGCCCGCACTACCTCTAGCAGCGTGCTGAGTTCGCGGGTGCGGGCTTCGACTCGCTCCTCCAACTCCTGGTAGGCCAGCACCCGCTCGGTGGCGTCGGTAGTCACGTCCACGAAACCCACCACCTCCCCGTCCTCGACCAGCGGTGCGAAGACCACGTCCCAGTAGGAGGCAATACCCCCGCTCTCCAACCGCAGCCCATCCACCCGCACCGTCTCTCCGGCCAGCACCCGCTCGAAGATCGGCGTCGCCTCCTCTTCGGTGCCGGGGGCCAGGTCGAAGAAATACGCTCCTGGCACCACCTGACGGGTTGTAGAAGGAGTGTAGCGGTCGATGAACTCCGCCCAGGTGGGATTGCAGCGACGCAACCGCAGGTCCCGGTCGAAGATGGCGATACCAACGGGCATCCGGTCGAAGAGGATCTCCAGCAGGTTCAGTTGCCGCCCCAGCGCAGGGTCGGGGGCGAAGGTCACCACGGGGACATCGCTGGCGGCCTCGGCCGGCAGCAGTTCGAACAGGCACGAGTCGGCTCCCTGAGCCTGACACGCACGCTGGATACAGACCACGTCGTTCCGGCCCGCTAGCACGTTGACGAAGCCGACCAGCACGCCGGCCGAGTAAGCACACACTGGATGCTCCGCTCGCCGCCCGTGCTGGCGCGCCATCCAGGCCTCGAAGGTGTCCCAGGCGCGGACGACGACACGGCCGAAGGGCTCACCCTGAACGTGACCGAAGGGCCACTCCAGAACCTCGATCTGGAACCGGCCGAAGCCCGCCGCCTGGTAGGCGGCGATGCAGTCGCGCAGGGCCTGGGCTGCCGCCTGAGGGGGGACATTGGGGGCGAAGGCACGGGCGAAGGAGGCCCCGCCGTTGGCCCCTGCCTGCTGGAACACGGCATCGGTCAGCCGGGAGCCGACCAGCGCTTCCATCTGACGGCGCAACCCCCAGAAGCCGGCCTCAACGTCCAGTATGGCCATCCGCGCCCCCCCAAAGCGGAGGATACCGGGGTGGCGGGGGTCTTCGGTGAGGAAATCATGGTATGTCGGGTTCATCACTCAATGCCTCAAACGCCATCCTGGATTGTACCCCATCTTGGGCCGAAGCACAATATGCTCGTCCGACCTTCGGACAAGAGTTCGGACACCCCCTTCCCGGCGGCTGAAAGCCGCGGCTACTTAAAGAGACGAAGCCGCCCTTCGGCGGCTCCCGCCTCCTCTCTTCCACAGGGGAAACCCAGCGAAGGCCGGGCTTTGCTGCTCGGGAGCCAGTGACCTCTAGTCACCGGACGGCGGGGTCTCCCACTATGTCCGAACGATTGTCCAAACCCCAGGCTCGTCCATCGTCGGTCACCCACCGGGTGGGCCAGCCCCCAAGGGAAGCCGTACCACGAAGGTGGCACCGCCTCCGGCGGGACTTTCCACCTCGATCTCACCTCCGTGCTCGCGGACGATGCGGCGGGCGATGGAAAGACCCAGCCCGGCCCCTTCTCGCTTGCCGTAGGAGAAAAACGGCTCGAAGATGCGCTCAACCAGTTTGGGCGGCA
>DUEL01000046.1 GCA_011192125.1 Thermoflexia bacterium
ATAGAGTCGGGACGCCATGGTGGAAACACCTCCCGAGGGGATGGTTTTAGATACCCTAATTTTACCTCGGGGGCGCCCCGTTTCATATTGTCAACGTGCTAGCCGTTCAACTGCGTAAGTCCTGTATGTAATTGCCTCGAATCAGAGAGCAGATGTGAGGTAGAAGGAATGCCACGACCCGGGAATTCAATACTCCGAGCAACCAAAGTGCGTCCGTGGGAATGACATACAGCTTGTTCGCTACATAGTACTTACCTCCAGTGTCATAGCTAAACGTGGGAGCAGGGGCAAACTCGGGGTAGACGATCTTCGGTTTCTCGAACTCCGGGTAGATGCCCATCTGGGGCTGCTGCAACTCGTACCAGGCGTGGTGAGCACTGGTAGCCCGCCGCTCCAATCGTTCCCGGAAGGGCTCTAGGTAGGCCCGGATCGCCGGGTAGCGCTCAATGTCCACGCCGTGATAGGTGAAGATGACATACAGGCCCGCCCAGTTCACGCGCCATCGCTTCACGTCCCGCCCCCGCAGCCAGGGCTTGATGATCTCCGCACTGTGGGGGTCTTCTGCAACAAGCCGCTGCCGGGTCGCCTCGTCGATGACGAAGGCCTCGTTGAGGCCGGTCACAATACCCCGGTAGAACCGCTCTTTGATTACCTCCTCCAGAGGTTGTCCCGCCGCTCGCAGTTTCTCCACCAGCCGCAGCACCTCGGGCCGCTCTAGCGTCCAGCCGTCGGGACGCAGGGCCACTTGAGGCAGGGGCCATGCCCGGCGGGGGACCTCCTCCTCCAGCCGCTCCAGCATCTCCAGGTCGTCCACCGTCAGCGCGCGGGGTGTGCAGTCCTTGGGCGGCTTCCTCTTGCGGGTGACCACCAGACAGGGATAGGCAGTGGCGTCAAAAACTGGCAGGTCGCCGAAGTCTATCACCTCCTCCAGCGTTGTCTCTTCGGTCAAGAACCGGCGTAGCCCCGCTCCATACCGCGCCCGCATAAACTTGTTGGATGAGATGTAGGCCAGCACCCCGCCGGGGCGGAGGAGGTCCAGCCCCCGGGCGTAGAAGTAGACATAGAGGTCGGCCCGCCCGTCATAGACCTGGGGATAGGCCCGCCGGAACTCCGCCTTCTGTTCTTTGATGTGTTCCATGCGCACGTAGGGCGGGTTGGCCAGGACGATGTCGAAGCCGCCCTTGTCTCGGAAGACCTCGTAAAAGTGCAGCCGATAGAGGAAGAAGGGCAGCGGCTCCCCGGCCCGGACCCGTGCCGCCAGATCGGTCAGGCGGGCCTTCCGCTGCGCCAGCCGCTCCAGTTCCCGCTTCTCCCGCCGCATCCCCCGCCAGTTGATCTGGCTACCCCTCGCCACCAACCGTTGTATTCGGGTGTCTACGTCGGCCAGTTTCTCCTCCAGGGCGGCCAGCACCACCGCCCGCTCCTGGGCCTCGATCTGCGCCCGCAGGCGGTCCCGCTCCGCCTTCTCCTCGGCGGCGAAGTACCGTTCCTTCAGCGCCACCAGGTCCGCCCGCGCCCGGTCTGCCTCCCCCATTTCCAGGCCCAGTTGGACCGGCTCGACGTATACGCCGGGGAGGGAGTCCCCACCGGCGGGCAACTCGGTCAGGATCGGCTCCCCATCCACCGTCTCCAGGAGGCTGTCTCCCACCATCAGCTTGTAATCCAGGTTGGGCAGCGGCTCCACCTGATCCCGTGCCAGGTCCACCACCAGGGAAAGCCACAGCCGCAGCCGGGCGATCTCCACCGCCTCCGGCTTGATGTCCACCCCGTAGAGGCTGTGGGCGATGAACTCCCGCTTCCACTTGGCGACCAGGGAGGACCCACGGGGCACTTCCACCCCCCGCGCCCGGTAGCAGGCCCGCCGTAGCGCTACCAACTCGTGCAGCATCCCCATCAAGAACGCCCCCGATCCGACCGCCGGGTCCAGCACCCGCACCTCATCCAGGGCGCGTTCGATCCGGTCGGCCTCATGGGGGCGTAGGGGGGCAACCGGATCCGCGGCATCCCCGCCCTCGTCCTCGGAAAAGGCGACCTTCAGCCGGTCGTCGGGCAGGCCGGTTTGCTCCTTCAAGTAGAGCCAAAGGGCGCGGCGGGCCAGGTAATGGACGATGGACCGGGGCGTGTAGAAGGTCCCCGTCTGCCCCCGCTCCGCCTCCTCCAGCAAGTTCTCGAAGACCTTCCCCAACAACTCGGGGTCCAGCGCCACCTCCTGCTCCAGGGGAGTGTCCTCCGCCACGGTGAAGTTGTAGCCGTTGAGGAATCCCAGCAGCCCCTCCGGATCGCGGGGATCGAAGAGATCGTTGGGGAGGAAGACGGAATCGTCGGTATCGGGGGGCACTGGCTCGAAGAGTCGGCCGTTGAGATAGGGGATCTCCCCCCAGGGGGAGGCGTCGTTCAGGCGGCGACGGTTGAGGGTCTCGAAGAACAGGGGACGGAGCAGGTCGCGCCAGACGTTGCCCGGCGGGTCGGCGCGGATGGTGCGGATGCACCAGGTGGTCAGGAAGCGGGGATCCCCCGCCAGCCAGCCCTTGCGCTGGAGGAAGTACAGGAAAAGCAGGCGGTGAAGGAGGCGCTGGGTGAAGGCGCGGGCTCCCTCGGGGGTGGCCAGGACCGGGTGCGCCCGATTGGCCTCCTGCACCCGCTCGAGGGTGCGGTGGAAAAGATCGGCGTAGGCGCGGTAGAAGCGGTTGGTCAGCCGCTCCACGTCGAAGGCTTCCGCCTGCCGCAGGTAGAGGCCGTCGGGGTCATCGGCCAGGCCGTCGGCGGCGATTCCCTCCAGGACGTCCAGGTCGTGGCGGGTGGGGTGGGCCGGGTCCAGCACCAGTTTGCGGATGCCCACCCGTCCGTCGCCGACGCGGCGGGGATGGACGAAGACGAGGCGAGGGTACAGCGGCTTACCGGGCGCTGCGACGAAGAGGTAGTGGCCGGGACGGGCCAGAAGATCGCGGGCCAGCAGGCGGAGGTTGGCCATCCGCGTGTCGTCCAACTCGAAGAGGAACACCTGGAGGCCGGGCGGCTGTGGATGGTCGGCCAGGAGAAAGCAGCGGTGGATGCCGGCCCGGTCGGGGAACTCCAGGTCAGTGGGGTTTAGGGGAACCGGCTCCGGTTCGACCCGGTAGGCCAGTTTGCGGAAGAGGGTCAGGACATGCTCGGGGTCACGAGCCAGGCGGAGATCCTCCAGGGCGAGGTGTCTTTCGGCCATCGCACTCCTGTCGCTAAAAGGCGGCTGCAGTCAGGGCAGGGCAGTACAGATTATAGGCGAGGATGGGGTGAAAGACAAGAAGAAGTGGCGACGACCGCGGACCGCCCACTCAGTTCGTTGGCCGCACGTGGCTTAACGCTCTTCAAGTATCCCCCTCGGCAGGTGATGAAGCCGGTGAAGGTCCATAAGCCTGATCACAAGTGCCCAGAGAGTGAGGAGTACAAGCGTTATGCCCAGAAATAAAATACGATCCATTGCTTTGCTGGGCAATTCATTTGAAAAGAAGTCAACAAGGAGTAATATCGCCAGCAAGAACGTTTCCGGCACGCACAGAAATGTATATCGGTCTAGATGCTGAAGAAGGGTCTTGCCCGTTGCCCACGTTTCCACAGATATACCTTCCGCCTCTCGCTGCCGAGGCAGTATCAATTTAGGAACGTCTCGAAAGAGCTCCTCCTTTCCTTGAACCCACCACTCCCGACTGAAGGGCTTTGGTCCGGTCCACACTCGGGGCACCACTGGCCGCCACCAGTGCAGTTTCCCTACCAGCGCCACGGCAACCCGCCCCATCCACTTTCCCTTGACATCCCGTTCGCCGGCCTCCTCTGCCAGGGCCGCGGCAAAGTCATGTAGCAGGGTATGCAAGGTGTACCGATTTGCGCCTACTCGCCCCAGCAACGACCGCCGAACCAGCCGTTGTGCCGCGGCCTCCGCCCGTTCCGCGTCCTCCTCCCATAACACAGCCAGCACCTTCACCCCGAACGATGCGCCCGTCGGCAGGTTCCCCAGCGCCCGGAACCGCCGCCGGTCTTCTTCCTCCAACGCTTCGTATCCCGCCTCGAACGCCGCCCGTGCTTTCGAGCACCGGGGGTCAGGCCCTGCTACCTCCAGTCGAAGTACCCGCTCTGGTCGCGGCGGCGGTGCCACGTCCTCCTTCGCCCGGAGATACCCCAGCACCCGTTCCGGCCCCTCCAGTAGGGCCACGGCTACCGCCACGCGGATGGCCACTGGTAGCCGCCCCACCGCTTCCACGATCTCCCCTAGAATCGGAAGCCAGCGGGCCTGCTCCTTCGTGTCCATCTCCGGCGGCAGCAAGCCACGGGCCATCGCTACCGCCTCCTCGTGATTCGGCAACCCCAGGTGCAGCAGGCGGCTCCGCTCATACAACTCGGCGATGGTCAGCACTTGGGAGGTGATCAACACCCGGCACTGGGGTCCGGCCAGCGAGATCAGCGGCTCAAAGGGCGTGCCCGGCCACACGTCGTCCAGGATCAGCAGCACCCGCCGTTCCTCGTCGGCCAGGAACCGCGACAGGTACCGTTTGGCCGATTCGACGCTCCGAGGGATCCACCCGAGCAGAGAGGCCCACTCCTGCATCCAGTACCTGGGATCCGGCTGCTGTCCTACCTGGGCCCACAGCACCCCGTCCCGGAAGTAGGCCTCGATCAGGGGGTCTTCCCCGATTGCCCGGGCCAGCGTCGTCTTCCCCACCCCCGCCATCCCGCCGACGACCAGCACCTTCACCGCAGGCCGTCGGAACCCCTCCGCGCTCGTCAGCCATCCCCGCACCAGTGCCAACTCCTCCTCCCGGCCCACCATCCGCTCGGCCGGCCGCAGGAAGTACCGCTGGTCGGTCAGCCGGGGGCCTCGGGGGAGCTCCCCGTGCTCCGCGAACCAGTGGGCGAACCAGCGGCGCAGGTCCTGCTCGGCCGGCCTCCATCCCGCCAGTTCCATCCAGTCCAGCATCTCCAGGGGGGTGTGGAAGGCCTCCCGCAGTTCCTTTGCCATCGCCTGGAGGCTTTCCTGTGACGGACGGGTTCGTCTGGAAAGCCAATGGCTCACCGTGGATCGATCGTGCCCCAGCGCCGTGGCCAAGTTGGAGGGGACCATATCGACCCGCTCCAGCACCACGGGCAGGTATTCGAAGAAAGCATCCCAGTTGGGTTCAGGAAGAAGGCGCTCGCTCAACATTTGCCCACCCTCGCTCAACAATTCCCCCTTGCAGGCTCAACGTCAACGGATGTACTCTGATGTCGCGCGCTGGCAGTGGCAAGCATACACGGAGATGGCGTGTCAGACAAGCCACTGCACCCCGGGGATGAGGGAAACGTCCCCGACCGGTCGGGGGCCAACTTCACACGAAGGAGGCCCCAGATGGGAAAGCGGAACCGACATCGGACGCGGGAGGAGCGGGCGGTGCTGGACATCCTGAAGCCCATCGCCATCCGCATCCAGCGGCGGCAGCAGCAGGGACCGGGGAGCCCGTCGTCCAACGGACGGCGCAGGCGGCCGTCCCGCTAGGCAAGAGGGGGCTGCCGGTCGAAGTGCCGGCCTTCGATTGGCAGCCCCTCTGTTTCCTGGTAGAATTCCCGTCGGCCCCGCGGATGGGGTAAGGAGAGGAGGGATCCAATGCCTCGGCCGAAGAAGAAAGAGAGCGTGCGGGAGGAGCGGCCGCTGCGGGCCGGTCTCTATGCCCGAGTGTCCACCGAGGAGCAGGCCACCGAGGGCCACTCCATCGAGGCGCAACTGCGCATCGCGCGGGAGTTCGCCGAGTCAAAGGGGTGGGTGGTGGTGCGGGAGTACACCGACCCCGGCTATTCGGGCACGACCGACCAGCGGCCCGCCTTCCAGCGGATGATCGAGGACGCGCTGGCGGGCGAGATCGAGGTGATCGTCTTCCACAAGTTGGACCGGTTCTCCCGTTCCATCTCCGACATCCTCCGGTACTTCAACCGGCTGCACGACCACGGCGTGCTGCTGGCGTCGGCTACCGAGCCGTTCGACTTCACGACGGCAGGGGGGAAGGCCCACTTCCATATGCTGGCGGTCTTCGCCCAGTGGTACATCGACAACCTGTCGGCAGAGACGAAGAAGGGGAAGCGACAGCGGGTGTTGAAGGGGTTGTACAACGGGCGGTTGCCGTTCGGATACACCCGGTCGCCGGATGGGGTGGCGAAGGTGGTGCCGGAGGAGGCGGAGGTAGTGCGGAAGGCGTTCGAGGCGTACGCGACGGGGCGGTACACGGACCGGCAGATCGCGGAGTTGATGAACAAGATGGGATTGCCGACGCGGCGGGGGCGGCGGTGGTCGAAGGACAGCGTGCGGGATTTCCTGCAGAACGCCTTCTACACGGGGAAGGTGAAGTACAAGGGGGAGTTGCTGCCGGGGCGGCACGAGCCGATCATCTCGGAGGAGTTGTTCGAGCGGTGCCAGGCGGTGCGGGCGGCGCACCGACGGGCGCCGCGGAGCCACACGCCGCGGTTTCGGACCTATATGGTGAGTCGGCTGCTGCGGTGCGCGCGGTGCGGGGAGACGCTGCGGGCGCAGTCGACGCGGGGGTATCGGTACTACCGGGAGATGAGCCACACGCGGGGGCTGGAGTGTGCGGACGCGGGGCTGTGGGTGAAGGCGGAGTTGGTGGAGGAGGAGGTGGGGGCGATCCTGCGGAACCTGCGGCTGCCGGAGGACTGGCAGGAGGAGATCCGGGAGTCGGTGCTGGATGCGGACGAGCGGCGGCGATTGCTGGAGCGGCGGCGGTACTTGGAGGGGAAGTTGAGGCGGTTGGGGATGGCGTTTGCCGACGGGACGATCACGGAGGGGGATTACGTTCGGGAGCGGGATGCGGTGCGGGCGGAGTTGGCGCGGCTGGAAGTGCCGGAGGACGTGGCGGTGATCGATGCGGGGCTGTACCTGGAGACGCTGCGGGATCTATGGGACGAGGCGACGTTGGAGGAGCGGCGAGACATCTGCCGGTTGATGTTGGAGGCGGTGTACTACGATATGCGGGAGAAGCGGGTGGTGGAGCTGGTGCCGAAGGCCCCGTTTCTGCCGCTGTTTCGGACGGTGGAGGTGCTGGAGGAGGGGGAGATCGGTCGCTTCCGGGTCCTGCCCGCGGCGCGGGAGGGGATGCCGGAGGTGGTGGGGAGGAAACGGTCTGGGTAGTCAGGCGGAAAGAGCACGGCATCCGCTTGACATCTGTTGGAGCGATGCTATAATGTCAATGTCAATGTTGGGCAGTGGAGGCGATCCGGAAGCAGGTAGGCAGCCAAAGGGTCGTCTCGCCGCAGTGAGGAGCACGTCGGTGTCGGTGGCAAGGCGAAGGAGAGGGAGATAAAAAAAGCGGGCAACCTGGTGCCAGCAGGTTGCCCTTCTGCCTTTTCCCCGCCTGGCCGGAACCTTAGCAGACGGTTTACATCCGTGTCAGCGCCAGGGTGCGCGTTTGCGGACCCTCCAGGGGGGATTCAGGCATTGGCGGGGCCGACGGGACTTGAACCCGCGATCTCCGGCTTGACAGGCCGGTATGTTGACCAACTACACCACGGCCCCGAACGGACCGCATCATACCACAACCTCCCCATTTCGTCAAGCGGACACGGGAACCTCGGCAGGGCCATCGCATTTTCTAAAGAGCGAGTGGTGACAAGTCGGTCTAACGGCCCTGGGGGCAGGTCAAACGGGGAAATCGCGGCGGGCGCTCCGGACCAGGTGGCGCAGCCGGGCGGCGGACAGTCGCTCCGGAATGACCCGAACCCCTAACCCCGGCTCCGTCGGCACCGAGATCGTCGAGTCCTCGTTCAGCACGAAGTTCGGCTCGGCGACATCCTGCCGGTAGTAGCGGGCTGAGGCGGAGATGTCGCCGGGAAGGGTGAAGTTGGGCAGCGTGGCCAGGGCCACGTTGGCCGCCCGCCCCACGTTGGTCTCCAGCATCCCTCCGCACCAGACCGGCACGCCCCGCTCGGCGCACAGGTCGTGGATCCGACGGGCCGCCGTCAGCCCGCCCACCCGCCCCACCTTGATGTTGATCACCCGACAGGCCTCGATCTCCAGGGCCCAGCGAGCATGCTCAGGAGAACGGATGCTCTCATCCAGGCAAATCGGCGTGCGCAGTTGGGCCTGCAGCCGCGCGTGCTCCACCAGGTCCTCGTGATGGAGCGGCTGTTCGATGAGCAACAGGCCAAGCGAGTCCAGTTCCCGGAAGACCGGCGCGTCGTCCAGGGTGTAGGCCGCGTTGGCGTCCACCTGGAGCGGCAGGTCGGGCCAGCGCTCGCGGACGGCACGGACCACCTCCACGTCCCACCCAGGCTTGATCTTCAACTTGACCCGGCCGTACCCCTCGGCGATGTACGCCTCTACCCGCTCCAGCAGTGCCTCCAGGCTCGACTCGATGCCCACGCTGACCCCCACCGGGACCCGGTCCCGCACGCCGCCTAGCATCCGAGCCAGGGGGACTCCTCTCGCCTGCGCCACCAGGTCCCATACCGCGTTCTCCAGTGCGGCGCGGGCCATCGGATGGCCCCGGATCGGCGGGAACAGGGCGACCGCGTCGGCCGGGGAGATCACCTCCTGCCCCAGCACGGCCGGGATGAGGAAGTCCCGCAGGACGTGCCAGGCCGTCCCCACGGTCTCGCAGGAGAACCACGGCCCGGCCCCCGCCACGCACTCTCCCCAGCCGACCAGCCCGTCGGCGTGCACGCTGACCAGGATGCACGGGCGGACCGTCTCCCGGCCGAAACTGGTCTCGAAGGGATGGACCAACTCCAGCGCGATGTGGTGCAGTTCGACCCGTTCGATGCGCACCGTCTCACTCCTTTTCCAGGAGATAGCAACTCCGCCCGGCCTCGAACAGGTGGTCCACCGCCGTGTATCCCTGAGCGAAGGCGGCCTCGAACAAGGAACGGGTGTGCAGCCGCCAGGCCCGGGCCAGAGAGAGGTCGGCCGCCTTGATGGCCTGGAAGCGGGCCGGAATCTCGACGAGCACCCGGTTCCCCTCGAGGGGCAGGCTCCGCTCCGCGGGCCGGACCGGATCGCCCGGCTGGGCCGGGTTCAGGACCGGTACGCCCTGGGCCAGCAGGTCGGATAGGGAGAGGCCGGAGGTGCCACGGCGCAGCCGTTCGACCACGCGGGGGCTACCGATGTGCCATTCCACCTGAAAGCGGTCGCTGGGCACGCCCACGTTGAGGGCATCCCGCATCGACCCGTAAAGATCCCGCAGATAGGTCCGGCAGACCACCCCCAGTTTGTGGAAGTTGAGGTGCGCGTTCCGGCTCTCCAGCGGATCGAAGGTCCAGGTGATCAGGCCGATCCCCTGGGCCAGCACGTGCTCCCGCTGTGCACATTTGAGCCGGTAACCGATGTTCCGGTCCCGAAGCCCCGGGATCACCCCGGCCATATGGGAGCAGTGCTTCAACTTTCCTTCAGGGGTTCGGCCCAGGAAGCCGAAGACGAAGCCGACGAGCCGCTCCTCTCCCCCTGGCGTGGTCTCGAACGCGCCCAGGACCAATCCGCCGTTCTTCTGGACGGTGATCAGGAGGTGGTCTGGAACGACCTCCACCTCCTGCAGGCCCCAGACCTCCCGCTGAAGCCGCTCCACCGCCCGATATTCCTCGTGTGTCTGAATAGGACGGATCAAGATGCCCGCGTTCATCGCTGCGTCGCCGGTTCAAGGGGATAGAGGGTTCTGGAGTTTCCGCTCCATCGCTGCCAGCGCCTCATCGATCTGGGCGATCAGGTCGTCGATGCCTAACTGACGCATCTCCACCTGCACCGGCACCTCCGTGTCCACCTGGACCACCGTCTCCACCCGCACCGTCTGGCTGAGCGGGACCACCACCTCCAGGTCCACCGGCACCTCCGCCTGCACCGGGACCGAGAGCCGGTATTCCCCCACGATGGGGAGGTCCACCGGGACCGAGACGGTGGTGGAGAGGGGGAGCGTGGTGTGGATGGGGACGATCAGGTCTTGCTGGACGGGGACGATGGCTTCGATGGGGAGGGCGTGGTGTAGCGGGACCGAGGCCTCGATGACACGGTCGTTCAGGCCGGAAAGGGCGGTACGGGCCGCCGCGACCGCTTCCAGGCCCGCCTGGCGGGCCTGCAGGAGACCGTACAGCAGCACGCCGTTGACGAGCAGAGAGATGGTGGAGAAGACGAGCGCCAGCACGACAGCGACGGTCGCCAGGATCCGTTTCATTCCTCACCCCCTTGCATTCTGCGTTCTGCATTCTTCACAACACCAGCGGGATCTGCACCCCCTCCCGTTCGACGATGGGGTCCAGTCCCAGCATCGTCTCGAAGAGCCGCCGGTCCAGCCCCTCGGCGATGAGGCGGCGCAGATGGCGGAACTTGATGAAGTGCCAGCCTTTCTCCGCAGCCGCCCGGGCCAGGCGCGGGTCCCGCCGCAGTTTGCGGGCCAGCAGTTCGGCCCGGCCGCCAGGGAAGACGAGGCAAGGGTGGGCCCCCTCTGGAATCTGAGGGCCGTGCAGAAGATAGCGCCCGAGGGCAGCGGTCGAGGAAAGGATGAACAGATAGACGTCTCGGCGACCCTCCCGCCATCGGATGTCCCGTCCCTTCCCCTCGCCGACCCGGAACCCCAGGCGCTGTCCCAGGGTCTTCAGTTCCTCCCGCAGGGTCCTCAGCTCCTCGGCCCGCCGGTCGGGCTTGTCCTCCTCTCGCAACCGCCATACGCCGTCCTCGAAACGGCCGTAGGATTCCACACACGCTATCACCAGCGACAGGTCCGGCGTGAGGGGACCGGTGAACGAGGCGTAGATCTCCCACAGGAGGTCCGGTGTAGTCCACTCCGGTCGGCTTAAGAGGATATCCAGTGTCCGCGCCTCTACTCGATCGGCCAGCGGCTCCACAGTCTCCTCCCGTGCCGAGGGAAGCCACAGCCGTCCGGTGGTTTCGTCCTCCTGGAGCGACACCCGGGCGGTTCCCGCCTCGACTGCCTGGACGGTGAAAGCGAGCGGGGGAGGCGAGGGGGGTTCGGCGGGCTCCCGCCTGACGACGGCGGCGGCGCGGGCCAGGTGGCTCTCCTCGGCGAGGCCGGCGTAGACGGCGGCGTGGAGGAGGACGGGGGCGGTCGGTTCCGCCCGCTCCTCCAGGCACGACCGGGCCAGCCGCTCCGCCGCCTCGGTCAGGTCCCGTGCCAGCGACTCCACATCGACCGATTTGCTCTGCCGCCCAGCCCACCGCCATGTCAGGTGGCATCCCGCCTGCGGGTCAGCCCCCCAGCCGATCAGACTGTATCCGGCCCCGGCAGCGGCCATACAGACCGATGTCACCAGCGACCGGTCCGGCTCGACGAAGAGGGTGACGAGGTGGCCGTCCGGCCGAAGGACGGTGGAGGCGGCGGTCAAGGCTGCCTGCAGCGCCCGTCGATGCCATTCCCAATCGAAGCGGCGGCGGCGGAGGAAGGGGCGCATCGCCCGGGCAACGGCGGCGTCGTCCCACAGCCAGCCAGCCCAGAGGGCGCAGAGGGCCCAGAAGACGCCGTCGGGGCGGGGCGGGTCGGCCAGGATGAGGGCGACGCTTTCAGGCGGGAGGACACGGTCCACGCGCTGCGCGGGGGAGGGGTGGAGCACGTAAGCCGGTTGAGGATTGGAGAGGAGGTGGGGCAGGTCCGGCGCGCGGGGAAGTGGGGTGGGGCGGTCGGGTAGACGGGCCAGCGCCTGCTCCAGCCCCTCCTCCAGAAGGAACCAGACGTTCCGTTCCAGGAATCGAGCGGGCAGGCGAAGGGTGCGCGGTCGGGGCCGCGCCTCGCCATAGGGGTCCAGACTGCTTCCCCGGTCGAACGTCTCCACGAGGATCCCCTGGAGTGCGGTCCGTACCGGCCGCTCGGCCTCCAGCCCCTCCAGGCGGAGGGTGACGTCCATCAGCGCCGTCAGGTTGCGGGGGGTGTACAGGTCGACCAGTTCGGCAGCCCGCTCCCGGGCCGGGTGTTCCAGCGGCACGACGCGGCCGAGGGCGTAGTGGTACGGCAGCCCCTTGGGGTCGAAGCGGCGGGCGGCGGCGATGTCCTCCTCCTCGGTTGGCCCCTCCTGCACCTCGTCGCAGCGTGGGCAACGGACCGCCTTGGCGTAGGGGTAACTGGCCTCGCGGTCCCAGGCGAACCACTTTGCGGTTCCCGCTGCCCCACAGGTCGGACAGCGGGCGCGGTAGAGATCGACCAGGTGGCGGCGGAGGGGACGGCCTCCCTTGGGCTGGTCGCCCAGGCGGGTGAAGGCGGCGGAGAGGGCGTGGGGATGGGCCGGTGGCTGGAGTTCCATCCCGGCGAGGAGCAACCCGATGGGATTGACGCCGACCCCCACCGCGCGGCGGCCCTGGCGGACCGCCGGACGCAGGAACGACGCCCCCCGACAGAAGAGGTCGAGCACTAGGTCGCCCGACGAGGTGAGGTGGGAGACGAACGCTGCGGCCGCGTCCTCCAGTTCCGGCGGCCGATACCGGGCCAGCGGCCCCTCCGGTCGACGCGGGAAGGCCGGCGCCAGTCCGATCCCTCGCTCCATCCCCCCCCACCTCCAGCGAAGAGTATATCACCGGTCTCCCCGTGCGCCAAGCCGGGTTTTCTGACCTTTGGACGTAGAATTGTGAAAGCCACCGCAGGGTCGCTTCGCTCTTTATAGCCGCGATTTCAGCCGCCAGGAAGCGATGTCCGAACTTACGGCCGAACCCAAGTTGTCCTGGGCTTCGGACACGAGTTCGGACATCCATCGTTTTTCACCACAGAGGCACAGAGGACACGGAGTTTTCTTCCTTGACACTACAAACACTCCTCTGTGCTCTCTATGCCCCTGTGGTTTTTCCATCGGGGAGCAATGTCCGAACTCACGTCCAAACCTCAGAAGTTGTCCAGTTGCCATCCAGGGCAATTCGCC
Source organism: Thermoflexia bacterium (assembly GCA_011192125.1). Lineage (GTDB taxonomy): Bacteria > Chloroflexota > Anaerolineae > B4-G1 > DUEL01 > DUEL01. Next base: position 12,859 of record DUEL01000046.1, read on the forward strand.
CTATAATATCAACGACTCCTATTTGGGGAACCACGCAATGTCGGGCTGGGGTATCTGCACGTATATCTATTCGAGCGGATTGTAGCGCACGGCGCGGCCGATGCGCTGCCCGGCGCTACAATCCGCTCCCCAGGGCCCACGGATGTGGGCCTGTTTGTTTGCCGATGTTGCCTGTCGTCCGACTAGAGAGGTTGAGCAGGAGAAGGGATGATGAAGAAAATGTCGATCGATGAACAGGTCGCGCTGCTGATGCACGGTGCCGAGTTCGGCGACGAACAGATTAAGGAGCGAATGGCCCAGGAACTGCGGGAGCGGCTGGCAGAGGGCCGTCCCTTACGGGTGTACTGCGGCTACGATCCCACCTCTCCCGACCTTCACCTGGGCCACACGGTGACGATGCGCAAACTCCGCCTTTTCCAGGAACTGGGGCATCAGGCGATCTTCGTCATCGGTACCTACACCGCCCTCATTGGCGATCCCTCCGACAAGGATAAGGCCCGTCCCCGGCTCACGCTGGAACAGATCGAGGAGAACGCTCGCACATACGTCAAGCAGGCGTTCAAGATCCTCGATCCGGAGCGGACGGAGGTCCGATACAACGGGGAGTGGCTCTCCAAACTCACCTACAAGGAGATCGTCGAACTGGCCTCGCTGTTCACGGTGCAGCAGTTCCTGGAGCGGGACAACTTCGCCAAGCGGTACAGGCGGGGCGATCCGATCTGGCTGCACGAGTTTATGTACGCACTGATGCAAGGATACGACGCCGTCGCCCTCCGGGCCGACGTCCAAATTGGTGCGACCGAGCAGTTGTTTAACCTCCTGGCCGGGCGGCGGATCCAGCAGGCCTACGGACAGCGCCCGCAGGTCTGCATCACCTATCCTATCCTGGTGGGCACCGACGGGAAACTGCGGATGTCCAAGAGCACCGGTAACTACATCGGCATCGACGAGCCGCCGGAGGTGATGTACGGGAAGGTGATGTCCATCCCGGACGAGGCGATGCCGAATTACTTCGACCTGGTGACGCGGTGGACTCCTGAGGAGATCGAGCGGTTGAAGGCTGGCCTGGCCGACGGCTCCATCCACCCGCGCGACGCCAAGATGAAGTTGGCCTGGGAGATCGTGGACGCCCTCCACGGTCGGGAGGCAGCCGACGCCGCCGAGGCTCACTTCCGACGGGTGTTCCAGGAGCGGGAACTGCCGGAGGAGATGCCGGTGCGGGAACTGGGTGGCCCGATCAACATCGTGGATCTGATCTTCGAGGCCGGGTTCGCCCGCTCGAAGAGCGAGGCCCGCCGGCTGGTCCAGCAGGGAGCCGTGCGGCTGGACGGCGAGCGGATCACCGACATCGATGCGATGGTTGAGCCAAGGGAGGCGGTGTTACGGGTGGGGAGACGACGGTTCCTCCGGGTGGTCCCCGCCTCACGCTAAGGGTCAGGGCCATCGGAAGGTTCCCAGAGTGACTACCTCCCCTCCGACGCAGGTGGTACAATCCTCCTGTAGCCGTCGGCGCTCTCCCGTGGCGGGATCGTAGAGGAGGGCGTACAACTGGTAGGTGCCGGATGGTAGGTCCGGCGGGATGATCAGTTCGTATCGTTGAGGCAGCACCTCCCCGACGGGCAGCCGTGAGAGAGGCCAGTACCCGTTGAGTATCAGCCGATCCTGCTGGGTGATCGGTCGCTCCCCTATCCGGGTGACCAGGTGGACGGCTCCGGTGAGTTCTTCCACCTGCGGATCGGTCAGTTCCCAGAAGAGGTAGACAGCCACCAGCCGATCCTCCCGGTGGACGGCCGTGCCGCGCAGGAGGACTCCCCCCTCGAAGGTGGCATCGATCGCTCGGTCTGGTGAGATGGCCTGGAAAGGGCGTGCGTCTGGCAGGGCGTAGGCAAAGAGACGCGCCTCGCGCGTGTACGCCATCTCCACTCGATACCCCCCGGCCTGCTCCAGGGTCCCCAGAATCACTCCCCCCGGGTCCACTGCGTCGTCCTGGTAGAGCAGGATCCAGTATCGACCGCCCGGCGACGGCCGATGGGCTTCCAGGAGGCGAGCTCCCTCCTCCGGCCGGACCCGCTGACCGATCCTAGGCCCCGCAGCGAAGGGAACGGAGGTCCGATACACCTGCAGGATCTGGAGCGCGTGCCCGGCCACGGCCAGACCCCGGTCGCCCGGCCGGGCCTGGTGGTTCATATGGGCCACCGCCTGGCGGAAGTCCGGATACCAGAGGGTGCGCGGGGCGGCGAGAAAAGCGCCGGAGGCCGATCCTTCCCAGAGGAACGCTGCTCCGACTAGGAGGGTCAGAAGGCCATTTTCCCACACCCGCCAGCGGCGGCCTTGAAGGACGGTCGTCGGCGTTTCCAGCAGCCCAGCCAACCCCAGCGCGACCAGCGGCAGGCCCCAGACCAGGTAGCGTGCGTGGTGGACGGGGCGCACCTGCCAGAAGGCGAACAGCCCGGCCGTACCGACCAGGAAGGCGGACAGCAGCGTCCCTCCCCGGCCCGAGCGCCGGAGGGTCAACGCCAGGAGCCCCAGCAGGCCTGCGACCAGCAGGCCCCACTCCCAGGTGGATGGGGGAGTGCGGGATAGGGGAGCCAGAACCGCGCGGCCGGTCAGAAGCCCTCCCAGTTCTTCTAGGAAGAGGGAGGGGGTAGGGGGAGCGCTCGTGGCGAAACTCCGGAACCCCATCGTCACCGGCAGGGCCCAGAGCCCCCAGAGGGCCGCCGGGAGGAAAGGAAGCCCCAACCGCGGAAGGAGGATGCGGGGGGATTCCCGCTTCCCCACCAACGAGGAGAGAAGGGCCGTTCCCGCTGCGCCGAGGAGGGGAAAAAACGAGAAGTAGTGGGTCAGGAGGGCGGCGGAACCGGACAGGCCCCAGAGGAGCGGCCGACGCGCGGCCAGTCCCAGCAGTGCGAGGAGCACCAGGAAGGTCCAGAGCGGGTACATCCGGGCGTCCCGGGCGTATTCCAGCACCGTGGGATGGAGGGCGAGGAGAAGGGGGATGGCCCACGCCTGCCGGAGGCCGGACCGCCGTCCCAGTGCCGCCACGGTCGCCAGCGCGAGGAGGGCAGCGGCCACGCTGGGGAAGCGGAGGAGGAACTCCAGGGGGGCGGCAGATTGCCCGGGTGCGTAGGGCCGAGCGCCCGTTGCCACACTCCACCCTTTCAGGAACAGAAGGTACAGAGGCGGATAAGGTTGAGCCGTGCGTAGGATGTGTAACAGGCCGTCTACGGAGTAGTTGAGGGCCAGGTCGGCGTTGAAGATCTCGTCGTACCAGAAACTGGCCTCCCCTAATCCCCACAGCCCTGCGGTCCAGAAGGCCAGGAGGGCGAGGAGAACCTTGCCGCGCCGAAGAGATCGGTCACTCATCCTCCCAAATCTCCTCGGCACACGCCAGTAGGGCCTCCTTCCGCTCCGGCGGGGTCTTCTTAGCGTCCAGATACCGCTCCAGGAGTTGGCGGGGGGTCATCTCCTCTGGGGACAGGGTGCCCAGCCGCACCCGCGCTGTCCGCTCCACCTCGCGAGTGATCCCGCCGACGAAGGCCGCCTCTGCCAGGAGGGATCGGATCTGCCGGTCGCGGAGCAGCGGCTCCTGCTCCGCCCGCATCCGGAGGATGACCCGGGCCACGGCGTCCTTCAGGTCGTATCCGGCTACCGCCTGCTCCAGCGCGGCGACGGGATCCTCCGCCTCCCGCAGATCCGCCTCCACGGTGACGAACCGGCGGGCGTCGACCTCCACGAACTCCCAGGTCGTCTCTCCGCGGGTCAGTTCCACCCAGCAGAACCCCTTCGGCTCCTTCTCCTCCCCAAAGTCGATCCGTTCCAGGCTGCCGGAGTAGACCACCGGAGGGTATCCGCCGTCGTTGAGGCTCTGGTGCTTGTGAATGTGGCCCAGGGCCACGTAGTCCCACGCCGGATCCGCCAGGGCCGACCTCAGGATGACCGCGTCCCGTCCGATCATCACGCTCCGTTCGGAGCCGAATACGGCGTCGGAGACGGTGAGGTGGGCCGTCAACACCGCCGGAATCTCCGGGTCCAGTTTGGCCGCCAGACCGCGGATGTTGTCGGTGACGATCCGCTGGAGTTCCCGATCCAGTTGTTCGATGGAGAGGCCTCGGTATTCCTCATGGACTAGGAGGCGCTGGCGGACGGGGTAGGGCACGACGCCGATCTGCACCGGACCATGGCGAGTTTGGATAGGGAACACGTCTTCCTCGCGGCCGACGGTCACGTTGGGCACGTCCAGCGTGTGGAAGATGTCCACGCTGGAGGCCCGCTGGGGCATCGCGGGCAGGTCGTGGTTGCCCACCAGGAGGACGATGGGAATCCCGGCGTCGGTCAGCCGTTTGATCCGGCGGGCGAAGGCYCGCTGGTAGGTGGGGTTGGGGTCGCGGGTCTTGTAGGCRTCYCCGGCGAAGATCACYAGGTCCGCCTCGCGCTCGATGGCGTAGTCGACCACCTCATCGAGCCGGAGCAGGAAGTCCAGCACCCGCTGGTTGACCCCGGTYCGGGGGTCCAGCCGRCCGTAGTTCTCCACGCCGATGTGCAGATCGGCGAAGTGCAGCAGTCGGATCYTCTGCATCCTACCTCCCATTCAGCCGTATCGCTCCAGCAGAGTTTGGATCGACATCCATACCTCGGTCCGCCGGAGGCGGTGAGGGGGGCGATGGCGGACGCTGGCGGGATTATAGGTCCACATCAGGCACCAGGCGTACAGGTTTTCCCAGAACTCACCGAACCGCCCCCACGGTCCCCGGTAGGGGAACACCTCGAAGCCCAGTCGTTCCAGCAGCCGCTTTCCCCCTCCTTCCCCTTCGGGCAGCAGCGCCAATGCCCCACCGACGGCGCGCACTCGGTTCTGGTAGGAGCCCTCCCGGACCCAGCGGGCGAGTTGCCGGAGGGTGAGGAGGAGGCGGCGGCGGAGGGTCACCGCCCAGGTCAGGTCTGGCCCTTCGGGGCCCATCGGTGGGATGTGCTCGTTCCACAGGTGCAGGTACAGCACCGTCTCTCCCCGACGGATGGACGTGCCGTCGGAGAGGCGGATGTCGTGGGGGGCGCGTTTCCATTGAAGGCGGAAGATACAGGCCGCGTCATCGCAGAACTCGAAGATGCCGCTGATGCGGCGGCCCGTTCGGTCGAGCCATCGGATTAGAGTACGCATAGTCAGTCTTCCGCAGGAGCCCCCGGCGACTCGGAGGATCTTGCCTCGGTGCAGGCTCCGACGGGTATGCTATTCCACGTCCGCGGTTTTGTCAACCCGGTCGAACTGGGCTTCGGACACGAGTTCGGACATCCATCCTTTTTCACCACAGAGCAGCTGTGTTGTAAGTCAAGCCTCTTTGGGGATCAAGCAGCGCAAAGGGAAGGGTTCCAGGGTTGATGATCGCGGATCATAGCGTTCAATGTGACCAACAGGTATCGTGCACAAGCGGTGAAGGCAACTTTTTTCTCCTTACCGCGAGCCAACAGTTCTTGATACCGACGGCGGATCACGGGGTTGCAGCGGACAGCGGAGAGGGCTGCCATATACACCACGCTGCGCACCAGAGGGTGTCCTCCCTGAGAACGCCGTTTTCCTCGCCGCTGTCCACTTTCGTTACTCATTGGGGAGAGTGTCGCATAAATCATCCAGGCGGGTAGAATGGCACTCCTCCCGGGCAGGGGTATACTCTGATGGGAGGCCTCCCACCAAAAGCTAGTTCTGGATTCTACCTTGATCGACGCTTTCTCCCGGCAGGACCTGGACGCCGCCTGGCATTTCGCCAAGCGGTTCGGGTACAAGGTCCATATGCTCATCTGCCGCGATGCCCTCCTCCTGGTGATGTTCCTGGTCGCGCCGGCCAAACCGAGCGCCTCAACCCAGGGGAACTGACATTCGGACGGGGGTTCGGACATCGAGAGCGAACCCCCCTCCCGGTTGGTCCAGCATCGGCCTGGAGATCCGATGCGGGTCTCACCTCCCACCA
>DUEL01000047.1 GCA_011192125.1 Thermoflexia bacterium
AGCGCTGGAGGGATTGGAACGGCTGGAGACGCTCCGGCCGACGCCGACATCGACGCCGACACCAGCGCTTGCCGCAGCGACCCCCACCACGGCCGCTACCCCCACGCTCCCCTACTACGTCCTCCGCCTGAGTTTCGAGCCCAACGACCGGTACCCCCACCTCGGCTGCAACTGGTTCGGCTTCGTGGGGCAGGTGACCGACGCCGACGGCTACCCCGTTCCGGGGGTGACGGTAAGGATTTGGGCTTCGGAGTGGGAGGGTGTCCAGACGACCACGGGGGCTGGCGGGGAGTACGAACAGTTCCTGGACGACCACCCGCGGGCGGAGCGGTGGATGGTCCAGTTGTACGAAGGAGGAACACCCGTCTCACCGGCGGTAGCCGTGGAATCCCGAGCCTCGTGCGACGCGGCGGTGATCCAGATGGACTGGCGGCGGGGGTATTGAGATGTTCGGAGAGAAACGGCTGACGCTGATCTTAGAGTCCACAGAGATTCGCGCCCTCGTCGTCCAAGGGCAGCGCATCCGACGCTGGGAGCGCGCGCTGCTCCCCGAGGGGGCGGTGCGCCAGGGGCAGATCGTCCAGCCCAAAGCCTTCGGGGAGATCGTCGCCGAGTTGGTGGACGCGGTCAAGGGCCCCCGACGGCGGGCGGTGGTCGGCCTGAGCAGTCAGAGGTCGCTGGTGCGCATCCTCGACCTGCCCCCGGTCCCCACCCGGCTGCTGGACGAAACGGTCCGGCGGGAGGCACGGCGGGAGTTGCCCCTGCCGCTGGAGGGGTTGTACCTCTCCTGGCAGGTGATCGACGACCGGACCGCTTCCGGTGTGCGGGTGTTCACGGTAGGGGTACCCAAGGAGATCATCGACACGTGTATGGTCGGACTGCGCGCCGCCCGCGTGCGGCCCGTGGCGATGGACCTGAAACCGCTGGCGCTGGTGCGGGCGGTCAATCTGCCCAACGTGCTGATCGTCGACCTGGAGAAGGGGAACGGAAGTCTGACGCTGGTGCGGGACGACATTCCCTATATCGTCCGTTCCATCCCGCTCTCCACGGAGGAGAGCGGGTGGATCGACCTGATCGTCTCCGAGATCCAGCGCACGCTGGAGTTCTACCACACCACCCTCTCGGCGAGCCTGCCGGCGTGGACCGTCAGCCTCTGCCTGACCGGCGCGCTGGCGGAGGACGAGCGGGTGCGGGAACAGGTAGGGAGCCTCTGGCCTCTGGTCGACCCTGCCCCTCCGATTCCCGTGCCCGATGAATTCCCCCTCCTATCCTACCTGGGGAACATCGGGCTGGCACTGAAACGGCTGCCGTCGTGAGGAGGAGAAGATGACGCAAGCGCGATACATCGATCTGGACATTCTACCCGAACGGTACCGACCCCGCCGGCTCACCGCCGTCATGGCGCTCCTCATCATCCTGGCGATGGCGCTGGTGATGGGGCTGGCCCCGGCGATCTCCGCCCTCCGGGTCGAACGGGCCCGTACCCTCAGCGTGCAGGCCCGTCTGGCGCAGGCGGAGACAGCCCTGGCCCAGGCCCAGGTGAACAAGAAGACCCTGGATGAGGTCGAGCAGCAGATCGCGCAGGTCAGAGCGGAGATCGACCAACTCCGGGCAGAGTACGAGGCTCTGAGCCGGTGGCAGGCGGACCGTTCCTCGGGGATCACCTCGATCGTCTTCTCCCTGCTGCCCGGCGTGCGGCTCACCGGCATCACCCAGCAGGACCGATTCCTGACGATCCAGGGGGATGCTGGAAGCCAAGCGCTGGTGCTGGACTACGCCCGCGCGCTGCAGGCCAGCGGGGAGTTCCGCAACGTCCGTATCCTCTTGATGGTGGACACCGATCCGCTGGGCCTGGCCCCAGACGTCCGGTTCTCGATCCTGGTGGAGCAGAAGCCGTGAGCCACGCGCTCCTGGCGATCTTCTGGGGCCTGATGGGCGCGGCGGTGGGGAGTTTCCTCAACGTCGTAGCCGACCGTCTCCCCACCGGCGGGTCGCTCCTTTCCCCACCCTCCCACTGTCCCCACTGCGGCACCCAATTGCGACCGGCGGAGCTGGTGCCGGTGGTGAGTTACCTGGCCCTGCGAGGGCGGTGTCGGTCGTGTGGCGCACCCATCGGTCGGCGGACCTTGATCGTCGAGGCGGGGACGGGGCTGCTGTTCGCCCTGGCTGCCCACCGCCTGCCTCCGATGAGCCTGCGAGGGTGGATCGAACTGATTTTAGTGAGTATGTACCTGGGGGTCCTGGTGGTGGTCACCGTCACCGACATCGAGCACGGGTTGATCCTCAACCGGGTGATGTATCCCGCCCTGGGGATCGGGGCGGTGGGGGCGGTGTTGATGGGCTGGCCCGAGGGCGCGTACCGTCTGGCAGGCGGCGCGGTCGGGGCGGGGGTGATCCTCCTGATCCTCCTGCTGGTCCCCGGCGGGATGGGCTGGGGGGACCTGCGGCTGGCGGGGTTCGTCGGACTGGTGACCGGATTGCCGGGGGTCTTGTTCGCCCTGTTCGTGGCTTTCGTCTCCGGGGGGGTCGTGGCCGGTGCGCTGCTGGCGAGCGGCCGTCGCCGCCGGGGAGACACGCTGCCCCTCGGCCCGTTCCTGGCCCTGGGAGGGACCGTGGTCCTCCTGTACGGCGACGTCCTCGTCCGCGCCTTCTGGGCGCTGGCGACATGGGTGTGACGACCTCGCCCCCCTCCCTTCCTGCGTGAAAGGGGACCCCGGGCGAGATCTCAAGTCGGAGCGGAGGGAATATGATCCGGATCGAGCAGTTGTTGCAGGGGATGCTGGAACGGTCGGCCTCTGACCTACACCTGAAAGTCGGGCACCCCCCGGTCTTGCGCATCCACGGGCAGTTGGTCCCGCAGCCGGATTGGCCGGTGCCGGATGAGCGGGATATGGAGGACCTGCTGGATCAACTGGTGGGCCCGCACGAGCGCGAGGCGTTCGACCGGGAGCGGGAACTGGATTTCGCGTATGAGATGGGGGAGATGGCCCGCTTCCGGGTCAACGCCGCCCGGCAACGGGGGAGCATCTACCTCACGCTGCGGGCGATCCCTCGCACGGTGCCCACACTGGCGGAGTTGGGCCTGCCGCAGGTGTGCGCCCGGCTTGCCCTTCTGCCCCAGGGACTGGTCCTGGTCACCGGCCCCACCGGCTGCGGCAAGTCGACCACCCTGGCGGCGATGATCGAGCATGTCAACCGGACCGTGGCCCGGCGCATCGTCACGCTGGAGGATCCCATCGAGTACGTCTTCGAGGATCGGCTGAGCGTGATCACCCAGCGAGAGGTCGGTTCCGACACCCGCTCCTTCGCCACCGGGCTGAAGTACGCCCTGCGGCAGGACCCCGACGTGATCATGGTGGGGGAGATGCGGGACCTGGAGACCATCGCGGCAACGCTCACCGCGGCGGAGACCGGGCACCTGGTGCTGGCGACGCTCCACACCCCCAGCGCGCCGGAGGCGGTGGACCGGATCGTGGACGTCTTCCCGGCCCACCAGCAGGCCCAGGTCCGCACCCAGGTGGCGATGACCCTGGCCGGGGTGATCGCCCAGCGGCTGATCCCCCGCGCCGACGGGACCGGCCGGGTGGCCGCCTGTGAGGTGCTCATCGGCACTCCCGCCGTGCGAAATCTGATCCGCGAGCGGAAGACCCCCCAGATGGTCAGCGTGATGCAGACGGGGCGGGAGCACGGGATGCAGACGATGAACCAGGCGCTGTACGACCTCTATCGGCGCGGGTTGATCACATTGGAGGAGGCCCAAGCCCACGCGACCGATATGGACGACTTCAAACGGTTGCTGAGGGGGTCGCAGCCTCCCGTAACGCAAGCGTAACAGAGGCGAAACGGTTCTTCCGACACAAACCCCTCTTTTCGATATATACTAACCTCAAACCCTAAAACATTCTGAAAGGGAGGCGACGAATGAACGAGAGAGGCTTTACCCTGATTGAGTTGCTGGTCGTCATCGCCATTCTGGCCGTCCTGTTTGGGCTGACCGCACTGGCGCTGACCAACGTGGGTAACGACGCCAAGAGCGCGGCGGCTAAGGCTGAGGTCGATATGGTGCAGACAGCGATCGACGTGTACATGGCGGTCAACAATACGGACACAGTCACATCCGGCTCCTGCACAAAGGTCGGCCCGAACACCACTGACTTTGGTGACTACCTACGCCGCACGTCCCGCTTCTATTTCTACTGGGGGGCGAACGGCACGGTGACGTCCGCGTGGGAGGACAGCGGCTGCACCACCACCCAGGTCTGGCCGTAACCCGAACCGAGGACATCGAAAACTTCCTGGCTCAGTAGCCAGGAGAGTACAATCACAGCGCGTGCAAGGGGCAGGCCGCGGGTCTGCCCCTGCGCGCTCTTAATAAAGCCCACCACAGAGACACAGAGGGCACAGAGAAGGCCACAGAGAACTCTGTGTTCTCCGTGTCTCTGTGGTATAAAAAAGCAACAGCAACCGACGGAGGCTCAATGCGGTCTGGCAGGCTCACTGAACGGATCGCCGAGATAATTGGGCTGGCGATCGTGATCCTGGTCCCGCTGGTCATCAACCCCTGGGGTCTGGCCTACGGGCTCCCCAAGGTTGCCCTCTTCCGCGGACTGACGCTGCTGATGGCCGCCGCCCACCTCCTCGCGCCGGCCTGGGGAGAACGATGGACCGCCCCCCGGCGCTGGTTCCGCCGTCCCCTCATCCTCCCAATCCTGCTGGTGGCGGGGACCGCGCTTCTATCCACTGCGGCCTCCATCAACCCTCTCATCAGCCTCTTGGGGTCCTACCACCGGCAGCAGGGGGCCTACCTCTTGCTCTGCCTCGTCCTCTGGAGCCTGCTGCTCTCCGCCCACCTGCGCACCCCGGCCCGTCGCCACCGCCTCACCGTGGCCATCGCCGTCGCGGGGAGCCTCGTCGCGCTGACCCCCTTTGTTGAAGCGACCTACTGGCACAAGAACCCCCTCACCTGGCGGCCCGGCGGGAGCCTGGGGAATCCCATCTTCCTCGGGGCCTATCTCATTATGACGTTACCTTTTACCCTCTATGGCCTGCTCCGCGCAATACGCACCGGTTCTCTCGACCAGCCGTTTGCACACCGCAGAGACGCAGAGGGCGCAGAGCCGGATCGTTTTTCTCCTCACTGTTGCGATGGGTGGAACACCACAGAGGCACAGAGTACACAGAGAAACCTCCAGAAAAGAGAGAGACTCTGTGTCCTCTGTGTCTCCGTGGTCAAACTGCGCAAGGTGATGTGGGGTGCGGCAGTGGCATTGCAGGCCCTCGCCCTCCTGGTGACCCAGAGCCGGGGGCCGTGGGTGGGGGGGCTGGTCGGACTGACGGTCTTCGGCGCGCTGGCCCTCGGGCCGGGCCACCGGCGGTGGGTGCTGGGAGGCGTGGCCGGCGCGCTGGCCTTGGTCGGCCTGCTCGTCGCCGGGCTGCGGTTCGGCCTGGTCCCCGGCGAGCGGGTCTCCCAACTGCCCTACGTCCGCCGCATCGCCGCTGCAGCCGACCTCTCCGGCGGCACCGTCCGCGTCCGCCTGGTCCTCTGGAAGGCCGCCGCAGGCGTGGCCGCCAGGTGGCCGAGCGTGGGCCTGGACCCCGACCCGCTGCGCCCTTTCCGACCGATCGTGGGGTACGGTCTGGATACGGGCAGCACCGTCTATATGGCGGTGTACCCCCCTGAACTGGCCCACATCGAGGATCCGAGTGCCATCTGGGACCGGGCGCACAACGAGACGTTGGACCTACTGGTGATGCGGGGCGCGCTGGGGGTACTGGCAGTGGTTGGGCTGGGCGTCGCCTGCTTCCGAGAGGGGCTTCGGCTCTTGCGGGGAGCGTCCGGTGTCGCGGAACGGGCAGCGGTCGCCGCCCCGCTGGCAGCGCTGGTGGCCCACGCGGTGGAGGTGCAGTTCGCCTTCTCGGTGACGGCGACGGCGATGATGGCCTGGCTGTGCGTGGGGTTGGTGGCCTCGTGGAGGCAGGAGGCAGGAGGTTTAACGAACTCCACGCCCTCCGCGCCTTCGCGGTGGAGGGGCGATCCGGCGAGCCTGCGCTGGCGGGTCTACGCGTTCGTCGGTGCCGCACTGCTTCTGGCCGTGGTCGTCCGTGTGGAGGCGGCCTCGGTCTGGGCCGACACGCTGGTCGACCGCGCCCGCGCGCTGGACCGGGCGGGCCAATGGGACCAGAGCATCGACCTGTACCACCGGGCCCACGCGCTGGCCCCCTGGCAGTCGATCTACTACCAGTTCCACGCCGAGGCCCTCTACAACCTGGCCCGCGCGCTTCCGGAGGATGCCACCGACCTGAAGGTGGGACTGCTGGAGGCGGCGGACCGGAACCTCGCCGAGGCCCGTCGGCTGGACCCGCTGGAGTTGGAGTATTACACCAACGCGGGTATCCTGCACGCCTACTGGAGCGAGGAGATCGACCCGGACCACCTGGAGGCGGCGGTGGCCTTCCTTGAACAAGCGATCCGGCTGGCGCCGACTCGGGTCGACCTGCGGATCACCCTAGCCCACATCTACCACAACCACGGATTGTACGAGCAGGCCCTCTCCCAATACGAGGCCGCCCTGGAGATCGACCCCGAGGCGGTCGATGCTTACTACGGAGCCGGGATGGCGTACCTGGCGCTGGACCAGCCCGAGCGGGCGCGGGAGATGCTGGCAGAAGCGCTGGAGCGCGCTCCAGATTGCCAGCCGTGCCGGAGCGCACTGGAGGGGTTGAAGTGAAGGTGGTTCGAACAGCCCCCCGCAGGTCCCCTGCACGCGTCCAAGCGAGCCGTAAAGGGTGCCCGGCCTGACCACTCGCGCCGTCCAGCCGTGCGTAACCTGCGGGAGGCTGGCAAACTGTCGGGTAGCCCGTTCAAATTACAACGCTGCCGTGAGGTCATCCCTCAACCGCACCCCCAACCCCGAGTGCCGCCGGCGCACCCGGTCGTTGCGCACGGCGATGCGGATAGCCCGCCGCGTGCCCACCAGCACCACCAGCCGCTTCGCCCGCGTGATACCGGTGTAGAGGAGGTTCCGCTGCAACATCAGGTAATGCTGGGTCAACACCGGCATCACCACCGCCGGGTACTCGCTCCCCTGGCTCTTGTGCACCGAGATGGCGAAGGCGTGGACCAGTTCGTCGGCCTCGGCCCACTCGTAGACCACCGGCCGCCCGTCGATCCGCACCGTCAGCGTCTGATCGATCCCATCGATGGCCACCACCCGGCCGATGTCGCCGTTGTAGACCTCTTTGTCATAGTTGTTGCGGATCTGCATCACCTTGTCGCCAACGCGGAAGGTCCGGCCACCCAGCCGACGCTCCGGACGGTTTGGCCCCGGCGGGTTAAGGACCTCCTGGAGGCGAGCGTTGAGACTGGAGACGCCGCACGGCCCCCGATACATCGGCGCAAGCACCTGCACCTCGTCCACTGGATCCAGGCCGAACTTGCGCGGGATGCGGTTGACCACGACGTCCACCAGGAGATCGGCCGCCTTCTCAGGGTCCTCCTTGGAGAAGAAATAGAAGTCGTCGTACTGGTTGAGCACCGGCATCTGCCCCCGGTTGACCCGGTGGGCGTTGACGACGATGCCGCTCTGGGCCGCCTGGCGGAAGATGTGGGTCAACCGGACCACCCTCGCCCGTCCCGACCGAATGACGTCCCGCAGCACGTCCCCCGCCCCCACCGACGGCAACTGGTCCACATCCCCCACCAGCAGGAGATGGCTCGCCGGATCCACCGCCTTGAGCAGATGGTGTGTGAGGAGTAGATCGAGCATCGAGGCCTCGTCCACGATCAGCAGATCGACCGGCAGGGGGTTCTCCTCGTTGCGGCGGAAGCCTTCCTGGGGGGAGTACTCCAGGAGGCGGTGGACCGTCTTGGCGGGCCGACCGGTGGCCTCGGCGAGCCGCTTGGCGGCCCGGCCCGTGGGGGCACAGAGCGCGTACCGTCCGCCCAACGCCTCCAGTGCGCCGATGACGGTGCGGACGGTGACGGTCTTGCCGGTGCCGGGGCCGCCGGTGAGAACGGTCAGTTTGTGGGTCAGGGCCGCCCGCACGGCACCTCGCTGCTCCGGGGAAAGATCGATCTCCTCGTCACGGGAGATCTGGGAGAGGAGCGCGTCCCAATCCACGCTGCGGAAGCGGCCCAGCCGGGTGGCGGGGCTCTCCGCCAGGAGGCGCAACCGCTCCGCCGCACCGACCTCGCCTCGGTAGAAGGGGGCCAGATAGACGGCCCGCTCCTCCCGAACGGCGGGGGCCGCTTCCCCCGCCGCCGATCCTCCCCCGGGGAGGGGGTAGGTCAGTCGCTCGCGGTGCACCACCTCCTCAGCGTCCAGCGCTTCAATAGCAGGGCGGACCAGATCGGGGTCCACCTCCAGGAGCCGCGCCGCCTCCTCCACCAGGTCCTCCTCCGGCGCGTAGACGTGGCCCTCGTCCGCCATCTGGCTCAGGGCATAGGCCACTCCGGCCTGGATGCGGGATGGGGCGTCGAGGGGGAGTCCCAAATTGCGGGCGATCTTATCGGCGGTCTTGAAGCCTACCCCCCAGATGTCGCGGGCCAGCCGGTAGGGATCCTCCTGCACCACCCGCAGCGCGTCGTCCCCGTAGGTCTTATAGATCTTCACCGCTAACCCTGTCGTGACGCCGTGGCTCTGGAGGAAGAGCATCACCTCCCGGATCGCCTTCTGCTCCTCCCAGGCGCGGGCGATGGCGGCGGCCCGCTTGGGGCCGACCCCCGGCACCTCCCTCAACCGCTCCGGTTCCTCCTCCAGCACCCGAAGGGTATCGACGCCGAACCGGTCCACGATGCGCGCCGCCGTCACCGGACCGACCCCGCGGATCAACCCGGAGCCCAGGTAGCGGCGGATCCCTTCGGCGGTGGCGGGGAGGACCTGCTCGCACCGCTCCGCCTTGAACTGCCGCCCGTACCGTGGGTGATTGGTCCAAACCCCTTCCAGCCGCAGCCGTTCGCCGGGTTGGACCTCCGGTAGGTGGCCTACCACCGTCACGAGATCGGCTCGGCCGGGGACGGTGAGGCGGAGGACCGTGTAGCCGGTCTCTTCGTTATAATATGTGATCCGCTCGACACTCCCCTCAAGCCGTTCCATCTCGAGGTCATCATAGCAGAAGAGGGACCGGGAGACAAGGAGACCGGGAGCCCTGACCGCCCAAACTTTCTTGAGTTTTGAAAGTCTATTTCAAAAATGTCCTGAACGGCCAAAATTCGCCGGGGTGATGGGGACGGATTTTGTTGCTTTCGCTGAAAGAAATCGCTGCAAAGGGGGAGAGAGACCGTCTGCTCCCCCCACATTTTGGGGCTCAAGCCTGTTCCGCGGCCATATCTGGGCTCCCCTTCCGCGGGCAGGAGATCGATCCGGACCTGTTCCGCGAAACCTTAAATAAGCGATGGTTTTAAGCCAGAGAGGCCGTTTGCGCATTGTCCTTCCCTCTCTTTTTGGTACAATAGGGGCCGCATCGGCGGGCGGGGCCTACGTCAACACACTCGCTCCCCAACCTTGGGAACGCTGTAATGGAGCCTATCCCTCGGCTCCACGGGCTCCCGACGCACCTGTTGTCTCACGGCAATCGACACTCCCTAGAGAGCAACTTACGGACCTCTATGAAACCAGAGCAGATCTGGCAAGCCACGCTGGGCGAACTGGAACTAGAGACCACGAGGGCGACGTTCAACACCTGGCTACGGGATGCCAAGTTGGTAGCCTATGAGGACGGCGTCTTCGTGATCGGCGTGCGCAACGGGTACGCCAAAGAGTGGTTGGAGAACCGACTGGCCCCCACCATTCGCCGGATCCTTGCCCGCTTGGCCAAACGCACCGTAGAGGTCCGGTTCACCGTGTGGGAGGAGACGCCGCCGGACGAGCCCGCTCCCCTTCTCCTCTCCCCCTCACCGCCCGCACCTGAGGCCCAGGTCTGCCCCCTCAACCCCCGTTACACCTTCGATACCTTCGTCGTCGGTCCGGAGAACCGGCTGGCCTACGCCGCGGCCCAGGCGGTGGCGGAGCGACCGGGAGACGGATACAACCCTCTCTTCATCTACGGCGGCACGGGCCTGGGGAAGACCCACCTCCTTCACGCCATCGGCCACGCATGCCAGGCCAGCGGTCGGCGGGTCCTCTACGTCCCCACGGAGACCTTCACCAACGACCTCATCGAGGCCATCCGCACCGGCACCACCGAAGCCTTCCGGGAGACCTATCGGACCGTCGAGGTCCTCCTGATCGACGACATCCAATTCATCGCTGGGAAAGAGGCCACCCAGGAGGAATTCTTCCACACCTTCAACGCTCTCCACGACGGCGGCGCTCAGATCGTCATCTCATCCGACCGCCGCCCCCGCGCGATGCCGATGTTGGAAGAGCGACTCCGGTCCCGCTTCGAGTGGGGATTGATGGTGGACGTCCCCCCGCCGACCCTGGAAACCCGCATCGCCATCCTTCAGCGAAAGGCGGAGATCCGTGGGATCACCCTCCCTGAGGAGACCCTCTACTTCATCGCCCAACGGGTCCAGACCAACGTCCGCGAGCTGGAAGGCGTCCTGAACAAACTGCTGATCCTGGCCCAACTCTATCAGGAGGAACCGAGCATCCACCTGGCCCAGGCAGCGATGCAGGACATCGCCGCCGCTCGCCCCACCGTCAGCGCCGAGCAGATCCTGGAGACGGTCGCCCGGCACTACCAGATCAGCCAGGGAGACCTGACCGGTCCCAGCCGCGCTCGGCGGTTCGCCCGGCCGCGCCAGATCGCGATGTACCTGATGAGGGAAGAGACGTCCGCCTCCCTCTCCCAGATCGGGAGGGCGCTGGGCGGGCGGGATCACTCCACCGTCCTCCACGCCTGCGAGCGGGTCGCCCGGATGATCGAGGAGGACGAACACCTGCGGCGCGAGGTCGCCGCTATCCGGGAAGCGCTCCATACAACCTCCAAGGTGCTGACCTGACCCTCACCCAAGTTATCCACACCCTGTTTATCCACACCCCCTCCCCCCATATCTGCCCCTCGTGTCCTGCGCACCACACATATCTGGCCCCACCTTCGATCCACACACCGTCCAGGCTGTGGATAAGTGGCGGTTTCCTGTGGATAACCCAGCAAAACCGTGGAAAAAATCGCTGCCTCCACACACCGCGCTCTTCTCTAACCGACTGAACAATCACATTACCAACCAGATATCCACACCCCCTGTGGAGCAATCGAACGGCCTCTCCCCCCATCGATATCGGACAGGCCCCACGCCAACCGGCATATGTACAGGGTATCCCTCCATCCCCGACCGTTTGTCCCCATTTCCACAGAATCTACGACGACTACGACAAAAGATAATCATCTTCTCATGGTAATTAGATAATTAGAGAACAGAGAAACCCCAGAAAGAGGGGGAGAAGAGTTTGGAGTTCTGAAAGTCTTGGTTGTACGACGTACCCCTTTCTGGCAAACTCGGGTATAATACCTCGCTGTATGGATAGGCCAACATTGATACTCGACGCCGACGACACGCTCTGGGAGAACAACATTTTCTACGAGGACGCTGCCGACGCCTTCGCCGAACGGATGGCCCAGGAGGGATTCGACCCCGCCGAGGCCCGCCGCACCTTCGACCGGATCGAACACGAGCGGGTGGCCGTGGTGGGCTACGCCCCCTCTGAGTTCGCCCGTTGTATGGTGATCACCTACCGGTACTTATGCCGGCGCTATGGGCGGACTGCCCACCCTGAGGTGGAGGCGGAGGTCGAGGCCATCGGCCAGCGGGTTATGGATTACCCCATCATCCTCCTGGAGGGGGTCGAGGAGACCATCCCCCGCCTGCACCGCCGCTTCCGGCTCATCCTCCTCACCAAAGGGGACCCCCAGGTCCAGCACGACAAGGTGGTCCGTTCCGGCCTCGCCCCTTACTTCGAGGCGATCCACGTGGTCCCGGAGAAAGGTCCGGAAGTGCTGGAGGATCTGATCGAGCGGCACGGCCTGGATCGGCGCCGGACCTGGATGGTGGGCAACAGCCCCCGGTCCGACATCAACCCCGCCCTCCAGGTGGGCATCGGTGCCATCTACATCCCCTACAAGAAGCCCTGGGCCTTCGAGGAGGCTCCCTTCGTCGACCCGGACCGGGTTGTCACGCTACGTCGGTTCTCCGAACTGCTCGACCTGTTCCCCGACGCGGAGGAGGAAGGATGATCCGCGCCCTCATCGTCGACTGGGGCAACGTCCTGATGCGCACGATGGACATCCGTCCCCGCCTCGCCTGGGAGCAGCGGCTGGGTCTGGCGCCGGGGGACCTGGCGGATCTCTTTTTCCGAGGGGAAGGCTGGGAGGCCGCCCAGCGAGGCCAGGCCACGCTGGACGAAGCCTGGGAAGGGGTGGCCCACCGTCTGGGCTTGCAGGATGGGGAGGTGGCCGACCTCAAGCGGGATTTCTGGGCCGGCGACTATCTGGATCAGGACCTGGTGGGCCTGATCCGCGACCTGCGGGAGCACGGCCTGCGGACGGCGCTCCTCAGCAACCACGCCTCCAACCTGCCGGACCTGCTGCGCGACCTGGGGCTGGAAGACCTGTTCGACGTGGTCGTCGTCTCCGCTCTGGAGGGGGTCGTCAAGCCGGACCCCGTCATCTACCGGCGCGCGCTGGACCGGCTGGGGGTCGCGCCGGAGGAGGCGGTCTTCGTGGACGACCAGCGGGCCAACGTGGAAGCGGCCCGGCGCCTCGGGATGACCGGCTTCCGCTTCCGGGGGAGCCGCCACCTGCGGCGGCAACTGGCGGCGGTCGGGCTCCCTGTAACGGTTCCTCCTCTCACCCCTGTTCCCGACATCCGCGCCGTCATCTTCGACTGGGGAGGGGTCTTCTCTCCGCTGGCCTTCTTCCGTCGCACGGAGGAGTGGGAACAGCGGCTGGGGTTGCCCGAAGGGACCTTAGAGCGGGTCCTCTGGGGGCGGGAGTGGAAACGGCTGGAGACCGGCACCCTGCCCCAGGAAGCCTTCGACGAGCACGTGGCCCGAGGGCTGGGCCTGCCGGACCGGGAGGCGGTCCGACGGTTCTACGCCGAGTACTATGCCGAACAGCAGATCGAGCCACGGCTGGTGGAGGCGGTGCGCGCGCTGCGCGGCCGATACCGGGTGGCCCTCCTGACCAACGCCTACCCCGACCACGCCGAGGAGGTCAAAGAGCGGTACGGTTTCGACCCGCGGACGGAGTTCGACCTCTACGTCAACTCCGCCGAACTGGGGGTCGCCAAGCCCGATCCGGCGATCTATCGGTACGTGCTGGACCGGATGGAGGTGCAGCCGGGCGAGGCGGTCTTCCTGGACGACCTGGTGCGGAACACCGATCCTGCCCGGCTGATGGGCATCCATACCATCGTCTTCACCGACGTCGAGACCGCCCTCGCCGACCTCTCCTCCCTCCTTGGCCACCCCATCCCCTGACCCCCATCCCCTGCAGTCGTTGGCTCGCCAATTCGCTGGCCCGCCGACTCGCTGATTCGCTCACTCGATGTAAATCTCCACCCGCTCGTTGTCCTCTGCGTCTACCACCTCGACGATCTTCCCCTCCGCTCCCTCAGCGATCAGGTCGACGATCTCCTGAACGTCCAGGTCGCCGAAGTCGGGGGCGAACCGCTCGGCGATGCGCAGCCCAGCCCGCACCAGGCCGATGGGGACGGTCACGTTGACCTTGCCAGCCCCCGACGCCAGGTCCGTCACCTGGATGCGGAGGTACCGGTTCTCGCCGCCCACGCCCGTCGCGCTGGGGCGGGACCGCCCGCCTCCTTCCAACGCCCGCAGCAGCGTCGCCGCCTCCTCCGCGGAGATCTTCCCCTCCTCCAGCATCTGCAACACCTTCAGCCGTTCGTCGCTCGTCGCGGTCATCCGTCACCTCCTAATCCGAAATATACCTGCACCTGTTCTTCTCCCTCTCCCTCATCCACCTCTACGACGAAGGGGCGACCCGCGCGCAGTTCCTCCCGCAGCGCCAGGATCACCTCGTCCATCCCCGTACCGCGCAGTTGGGGGATGAAGGGACCCAGGACGCGCAGCAGCCAGGCGATGGGGCCCAGCGGGAGGGGAAAAGCGAAGGCCATCCCCTTGCCGTCCCGCTCCCGCACCCGGAGGGCGAACCAGTGGGCCCGCCGCAACCACAAGCCCATGACCACGGTCGCCAGGCCCAGGAGCAACAGCGGCCCGCCGCAGATCAGCCAGGCGGGGGCGATCCACAGGGCGGCGACCATCCCCGCCAGCAACGCGCCAACCGCCGCCAGCACTATCCCCGCCCAGAGGACCGCCTGCCACAGGGCCCGCACCAGCGCCGGACGGACGGCCGGGGGTGGTGAGGCCTCCGCTGGCTCGCCCCCTGCAGACAGCCTCTCCAGCCGTCGCACCCCTTCCTCGACGCTGATCCGCCCCGCCTCGATCTCCTCAAGAATCCGCATCCGCTCCGTCATTCCCTACCTCCTGCGCCCTGCACCTCGTACCCTACGTCCCCCACCCTGCTCCCTGTTTCCCTACTTTCTCGCTTCCTGTGGTTGTCCTCCAGGTAGAGGATCGCCGGCGTGAAGAAGGCCCCCACGCCCATCAGCACGCACGCCGCGCCGCCGACCCAATACCAGGTCCGCACCCCCAGCCAATCGGCCACCGGCCCGGCGATCGCCATCCCCAGGGGGGACATCGCGGTGGCGACGCTACGGAGGAGCGTGAACACCCGGCCCTGCATCTCCGGCTCAACCCGGGCCTGGATGATGGCCATCAGCGGGCCGTTGGCGATGGGTTGCATCAGGCCCACGAAGATAGAGCCTATCAGGGCGAACCAGAAAGCGGTCGCCGGGGTCAGGCCGATGAGCAGGGTGCCGATCCCGATCCCGATGATCCCCGTCAGGGAGGTGACCATCCGTCGCCGGAAGCCTCCCCATGCGCTCAGGATCAGCCCGCCCGCCACCACGCCCACCCCGAAGGCCGAGTCCAGCCATCCCAGGTGGATCGCCTCGCCGCCGAAGTGCTCGGTGACCAGGATGGGCATCAGCGAGAAGGCGGGGGTGAGCAGGAAGTTGAGCACCGTCGCCATTATCAACAGACCCATGAGGCCCGGCCATCCCCACACGTACTGCAGCCCCTCCCGCAGGTCCTTCACCAGCGAGAAGGCCCCTGCCTCTCCCCTGCGCTCCGGCTGGGGGATGGGGATGAAGAAGAGAGGGGTGATCGCCAGGACCGCTGTCCCCACATCGATCGCCAGGATCCCCTGCATCGGCAGCACGCTCAGGAGAAGCGCGCCCACCGGCGGTGCGACGATGTTCAGAATCCCGTTCAGCGTCTGGTTGAGCCCAGCCACGCGGGAGAGGTGCTCCTCCGGCACCATCAACGAGGTAGAGGCCTCCATCGCCGGCCAGTGGAACCCCCCGCCCAGGGCGCGGAAGAACATAATGAGGTAGATGTGCCACACCTGCGCCGCGCCGACGGCGAAGAGGTAAGCCAGCCCCAGCGTTGCCAGCGCGATGAGGCCATCGGCGACGATCATCACGATCCGACGGTCCCACCGGTCCACCAGCACGCCAGCGAGGGGACCGATGAACACCGCTGGCAGCATCGCCACCAGCGTCGCCGTCGCCAGCACCGTCGCCGAGCCGGTGGTCTGGGTGAGCCACCAGACCAGCCCGAACTGGACCAGCGCGCTGCCCAGCAGCGAGGCCGCTTGCCCGCCCCAGATGGTGAAGAATGGGGCGGCCCACGCCTGTACCTTGGACTCCCTCTCCTCTACCACCTCTCTTCCTCCTGTCCCTTGTCCCCTGCCTCCTGCCCCCTGCTTCCTGCTTCCTTCTTCCCGAACAGCGTCTGAATCATCAACGCACCGACCAGGTAGGTACTCCCCGTCGCCAGGAAGAGAGGGGTGAAGCCAGCGCTCCGCTGCACCAGCCCGCTGATCCCCGGTCCGATCCCCTGGCCGATGGACCAGACCAGACCCATCATCGCCCCTACCGTCCCCCTCCGCTCCTCCGGCACCTGCTCCATCGCGAAGGCGGTGAAGAGCGGGCCGCCCATGTTCATCAGCATCGCCCGCACCCAAAACGCGCCGATCGCCAGCGGCAGCAGGGGGGCGAACCCCAGGGCCATCAGGAAGGGCAGAGAGGCCAACTCGGTGAGGACGACAGTCCGGATCTTCCCCCACCGCTCCGCCAGCATCGGCGCGGCCAGCGTCGCCAGCCCCATCAACAACTGGCTGACGGCGAAGATCGTCCCCAGGAGACTGTCGGTGACGCCGAACCGCTGTTTGAAGAAGACGTTGAGGTAGGGGATCAGGAGCGCGGCCCCCAGACCGATGAGGAGTTGGGGAACCAGCAGTGGCACGACGCTCCGCCATAGGGAGAGGGACCAAAGGGAGGGCGCGTCCTGGGCCATCTGGGCAGAGAAGGGGGTTCTCTGCTCCTCGATCATCAGCAGGGGGACGAGCCCGACGGTCATGATCCCTATGGCAACAAGGAGCGTGGCCCGGTAGGCGGTGACGCTTTCCGGATGGACCCCCAGGAGTGCGGCGAAGAGGCTCGGCAGGTTCCCCCCGACCATGCTCCCCGCGAAGCCGACCAGCATCGCTGTCCCCTGTTGGAGGCTAAAGAGAGTAGGCCGCTCCTCCTCGGTGGCGTTCTCCGCCATGAAGGCGGGCCCGGTCGCCATGAACAGGGCGTTGCCCGCCCCCCAGCCGACGGCGGCCAGGAGCAGCGGCCAGTCCGCCCGCGAGAGGACGAGGATGAGGCTGGCCCCCGTCGCCACAACCGATCCCAGGAGCATCGCCTGCTTGCGGCCGATCCGGTCGGTCAGGATCCCCATCGGCAGCCCCAGCACCAGAGCGGAGAGACTCATCAGCGACATCAGCAGGCCCAGGAAGGCGATGTCGCTCCCGCGGGCGAGGACGAAAAGGTTGAGGAGGAGCATAAAGATGCCCCCGCCCAGGCCGCTGAAGGCTCCCATCAACAGAAACAATTTGGCGTTGCGGCTCAGTCCGGCCGCCAGGCGCACCTGTCGTGCTACGACGTTCATCCAGCAACCTCCAGACGATGTCCGATGATCCGACGCATTTGAACCAGACGGCGCAGTCGTTGGAAGCCGAGGTCGGCGAAGACGGGCTCCAGTGCCTGGCGGGGGCCGGGGAGGATCGTCACCGTCTCCCAGCGACGGCGACGGGAGAGGAAGGCCACCCCCGCGCGGACCAGGCGAGGGCCCAGGTCCTCCTGCCGCTCGGCGCGGCACAGCACCTCGATCCGATGGTACCGGGCAGGCCGTCGGCTGAGGAGGCCCACAGCGCCGACGATCCGCCCATCGTCCAGGGCCACCCACCAATCCTCCCGCCGCCCCTCCAGCCAGGCGGAGAGCCAGGCCTCCCAACCGGTCTGGTAGGCGGCGGGGCGGATCTCCAGCACGTCCCGATGGGGGCGACTCAGCCCCTCCTGGGCCAACCGGTAGAGGGTCCTGCCCTCCCCGCCCCTGGCCCGGCGCAGGGGAAGGGCCGATGGGAGAGGATCATCCTTCGGCCAGGGCAACCCGGCCGGGCGGATGAGTTCCACCGTCGTCCCCACCGGCTCGAAGCCCAACCGCTCGTACAGCCGCCGGGCGACGGGGTTGTCGTCACGGACCTCCAGGCCCACCCATGCCCCTCCCCGCCGTCCCACCGTCTCCAGCGCCGCCTCGACCAGCGCGCGGCCGATGCCGCGGCCCCGCCAGTCCGGATGGACGGCGACGTTGCCGATCATCCACCCGCCGGGAAAGGCCGCGCGCCGGAGGGAGATGTTGCCCACCACCCGGTCCTCCTCCAGCCAGACGAAGCCGGAGGGGCCGAAGTTTCCGCCCTCCATCTCCCAGAGCAGGAGGCTGAGGCTACCCCACCGGGCCATCTGCCGCATCCGGCGCAGGACGTACCGGGCCGCAGGCCCCATCTCCTCGGCGAAGGCGATCTCCATCAGATCCGCCACCTGGCCGAGGTGGCGGAGGGGATCGAAGGGGACGATCCCCTGGGTTCGGCGTCGAAGGATCGCGGCGACCATCACCGCCCCTCCAACGCGGCCAGCAGGTCGGCGGCCTGGTCCGGGGTGATCTTCCCCTGCTCCACCAGACGGAGCACCCGCAGCCGCTCCTCG
>DUEL01000048.1 GCA_011192125.1 Thermoflexia bacterium
CAACCGCGCCGGACGGCGGGACGGGGAACCGGATCGCCGTCAGGAGTTCGTCGGGCTGGCGGAGGGTCTGCCGGACGCCGAGGAAGAACTCGTCCAGTGGGACCCAGCGGGAGCCCTCCTTGCTGGTCAGTTGGACCTCGGCGTCGAGGACCAGCAGAGGTGGGGCCGTGTCCGCTGCCGGGGAGGCATCGACGAGGTTGCCTCCGACCGTCGCCCGGTTGCGCACCAGGGGGTTGGCGAAGACCCGCGCCGCGCTCCACAACACCGGCGCGGCCTCGGCGATGAGGGGCTCCTTCAGCAGTTCGGCCACGGTCGTCGTCGCGCCGATGACCACGTGACCGTTCTCCCGACGGATCCCTCGCAGTTCCTCCAATCCGGCAACGCTCACCAGGACGGAGGGGCGGTGGCGTCCGCCGCGCATATCCACGACCAGGTTCGTGCCGCCAGCGATGGGCGCCACCCCCTCTCTCGCCTGGGCCAATATCTCCAGCGCCTCGGAGAGGGTCCGGGGCATCAGCAGTTCAAACTCTGGCAACACCGCAGCACCTCCTCAAATGACGCATGACGCATCACGTTTGACGTTTGACGTTTGACGTATGACGCATGACGCAGGTCACAGGTCGCAGGATTCACTTTGCCGCGCAGTCCAGGACGGCGCGGACGATGCTGGCGTAGCCTGTGCAGCGGCAGAGGTTCCCCTTCAAGTAATCGCGCACGTCCTGCTCGGTGGGCTTCGGGACCTCCTTGAGCAAGCCCTTGGCCGTGATCAGCATCCCCGGCGTGCAGAAGCCGCACTGGAACGCTCCGTGCTCGATAAACGCTTCCTGCAACGGGTCGAGTTGGCCGTCCGGTTCGGCCAGGCCCTCAACGGTGAGGATCTCACTTCCGTCCGCCGCCACCGCCAGCACCAAACAGGAGAGGGCCAGTTTGCCGTCGATCATCACCGTGCAGGCCCCGCACTCGCCGATGCCGCAGCCATACTTGGAGCCGGTGAGGTGGAGCCGCTCCCGCAGGACGTTGAGGAGCAGTTCATTGGGCGCGACCCACAGCCGGTGCGTCTCTCCGTTCACTTTCAACGTGATCTCGCACCGTCCGTCAGCCGCCACCCGCTTCCCCTGCTCCTTGCTCCCTGCTCCCTGCTCCCCGCTCCTTGCCTCTTGTCTCCCTGCTTCCTCGCTTCCCTTCCACTCCCCCGCTCTCCTCCACGCCTCGTTGAGCCCGTCGATGGTCAACACCCGTACGATCTCCCGCCGATACCAGGCGGTGGAGCGGACGTCGTCGATGGGGGAGACCTCCTCGGAGGCGACCCGGGCCGCCTCGGCGACCAGGTCGTCGCTGAGGACCTGGCCCACCAGGACCGCCTCCGCCTTCCGGGCGCGGAAGGGGGTCGGCGCGACGGAGCCGAAGACCAGCCGCGCGTCGGCGACCCGGTCGCCGTCACGGATCACCACGATCGCCCCGTTCACCTTCGCCAGGTCGGCCGCGACGCGGGAGACCTTGTAGAAGACGCTGCCGGTGTTCGGTCGGGGACGGGGGAGCACCACCGCCGTCAGGAGTTCCCCCGGCTGAAGGGCGGTCTTGCCCGGCCCGAGGAAGAAGGATTCCAGAGGGAGCCGCCGTTCGCCGTCCGGCCCAGCGATGACCACCTCCGCGTCGAAAGCGATGAGCGGCGGGGCGGTGTCGGAGGCGGGCGAGCCGTTGCAGAGGTTCCCGCCCACCGTCCCCATCACCTGCACCTGGGTCGTGCTGAAAGACGCGCACGCCTCGGCGAGGGCCGGGTAGAGGGCCTGGACCCGCGGATCGCGCCGGATGGCTCGGATCGAGGTCCGCGCGCCGATCCGGACGCCAACCTCATCGACAGAGATCCCCGCAAGGCCCGGAACGTGGCGAAGGCTGACCAGGTAGCGGGGGGCGAGCCGTTCCATCTTCATCTGGACGACGAGGTCGGTCCCGCCCGCCAGCACCCGCGCCCGGTCGCCGTACTCGGCAAGCAACGAGATCGTCTCCTCGAGCGACGTCGGCTCCAGGTAATCGAACGTGTGCACAAGGATGTGGGTGTTTGTCATACTCCCCTCTCCCGATCAAACTGCACAGGTCGCAAGGAGCAAGGGGCAAGGACCTACTTCCCTATCCCCTCGCTTCCTTGCTTCCTCGCTTCCTCCAAGTCACGTAACGCCCGCAGGACTTTCTCCGGCGTGATGGGCAGTTCGTAGAACCGGACACCGATGGCGTTGTAGATGGCGTTGGCGTAGGCCGCTGCCACAGGGTTGGTCGCCGCCTCACCGATCCCCTTGGCACCGAACGGCCCCGTCGGCTCGTAGGTGTCGGCAAAGTAGGTGACCAGATCCTTCAGCAGCGGGCTCTCACCCACGCCGGGGATTTTGGCGTCGATCAGGTAACCTCTAGAGAGGACGTGTCCGTTCTCATCCCACTGGTTATCCTCGTAGAGCGCGAAACCCGCTCCCTTGGAGAGGCCTCCTTCCAACTGCCCGGCCGCCATATCCGGGTTGATCACCGTCCCGCAGTCGCTGCCCATCGCCGCCCGCACCGTGCGCACCCGCCCGGTCCAGGTATCCACCTCCACCTCGACGAAGACGGAGACGTAGGCCGGCGGGCAGTTGGTGGGCCGGTAACTGACCACCGCTGCGATGGTCTTCCAACTCTCCATCCAGCACCGGGTAGCCAGTTCCTCGATCGTCATCTGCCGGTCGGGGATCGCTGGAGCATAGACGACCCCCTGGCCCCGTTCCTCGTCCAGTTTGAGGTCCAGCGCGTCCGGCATCACGTTGAGGTAGCGGGCCGCCGTCTCCAGCAACTCTTTCCGGACCTCCTGAGCCGCCTTGAAGGCCGCGCCGCCTCCGGCGTAGACCCCGCGGGTGGCGTGGGTGACGCAGTCGTAGACGGTGGTACCGGTCCCGGCGGGGACCACGTTGACCTTGTCCAGCGGCACGCACAGCGCCTCCGCCACCAGTTTGGCGATCGCCTCCAGCGTCCCACCGCCGTGGTCCGTCACCGCCGTCACCACGTCGATGGAGCCGTCTTTGTTGACCTTGACCATCGCGCCGGAGAAGTCGATGACGTCGCCGGGCTGGGGCGCGCCTGCGCTGGAGGTATGGAACCCGCGCGCCATCCCGATCCCCCGACGGTAGCGGCCCGTCTTAGCCTCGGGCGGCTCCCGCCGGTCCCAGCCGATGATCTCCTTGCCTCGCTCCAACAGTTGGGGCACCCCGTCGCTGCGGACGATGGAGCGGACCAGCGGTCCTTGCCCCCAGAAGGTATCACCCAAACCCACATAGTTCTTCAGCCGCAGTTCGATCGGGTCCACCCCCAGCCGCTCCGCCAACTCGTCCATCAGCGACTCGACGGCGAAGGTGACCTGCGGGTTGCCGAACCCCTGCATCGCGCAGGAGGGGGTCTTGTTGGTGTAGACGGCGATGCCCTTGTAACGGACGTTGGGCAATCGGTACATCGAGACCAGCCAGCCGATGCAGACGCCGAGGAAGGAGTAGGGCTGGATATTGTGAGCGCCGATGTCCGTGATCAGTTCCATCTCCGCGCCGAGGAGCGTGCCGTCGCTTTTGGCCGCCAATTTAAGGTGGATCTGCACGGGATACTTGGTGTGCTCGAGGAAATCCTCCTCCCGTGTCATGCTCAACTTCACCGGCCGACCCGCCTTGAGGGCAAGGGCGGCGCAGATGGGGATGGGCGTGTTCATCTGGATGCTGGAGCCGAAGGTGCCGCCCATCGGCATCCGGATCACGTCGATCTTGCTGAGGGGGATGTCGAAGAGTTCGCCCAGGATGATGCGGACGTTGTGGATGGACTGGGTGGTGGCCCAGACGGTGAGGCCGCCGTCCGGCTCGGGGCGGCAGACGGCGGTCTTGGGTTCCAATTGCATATGGTAGATCTTCGGCGTGCGGAACGTCCCCTCGACGACGATGTCCGCCTCAGCGAAGGCCCGGTCCACGTCCCCTTCCTCGATCTCGCGGGTGCAGGCGATGTTGTTTTCGATCTTGATCTCTTTGTCGCCCCAGAGCACCGTCTCGTGGATGGGGACGGCCCCTGGCTGCATCGCCTCGATGGGGTCTGTGAGGACAGGAAGTGGCTCATACTCCACCTTGATGGCCCGAACCGCCTGCTCGGCCAGGAACTCCGTCTCCGCCGCCACCGCCGCCACCGGCTCCCCCATCCGGCGTACCTTGTCGGCCAGGACGGTGAAGTCTTTATGGAGGACGGGCGGGATGGTGATGATCCGCTGGTTGAAGCGGGTGTGGGGTACGTCGTCCCAGGTGATCACCACCGCCCCCATCGCCTCCGCCTCGCTGATGTCGATGCTCTTGATGCGAGCGTGGGCATAGGGGCTGGCGAGGATTCTACCGTACAACATCCGGGGGAGGATGACGTCGGACGGGTACCGCTCTCGCCCCGTCACCCGCGCCACGCCGTCCTTGCGAGGCGTCACCCTGCCCAGGATATGGAATTCTTTCTTCATACTCCTGCTCCTTCAGCGGCGGATCAGCGAGTCAGCGAACCAGCGAGGATCGCTGATTGGCTGGCTCGCTGACTCGCTTTATACCACTCCCATCACCAACGCGATCAGCGCCATCCGCACGTACACTCCGTTGCGCACCTGGCGGAAGTAAGCGGCGTTGGGCAGGGAATCTACGTCGGTGGCGATCTCGTCAACGCGAGGTAGAGGATGCAAGATCGTCACGTCGGGGCGGATCCGTTCGACCATCTCACGGGTCAGGATGTAACTTCCCTTCAGCCGTTCGTACTCTGCCGGATCGTCGAACCGTTCCTTCTGGATGCGGGTCATATAGAGCACGTCGGCCTCGGCGAGGGCGGCCTCCAGGTCGGTGGTCTCCACCACCTCCACGCCCTGCTCCCGCAGCCGGTCGGTGATCTCCGAGGGCATCCGCAGCGCTTCGGGGGAGACGAAGATCAGCCGGCAGTTGTAGTGTTTGTACAGTTCCACCCCGGCGTGCACGGTCCGCCCGTACTTCAGGTCGCCGCAAAGGACGATGGTGAGGCCGTCCACTCGACCCTTTTCGGAGCGGATGGTGAACAGGTCGAGGAGCGCCTGCGTGGGATGCTGTCCCGCGCCGTCGCCGCCGTTGATCACCGGCGACTCGGCCGCGTCGGCCGCGATCTTCGCCGAGCCGATCTGAGGATGGCGGATGACGATGAGGTCCACGTACTGGTCCACCGTGCGGATCGTGTCGGCGAGGCTCTCCCCCTTGGCGACCGAGGTGCCGGCGGCCGAGGCGAACCCTACCACCTCCCCACCCAGCCGGTGCATCGCCGTTTCGAACGAGAGCCGCGTCCGGGTGCTGGGCTCGAAGAACAGCGTCCCCATCACGTACCCCTTCATCAGGTCCAGCGACCGCTCCTTCTCAAGCCGCCCCCGGAACTCCTCCGCCACCTTCATTATATGCTCAATCTCCTCTCGGGTAAACTGCGCACCGTGCAGGATGTCCTTACCTTTCAAATCGACCATTGACCACCTCCATTAGCGTTCAGGGTTCGAGGTTCAAGGTGCAGGGTACAATCTCCAATCGCCCAGTTGCCCAACCACCCAATCACCCAGCGAGCGTGCGGACGACCGACGCTAGGCGGGCGATCCCCTCGTGGATCTCCTCCGGCGTGAGGGAGCAGAAGGGTAGCCGGACGAAGCCGTCGCCGCCGCTGCCCGCGAAAAAGCCTCGTCCGTCGGTGAGTCGCAGGTTCGCTTCCTGGGCTGCCCGCAGCAGATCGTCGGCGCGGACGTCGTGGTTGAGGGTGATCCCGAGGAAGAACCCGCCGTCGACCCGGTGCCACGTCGCCAGGCCCTTCAAATGGGCCTCCAGGGCTTCCATCGTCGCGTCCAGACGGGGCAGGTAGAGAGCCTTGAGCCGGGCCAGTTGCTCCTCCAGCCAGCCCCGTCGGATGAACTCGGCGACGATGGCCTGGTTGAAGTAACTGGCGTTGATGTAGGTATCCTCCGCCATCTTCGCCAGGTCGTCCGCCAGACCCTCCGGCGCAATGGCATAGCCGACACGGAGCCCGGGGCTGATCAGTTTGCTGTAGGAGGAAAGTTGGATCACCCGCTCGGGGGCCAGGTCCCACAACGTCGGCAGGTCCTCCCCCCGGTAACGAAGTTTCCGGTAGGGCACGTCCTCCATAATCCAGAACCCGTATTCCCGGGACAGTTGAGCGATCCGCTCCCGCTTCTGGCGGGCCATCACCGTCCCGCTGGGGTTCTGGAAATCGGGGATTACGTAGAAGAGGACCGGCCTCTCTCCCTTCTTCAGCCGGTCCTCCAGCGCCTCCACATCCGGGCCGTCTGCGGCTAGGGGGAGGCCGATCACGTGGGCCCCCGCCCTCCGCAGGATGGTCAACGTGCGGTCGTAGGTTGGCTCCTCCACGTAGACCACGTCGCCGGGCTGCACCAGCATCCGCGCGACCAGGTCCTGCAACTGGAGCGACCCCTGACCGATGATGATCCGTTCCGGGTCTGCGCCCGTTTCCCGGGCGATGGTGTCTCGGAGTAGGGGATAACCGCGGGACTTTCCATACTGGAGCACCCGCGCCGCGTCGCTGTCCAGCACTGCCTCGGCACACACTTTGATCTGTTCGACGGGGAAGCTCTCGGCGGGGGGAACCCCCCGGGTCAGTCGGATCAGCGATGTGGACATCCTCTTTTCACCTCACAACCCCAGGTAGTGTTTCTTGATGTGCTCGCTCCGGGCCAGTTCCTCGCCGGTTCCTTCAAGCACGATCCGCCCGTTCTCCAGCACGTAACACCGATCGGCCAGTTCCAGGGCGTAGTGGATGTTCTGCTCCACCAGGAGCACGGTGAGCCCATGTCCCCGGAGCGCCTGCAACCGCTCGTAGATCCCGTCCACCAGTTTTGGAGCCAGCCCCAACGATGGCTCGTCCAGCATCAGGAACCGAGGCCGCGAGGCCAGCCCTCGGCCGATGGCCAGCATCTGCTTCTCGCCACCGCTGAGGGTCCTCGCCATCTGCCGGTGTCGTTCCCGCAACACGGGGAACATCTCGTAGACCTCCTCCAGCACCCCGGTCCTAAGGCTCTCCCGGTTCCCGTAGGCCCCCATCAGCAGGTTCTCCCGGACGCTCATATTGGGGAAGAGCCGTCCCCCTTCCGGGACGTGGGCGATTCCCGCCTTCGTCACCCGGTGGGGAGGCCACCCCCCGATCTCCTGGCCGTCGAACAGGATCTTCCCGGCGGTAGGGTGGATCAGGCCGGAGATGGTCTTTAGGAGCGTCGTCTTCCCCGCCCCGTTGGGACCGAGGATGGCGACCACCTCTCCCTCGTTGACGTGGAACGAGACGTCCCGAAGGACGGGGACCTTACCGTAGCCCGCGTGCAGTCCTTCCACCCGCAGTATCTCGCTCATCGGATGGCCCTCTCTCCCAGGTAGGCTTCGATGACCCGGGGATTGTTGCTGATCTCCTCAGGTGTCCCCTCAGCGATCAACTCCCCGGCGTCCAGGACGAAGATCCGCTCGCACAGGCCCATCACCATCTGCATCACGTGCTCCACCACACAGAGGGTGACGGACTGCTCTTTGTTCAATTGTCGGAGGATCTCCATCAACTCGGCCAGTTCCGCCGCCGTCAGGCCGGCCCCGGCCTCGTCCAGCAGCAGGAGGTCCGGCTCCGTCGCCATCGCCCGGGCCAGTTCCACCCGCCGCAGGGAGGCCAGCCCCAGGTCCCCACACTTCTGGTGCCGGATCTCCTCCAGTCCGCAGAAGGAGATGACCTCGTCCACCTTCTCCATCACGTCGTCCTCGCCGTGCCGGTTGTAGGCCCCCACCCGCACCGTCTCCTCGACCGTCATCTCGGTGAACGCTTTGGTCACCTGGAAGGTGCGGGACATGCCCAATTTGCAGATCTTATGGGGCGGCACGCCGGTGATGTCCTCTCCCTTGAAGATCACTCGCCCTTCATCCGGCGTGTAGAGGCCGGTGATCGTGTTGAAGAAGGTGGTCTTCCCCGCCCCGTTGGGGCCGATCAGGCCGACGATCTCCCCCTCGTGGATCTGAAGGGTCACGTTGTTGACGGCGACGAGGTTGCCGAATCGCTTGGTCAGGTTAGATACCTGGAGTATTGGCTTTGAGGACATGCTCATCCCCTGTCACCCGTGAAAGCAGTTTCCTGTAGGCGTCTTGGAAGAAGACCGCGATCCCTTGGGGTCGGAAGAGCGCGATCAGGATCAGCACGACGGAGTAGATAACCAGATACAGGCTCTCCATCTGGCCGCCGAGGCTGGCCCGCAGGAACTCCCGCGCGCTCACCAGGATCACCGCTGCCAACAGCGGCCCATATGTGATCCCCATCCCGCCGACGATGCCCAGGATGGCCACCTCTGTGCTCCTGGCGCCGCTGAAGAAACTGGGGTGGATGAAGCCGTACATGCAGGCATAGACGGCTCCGGTCGCGCCGACGATGAAGGCGTAGATCATCAACGCCTTCAGTTTGCACGCCCGGGCGTCCACCCCGAGGATCTCTGCGGCGTCCTCGTCCTCCCCCAACGCCCGCAGGTAGAAGCCCAGTTTCGAGCGGCCGATCCTGTAGTTGACGAGGAGGGCGATCACCAGGATGGCGAGCATGATGTAGTAATATGGAATGTAGGTGCCGAACCGCATGTGGTAGAGGGAGAAGGAGTAGTAGGGGAGATACCGCTCCACCGGACCGCCCACGTCCTCCCACATCACGAAGGCCACTTTGAGGACCTCGACCAGGGCCGAGGAGGTCAGCGCGTACCACACCTCCCGGACCTTGAAGCGGAACAGAGGGAAACCGACCAGCACGGCGAAGCCCGTGGCGACCAGCCCGCCCAGGATCATCCCGATCCAGGGAGAGACGTTCCACCGGATGAGGAGCGTGCCGGAGGTGAACGCGCCCAGTCCCAGGTAGGCGAAGGCCGCCAGGTCCAACTGTCCGGCCATCCCGCCGATGATGTTCCAGGCCGTCGCCAGCACGCCGTACAGCAGCACCGTCGTGACCAGGACCAGGTTGTACTGGTTGGTGCGGATCAGGAGGGGGATGACGAGGGCGATGGCTAACACCACGCCTAAAAGAACCCGGTTGAAGGTCGTCGCTTTGATCTTCACTATTTCCTCCCGAAGAGTCCTCGAGGACGAACCCACAACACGAGGATGAAGATGAGGTACACAATGAGCGACCGCGCCCGGGGATCCCACAGCGCCATCGAAAGGGATTCAGCGGCCCCGACGATGATCCCGGAGATCAGGAGGCCGGGGATCGAGCCCAGGCCGGCCAGAGCCAGCACGCACCAACTGAGCAGGCCGAAGCGGACGCCCATTGTGGGATCGACCTGCTGGAACGTCATCAACAACCCACCTGCGATGGCCGTCAGCGCCGAGCCCAGCCCAAAGGCGAGGGCGTAGGTCCACCGATAGTTCACCCCCACCAATGAGGCAGCGTCCAGGTCGTCGGAGGCCGCCCGGATGGCCCGACCCGGCCAGGTCTTGCTCAGGAAGAGGGAGACGCCCCCGATCGCCAGGATGCTGACCACGGCGGAGATCAGCCGGGAGAGCATGATGTTGTACCCGGCGATGTGGATGCTCCCCTGGATGAGGGAATAGGGGAGCGCCCTGGGCTGGGCTTTCCACATCAACTGGGTGATGGCCCGCAGGAACGTCATCAATCCTACCGTGACCGCGATCTGGGTCACGTATTTCTGCCGCAGCGTCCCGTCGATGATGGCGTAGTAGGCCACCACGCCGACGATGAACAGTAGCGGGAAGGTGATGGCTGGCGTAAAGACCGCGTCCACCCCCCACATCGAGCCGATGAAGAAGGCGAAGTACATCGAGAGCATCACGAAGTCGCCGTGGGCGAAGTTGACCACGTTCATCACGCCGAAGATGAGGGACAGGCCCAGCGTGATGAGGGCGTAGACGCACCCCATCAACGCACCGTTCAGAAGACTCTGGACAACGGTATCCACCGTTCCTCCCATCCGATGCTACGAGCGTCTGTTTTCACTACGGAGACACGGAGGGCACAAGATCTCTGCGTTCCCTGTGTCTCTGTGGTTCTTTACCCGATCCGCTGGGGCACCCGCCCGACCGCCCCCTGCGCGGGAAGGCGATCGAGAGCGGCCGGGCGGATGCGCACCCGGACCTCCCTCCGATGCAGGCTGGAGGTCTAGTACTTGGCGTCCGGCCGCGGGAAGACGAACTCCGCCTCCGCGGCGTCGAACGGCCAGACGACCTTCGGCTCACCGTTGATGACCTGCATAATGGTAGCCACGGCGTAGGGGTTGTCCCCGGTCTCGGTGAAGGTGATCCGATCGCCGGGGTAGGTCTCCACCGCCGGGCCGGAGGTGAGGTCCAACTGGAGGAAGGCGTCCCGCAGATTGTCCGGGTTCAACGGGTCATCCGGATGCAACTGACCGGAGAGTTCCAGCGCCTCCTTCAGGACCCACATCGCGTAGTAGTTCATCCCGGCCGCCTCGGTGGGGATGTGGCCGGTCTCGGCGACGAAGTCCTCCACGAACCGGCGGTTCTGGGGGGTGTCCTTGGCCGGGTTGTAACTGTAGGTGTTGCTGTAGTACTCGGCCGTCTCCCCCAGGGCCTCGATCGACTCGGGGTCGGTGTAGCCGCACGCGCCCATGCCGGAGATGAACTTGGGGATCTCCCCGGTCTCGCGGAAGGTGTTGGCGAAGAGGATGGCGTCCATGAAGTAGGGGCAGTGAACCACCAC
This sequence comes from Thermoflexia bacterium, assembly GCA_011192125.1. GTDB lineage: Bacteria > Chloroflexota > Anaerolineae > B4-G1 > DUEL01 > DUEL01. Next base: position 10,738 of record DUEL01000048.1, read on the forward strand.
GTCGGGCTGGGCCGCGGCGATCTCGTTGACGATGGAGGAGACGTCGGCGATGTCGAAGGGGTACTCCTTCTGGTAGACGATGGTGAGGCCGTTGTCCAGCGCGGCCTGCATCGCGCCGGTGGCGTTGCTCCGGCCGAAGGAGGAGTCCTCGTTCAGGATGGCGATCCGCTCAATCGGGACCCCGGTCCGCTCGGCCGCTTCGACGACGAACTGCACCGCGGACGCGCCGTGCTGGCTGGCCTTGGGGGCCGGGCGGAAGAGATACTGCCGCCCCATCGCCGTCACGCTGTCCACCAGGGCGTCGGCGATGAGGATGACCTTCTCCCGCTCGGTGACCTCGGAGGCGGCGACGGTCAGGCGGCTGATGTACAGGCCCAGGATGGCGACGGGGTGGTGCTTGCTGATGATGCTCTCCGCCCCCAGCCGCGCGCTGTCGGCCGTCTCACCGGCGTCCTCCACCACCAACTCCAGCGGGATGCCGCCCAGGGACTGGATGCCGCCCGCCTCGTTGATGTGGCGGATGGCGATCTCCATCCCGATCTTCGCCTCGGTGCCGAAGACGGCGTGCGCACCGGTGAGCGGCTCCAGGCAGCCCACTACGATCTTGTCGGGTAACTCGGCCGGGCCGGCCTCCTCGGTGGCCGGGCCGCCACAACCGGACAGCACGACGGCCACCAGAACGACGGGCACCAACAGCATTCGAACGACCTTCCCTCGCATGATCCTCCTCCTTGTCGCTACACTAGGAAATTCCTGCACAGAGAATCCGTTCACCGACTTTGAGCCCTCTCACGGTACCCTCGCGATCACCTCCTTCCATGGGAACTCATCTGACTCCCGTCCCAGCGTGCTGGGCTCCGCCCCGATCAGCGCGGAGATCCGACGCGCAGCCTGGCGACACAGGGCGACGAACTCCTGCGCCCGTTGCTCCGTGTAGCGGGAGCGGGGCCCGGCTACGCCGATCGCTGCTATCACCTCGCCACCCCGATCGAAGATCGGCGTCGCCACCCCCCACGCCCCCAGGTCGGTCTCCTCGTGGCTCTCGGCGTACCCCTGCTCCCGGATGCGGGCCAGTTCCTCCCACAACCGGTCGGGGTCCGTGATCGTGTTGACACACAGGCGTGGAAGGCCTTTGTCCTGAATGATCGCCCGAACCTCCTCCTCCGGGAGGTAGGCCATCAGGACCTTGGACGAGGCTCCTGCGTGCGGGGGGCGGCGGGTGCCCACGTGTAGCGTCATCCGCACCGGATGGTTGGTCTCCACCTTTTCGATGCAGACCACCTCCTGCTGGTAATACACCGTCAAGATCGCCGTCTCGCGGGTGGTCGCTACGAGTTCCTCCATGATGGGCCGAGCGACGTGGCGCAGACCGCTGCTCTCGGCCGCCAGGTTCCCCCAGATCAACAGGCGGTAGCCTAAACGCCACCGCCTGTCCCGAGGATCACATCGCAGAACGCCATGGGATTCCAGCGCAGTGAGGAAGCGATGAAGAGTGCTCTTCGGAAGACCTAGTTGCTGGCTCAGTTCGGTCAAAGACCAAGCGGGTCTCTCCGAGGAGAAGCAATCCAGCACGGCGACCAAGCGGTCGATTGTCTTTACCGAAGTGGTCTTCCCCATACTCCCCTCGCGGGAGGTTGATAGCCGCGCAAAGGACAACGGGGACGAGAGGTGTTCCATTATTTGGAACTTGTTCCCATTTATATGATACCATGGTTGAGCAGCCTTGTCAAGCAGTTTCACCTGGGTTTGGACAAGAGTTCGGACATACCCAATCCGCCCCGCCGTAAACAGGCGGGGCTGGCGGGAAATCGATCCAGCCCGGCCCTTCAGACCGGTGCTGGACGAGCCGGGAAAGGGTTTCATTGGCGATGTCCGAACTCCTGCCCGAAGGTCAGGTTTCACACCCACTTGCGAGGGAGGGCTCTCCCCCCACCCGAACCCTTCGTGCATTCGTGCCCATTCGCGGCTACGGTTGACATTGAGCCCCGCGGTGTTACAATGGTACGCCTATGCGAGCAGACCTGCATATCCATACCACTGCCTCCGACGGGCGTTGGACCCCCCAGGAGGTCGTCGAACGGGTGCGGGCCGCCGGGATCGGCCTCTTCGCCGTGGCCGACCACGACGCGGTGGACCACGTGCACCCCGCCGCGCGGGAGGCCCGTCGGGCAGGGCTTGCCTTCCTTCCGGCCGTCGAGGTCTCCGCCCGGCTGAACGGGACCGGCGTGCACATCCTCGCCTACGGGATCGATCCCGACCATCCCGACCTGAGACGGCTGGTGGAGACCAACCGGGCGCTGTTGGACTGGGTCAATGAGGAGACGCTGCGGCGGCTGGCTAGGGCCGGTTACCCCATCGACCTGGAGGCATACGCAGCCTATCAGCACGACCCCTCGCGGGGCGGCTGGAAGGCGCTGAACTATCTGATCGACCTGGGGATATGTCGGGACGTGCGGGACTTCTTCGACCGGATCTACGTCGATCCGTACCGTCCTCCCGATCCTCCGTTCCCCCATCCTGAGGAGGTCGTCGCCGTCGTTCGAGCCGCCGGTGGGGTGCCGGTGCTGGCCCACCCCGGCATGTCCCTCCGCAAGCAGGGCGTCACCCCGGAGACGCTGACCCCCTTCCTGGAAAGCGGCATCGCTGGCCTGGAGTGCTACTCCCCCTACCACGATCCTCAGACCATCCAGGCCTGCCTGGCGTTCTGCGCCCGGTGCGACCTGCTGGTCACCGGCGGCTCCGACTGTCACGGCGGGTTCGCCGGTCGCCAACTGGGCATCCCTCCCGTCCGCCTGGAGGACCTGCGGCTGGGTCCCCTGACGGAGTGCATCCTGCGGTAGGCCGATGAAGGAGCGAGAGTTTAACTACGGAGGTCAGGCGGTCATTGAAGGCGTGATGGTGCGAGGGGGAAGCCGGATGGCGGTCGCCGTGCGGGCCCCCTCAGGGGAGATCGTCGTGCACACCGAGCCCCTCAACCCCGCCCTCTACCAGGGACCCATCAGCCGGATCCCCTTCCTCCGCGGCCTGACGATGCTGTGGGACGCCCTGGGGCTGGGCCTGAAAGCGCTGATGTGGTCCGCCGACGTCGCCGTGGGCGAAGAGGAGACCGGAAAAGGGTTCTCGGAAGCGATGGGCTGGGTCAGTGGTGCGGTGGGGCTTGTGGTGGGGATCGGCCTCTTCATGGTCCTGCCCTCCCTCCTGGTCGGCCTGCTCCCCATCCCTCTCACTCCCCTGGCAGACAATCTGCTGGAGGGGTTGATCCGGCTGGCGATCATGGTGGGCTACATCTGGATCATCGGCCGCCTGCCCGACATCGCCCGCGTCTTCGCCTATCACGGCGCGGAGCACAAGACGATCAACGCCTATGAGGACGGCGCGCCCCTCACCGTGGAAGCGGTGCAGTCCTACCCCACTGCCCACACTCGCTGTGGCACCGCCTTCCTGCTGACCGTCGTGGCCGTGTCGATCCTGGTGCTGGCCCCTCTGGGGCAACCCTCCCTGCCGATGCGGGTGATCAGCCGGGTCCTGGCGATCCCCCTCATCGCCGGTATCTCCTACGAATGGCTCCGCTTCAGTGCGCGGCACGCCCACCGCCCGTGGATGCGCCCTCTTATCGGCCCCAGCCTCGCCCTCCAGCGGCTCACCACCCGGGAGCCGGACGACGGGATGGTGGAGGTGGCGATCCGCGCGCTGGAGACGGTGCTGGCGGAGGGCGGAGAAAACGACCGTCGGATGGAGGAGCAGGCTGTTGAGCCCTAGGACTCGAGCATCCGGTGAGCGCTTCGATCGGTGGTTTACACGCCGCAGAGACGCAGAGGACGCAAAGAATAAGGGAAAGACTCTGTGCCCTCTGCGTCTCTGTGGTGGAATTGCCCCCGCCTTGCTCCTCTTGCTGGCGCTGCTGAGCGGCTGCGGGGGGGTGATCACCCCGGAGCGGGAGACGACGACCCCCGTTCCCCCCCCACCCTCCCCGTCCCCTCCCCCTGTCCGTCCCACGGCCGGCCCTCTGTACCAGCCGACTCTCACCACGGCCACGCCCACCGTCACCCCCACCCCCATCATCCACGTGGTCCAGCGGGGGGAGACCCTCTCCGGCATCGCGGCCCTCTATGGGGTCAGCGTGGAGGCGCTGCAGGTGGTCAACGGGATCGAGAACCCGCTGCTGTTGCGGGAGGGGCAGGAGTTGATCATCCCCACCGGCGAGGAGGACGTGACGCCCGGAGGTGGCCTCCTCCTTCCCACGCCGACCCCTCTGCCCGTCGGTGTGCGGGGGATTGGCTTCTACGAGACCCCCGTGGGCAGCCTAGATTGCTACGGCGAGGTGGTCAACACCACCCCCTATACGGTGACGAACGTCCTGGTCCGCGTGACTCTCTTCGACGGTTCCGGCAACGCGCTGCTCGCCGGGGAGGCTTTCGCCGCCGTCGACCTCCTTCTTCCCTCCGGTCGGGCCCCCCTCGACCGCGCGCCGTTCCGCATCCTCTTCCTCTCCCCGCCGCCGGACTTCGCCAGCCACCAGGTAACGGTCCTGCGGTCCGAACTGGCTGGGGGCCTGGCGGAGGACTACGTCCCGCTGGTCGTCTCCGGCCCGGCGGGCGCGCCGTCGGGTTCCCAGTTCGAGGTAACGGGGGAGGTGCGCAACACTGACCCAGAGCGAACGGTCCAGCGGGTCGTCGTAGTGGTGACCACCTATGACGAGGAGGGCCGGGTGAACGGGTTCCGGCAACAGACGCTGGCAGCGGAGGCCCTGGCCCCCGGCGAGGCCTTCGCCTTCCGACTGCTCCTCACCACCTACGGGGAGCCGCCGGCCGATTTCTCGGTCGTCGCCTATGGGCGGACGCAGGCTGCCGGTGGGGAATGAGAAGGCGGGGGGCAGGCTGGAGGACGGGTTGGGACCTCTCTGCGCTCCCCGCGGCTCTGTGGTGAGGTCTTGCGCCGCCGTTGAAGCAATGCGAGTGGGAGGATGACGGTGTATCGTCTGCTCAAAGCGATCGTTCGGCTTCTGCTTCCCTTGCTGATGCGGATCGAGGTGATAGGCAAGGAGAACTTCCCCGAGAAGGGGCCCTACATCCTCGTCGTCAACCACCTCTCCGTCTTCGACGCCGTGGTGCTCCTCGCCGTGTGTCCCCACACCATCCGCGCCTTCGCCGCGGCCAAGCACCGGCGGAACCCCCTCTACGCGCCGCTGCTGGCGGCGGCTGGCTCCATCTGGGTGCGGCGGGGGGAGGTGGACCGGCAGGCGCTGCGCGGGGCGTTAGAAGTGCTGCGGCGGGGGGAGGTGCTGGGGCTGGCGCCGGAGGGCACCCGCGCCCGAGGGACCTACGCCCTCCAACGGGGGAAGACCGGCGCTGCCTACCTCGCCACCCGCGCCGATGCACTCATCCTGCCGGTGGGCCTGACGGGGACGGAAAAGGTCAAGGAATGCCTGCCACGGCTCCGACGGGCCCACGTGCGGGTGGTGGTGGGGAAGCCGTTCCGGTTGCCGGAGAGCGGCCGGGTGCGGGGGCACAAACTGCACGAGTACACCGACCTGATTATGTACCGCATCGCTGCCCTGCTCCCGCCTGAGTATCGAGGCGTCTACTCCCAGATTCCGGAGCAACTGTCCTCCGCCTCCGAGCAGGAGAGCGCGTGACGGGAAAGAGTTTTTGACACCCCCTCTCTCGGCGGATATAATGGGCGCAGGCGCGTCCAACCCCGCCAGGAGGAGGTCAAGATGGGCGGAGAGCCGTTGCCCCCCCGCGAGCACCGGGCGGTGATCCGATACCGCATTGGAGAGCAATCCCACGAACTCCCCATCCCTGAGCCCGACCGGAGCGTACAGGCGCATGGGCTTCGGGCGATCTGGCGGTGGCACGCAGAAGGGGAGGAGGGGTTCCGCATCTGGTTGCGGATCAACAACGTGGGGGGCGAGCCCGTCTACCTGGAGTCGGTGGATGTCCTCAGCGCTCCCTTGCCCGACCTGGGCTGTCCCTTAAGCCGGATGGCGGTCTATCAGAACGGGTGGATCTCGTGGACCCCCACCTTCGCCCGGCGGCCGGACGACGGCCTTTACGCCGACCCCGGTACGGAGACGTACCGGATGATGCACCAGCCTCACCCATACGATGAGGCGGTGGTCGCTTCGGAGTGGGTCACGGTGATTGGTGGTGGGGATGAGGGGATGTCCCTCTTGGTGGGCTTCGTGACGATGGCCGACCAACTGGCGGAGGTGCGGGTGCGGCGGGACGGGAAGGGGATGGTGGCCCGCTGCTACTTCGACGGCGCGCTCCTCCGCCCCGGCGACGCCCTCTCCACCGAGACCCTGCTCCTCCGGGTCGGGCCGGACCCGCTGGCGCTCCTGGAGACGTGGGCGGAGGTGGCCGGGCGAGAGATGGATGCCCGCGTGACGGTGCCTTCCCGCGTCCCCACCGGCTGGTGCACCTGGTACACCTACTACGGCGAGAACACCGCCGACGACATCCTCGCCAACCTGGAGGCCATCGACCGGTACGACCTGCCCCTGGAGGTGGTCCTCATCGACGACGGCTACCAGACCGCCATCGGGGATTGGTTCTCGCTGGACGAGGAAAAGTTCCCCGAGGGGATGGGGCCGGTGATGGAGGCGATCCGCAAGGCCGGGCGCCGGCCGGGGATCTGGACCGCCCCCTTCGGCGCGGCGGAGGATTCCCAACTCTTCGCCGACCACCCCGACTGGTTCCTCCGCGACGAAGCGGGGGAGCCGGTGGTGGGGTGGGTCCACTGGGGGACGACCTGCTACGCTCTCGACTGCACCCACCCGGAGGTGCTGGCCTGGCTGGGAGAGACCTTCCGGAGGATGCGGTCGGAGTGGGGGGTGGAGTTCTTCAAGATCGACTTCATCTTCGCCGCGGCCCGCCCCGGCCG
>DUEL01000049.1 GCA_011192125.1 Thermoflexia bacterium
CTGACCGGAACGGTCATCTGGACGGGGATCGTCTTCTGCACCGGGACGACCATGTCCAGCCGGACCGGGAGGGGCAACCCCGGGGGGAGGGTGAGGGAGACGGTCCCGTTGATCACACCGCCGCCGCCGGGGAGGTTGAAACGGGCCGGCAGGTTGTTCAGCGGCACCGGCCCGGTCAACACCACCACCGTCTCCTGGCTGATAGGAAGGTCGAAGTTCAGGTCCAGCGGCTGGTCAAGTGGAAGATCGAAGCGGATGCCCATCGGCTGGTCCACCTCCACCTCCGCGTGGACGGTGGCCTCGCCCAGGCCCTGAAAGGCCTGGTCCAGCGCGGTCAACATCGGCTCCACGGCCCTGTTTTTCAGACAGATCAGGGAGGGGACGGCAAGGATGAGAACGAGGAGGAAGATCACGTTGAACGCAAAGGAGAAGACGGTCGCCACGTCCAGGAAGGTGCGCCATTTGCTTCTCTTCGGTCGCTGCTCCATCGCGGGCCTCCTCATCAGAGTTGATGGTCTCACACCACAGAGAGGCACGGAGGGCACAGAGTTCCCGCTAGTTCAGAGCCCCCTCCGCCCCTCCGGGGGGATGTCCCATTGTTTCACGTGAAACATCGCTGGCGGCGACCTCCTCCCGCCGCGCCGTCACCACGAAGATAACGGCAGCCAGGGCGAGGAGGAAAACGACCCCCTCGATGGCCGGTATCGACCATCCGGCCTTCATCAACCCCACCGCCAGCGCGTCCACCAGGGTGTGGGCCAGGACGGCGAGGGCGAGCCAGCCGAGGTTGGAGGACGTGAGGGAGCGTACCACCAACAGGGTGAGCCCGATCTGAATGGCGAGGGCGAACGCCCGCTCCAATCCTCCCAGGAGGGGAAGATACCACGGGACCGACCAGTAGGTCTCGATCTGGGCCTGCACCTGCTCCAGCATCTCGCCCGAAAGCCCCATCCCCTCCAGGTCCATCCTCCGCAGCGCGATCATCTGCACGAAGGCGAAGAGGACCACCAGGCCCAGGAGGAGGGCCTCGATCCCCCCGTGCCCCGCGCCGAAGGCGACGCCGTCCCTCCACGACCGGGCCTCCCGCCGCCAGAAGCGGAGCACCACGTAGCGGGCCCCCTCCTCGCAGATCCCCGCGCTGAGGCCGACGACCAGGGCCATCCACGGCACGGGCCACAGGGCCACCCCCCGCTCCTCACCCAGCAGGCCCAACGCCCAGTTCAGGGGGAGGTGGACCACCTGGGAGAGGACGAAGGTCAACATCCCCGCCCCGATCAACCCCCACGGGGCTCCCAGCCGCCGTCGCACCCACAGCCACAGTCCCACCGGAAGCCCTACCATAATGAGGACCTGAACGATGCGAACCAGGTACGGCACAGCGTCCAACTCTTCCCTCCCTCACTTCAGTGGCTCGCCGCAGCAGCGGCCGTCTCCTGCTGCCACAGCGTGTACACGAGGTAATAGGTGAAAACCGCCAGAGGCAGGTCCACCGGCGCCCGCACCTCCAGGCGGGCGCCCCGGCGGAGGAGCCCTTTGGGGTGAACCTCCATAAGGGCGTTGCCCTCCCCATCGCTCAGACGCCAGGCCCGGCCCCAGAAACGGACGGGCCGCAGCGTGTAGGATCGCCCGCCGAACTCGACCTCGACCTCCCGCCGGAGGAACCTCCGAGGGCGCGCGGTGGCGACGACCGTCTCCCCCTCCCGCAGTTCGTACTCCCCCCGCCACCAGTCGACCCGGCGGGCGGTCCACTCCCGCCCCTCCGGCGTGCGAAACCGGACGACGGAGCGAAAAGCAGGGAAGGTGAACTCGCCGCGGAGCCCCGCCCCTGTCTCCAACCGATGGCGCGTGGTGAAGAGGCCGGAGACGACGGTCTCCGGCTCGTCGGGGGGCGTCAGCCGCTCGTCCACGGGCTCGCTCTCCTCAAACGCAGGGACTGCGCAGTTTTACCGCAGAGACCCAGAGGGCGCAGAGGTCTTATAAGGCCCTGAAGTCCCTTCGCGCTCTCCCCGCCTCTGCGGTGTTCCATCTGCCACAAGCGCGTAAGCCCTGTCAAACGGACCCCCGCTCCCAGCATGGGCTAAAGGAGCCCTTCCTCTAGAACCTCCCGGTCCAGTTTCTGGAACAAGGGCTTAGGCCGCTGGAGCCGCTGCCCGGCGGGCAGTTCGCTGGGGGCCCAACGACCCGTCGCGCCGGAACCGTCGTAACAGAGGGCGTCGTGGCTTCGGGTCTCCTCGCGGAAGGTGGCGACGTACTGGCGGCCGAAGAGGGGCGCGCCGTAGCCCAGGTACCGATGGAGCGATTCGGAGGAGAAGGGAAGGAAGGGAGCGAAGAGCACCTTCAGGGAGTCGATGGCCCGCAGGGCGACGTACACGGTGGTCGCCGCCGCCTGGCGGTCCTCCTTGATCTGGAACCACGGCCCTTTCTCCTCCAGGTACTTGTTCACCTCCCGGGCCAGGTTCATCACCTCGCCGAGGGCGGCACGGAACTTGCAGGAGCCGAGCAGGCGTCCCACCGGCCCGAAGGCCACGTCGATCCGGGCCAGCAGCCCCACATCGGCCCGGTCCATCAGCCCTGGGACCGGCACCTGGCCGTCGAAGTGCTTGTAGGCGAAGGTCAATACCCGGTGGCACAGGTTCCCCCACGTCGCCACCAGTTCGTCGTTGTTGCGGCGGACGAAGTCCTCCCAACTGAAGTCGGTGTCCCGCGTCTCCGGCATCACCGCCGTCACGTAGTACCGCAGCGGGTCCGGGGCGAACCGGTCCAGATAGTCCGGCAGCCAGATGGCCAGCCCTCGGCTCTTCGAGAACTGCTGCCCCTCGATGTTCATAAACTCGTTGGCCGGGACGTCGTAGGGAAGGTTCAGCCGCTTGTTCGGATCCTCCTCGTAGAGCCGCTCCACCCCCATCAGTTCGGCTGGCCAGATGACGGTGTGGAAGGGGATGTTGTCCTTGCCGATGAAGTAATAGGTCTTGGCAGCGGGGTCGTACCACCACTCCTTCCACGCCTCCGGGCGGCCGACGTTCCGCGCCCACTCGATGCTGGCGGAGAGGTAGCCGATGACCGCCTCGAACCAGACGTACAGCCGCTTGCCCTCGTACCCCTCCAACGGAACCGGGATGCCCCACTCGATATCCCGGGTGATGGGCCGGCCCTGCAACCCCGCCGCCACGTAGTTGCGGGAGAAGTTGAGGACGTTGGGCCGCCAGTGCTCCTTGTCCTCGTTCAGATAGGCGGCGATCCGGTCCTGCAGCGCGGGCAGGTCGAGGAAGAAGTGCTCCGTCTCCCGCACCACCGGCGTGCTGCCGTCGGTCTTGCTGCGGGGGTTGATCAACTCCAGCGCGTCCAGCAGACGCCCGCAGTTATCGCACTGATCCCCCCGCGCCTCCTCGTACCCACAGTGGGGGCAGGTCCCCTCCACGTACCGGTCGGGCAGGAAGCGGCCCTCCGTCTCCGAGTAGAGTTGACGCTGCGTCTGGCGGTACAGATACCCCTGCTCCAGGAGCCTGAGGAAGATGTCCTGGGCCACCCGGTAGTGGTTCTCGGTGTCGGTGTGGGTGAAGAGGTCGTAACTGATCCCGATCCGCTGCTGGGTCTCCAGGAAGCGGGCGTGGTACCGCTCGAAGATCTCGCGGGGGGTGACCCCCTCCCGGTCGGCGCGGATGGTGATGGGGGTGCCGTGGGAGTCGGAGCCGGAGACCATAAGGACGTCGTTGCCCGCCAGCCGATGGTAGCGGGCGAAGATGTCGGCAGGCAGGTAGGCCCCGGCCAGGTGGCCGACGTGGAGGTCTCCGTTGGCGTAGGGCCAGGCGACGCAGACGAGGATCTTCTCTCCCATAAGCGCTCCTCCTTTGGTTATGGGTATTGTACCACAGAGTAGGGCTAAAGAAAAAACCGCCAGCGAGGCTGGCGGTCTCTGCCGTGGGTCCATCGACGGACCGGCGCGGTCAGGTGGCCCCTCTCCCCGACCGCCACGGCGGTCGAGGCATCATCATCTCGGAATAACCTGTGGATAGTAGGTACATTTCTCGTCCGATCGGGCAGGACCTACGTACTTTCATCGATTCTCACCACAGAGACGCAGAGGACACAGAGTTCTCTAAATTTAAAACTTTTCTCTGCGTTCTCTGTGTCTCTGTGGTGTTTCTCACCCGGCTAACTTAGAAAATCCCGCAGTTGGCGGCTGCGGCGGGGGTGGCGCAGCCGTCGCAGCGCCTTCCCCTCGATCTGACGGATCCGCTCCCGCGTGAGGCCGAACTTCTGCCCCACCTCCTCCAGGGTGTAGGTGCGGCCGTTGACCAGGCCGAACCGGAGGCGGAGGATCCGCGCCTCGCGGGGGCTGAGGGTGGAGAGAATCTCCTCGATCTTCTCCGAGAGGAGTTTGTGATAGGTGCTCTGGGGAGGGGTGGGGGTGGTCTCGTCCTCGATGAAATAGCCGAGTTCGCTGTCCTCCTCATCCCCCACCGGCCGCTCCAGGCTCAACGGCTGCCAGGAGACCCGCATCATCCACTGGACCTTCCGGGGCTCCAGGTCCATCTCCTCGGCGATCTCCTCCGGCGTGGGCGCCCGACCGTGCTCCTGCTCCAACTGCCGGGCGGTGCGGTAGAGGCGCCGGATGCGGTCGGACATGTGGACCGGGACGCGGATGGTGCGGCCCTGGTCGGCGATGGCGCGGGTGATGGTCTGCCGGATCCACCAGGTGGCGTAGGTGGAGAACCGGTAGCCCCGCCGGTAGTCGAACTTCTCCACCGCCTTCATCAGACCCAGGTTCCCCTCCTGGATCAGGTCGAGGAAGGGGACCCCCCGGCCGATGTACTTCTTGGCGATGCTGACCACCAGTCGGGTGTTGGCCTTGATCAGGTGCTCCCGCGCCGCCCGCCCCTGCTCGACCAGCGCTTCCAGGCGGCTGCGCTCCGCCGGATCGGTGCCGTCTTCGCTCAACAACTGCTCCGCCTCCCGCCCCAGTTCCACCATCTGGGCCAGGCGGACCTCCTCCTCGGTGGTCAGCAGAGGGACCTGGGCCATCTCCTTCAGGTACAGGCCTACCGTGTCGTCGGCGGAGATGTCGCTCAGATCGTATCCGACCTCCTCGCTCGGCCTGCCGTCGTTACCATCCGGATCCTCATCGGGCTTCTCGCCCTCGTCGTAGACCTCGATCCCCGCCTCGTGAAGGAAGACGAAAACTTCCTCCAGTTGCTCCATCGACCCCTCGGCCTCCGGAAAGGCCTCCAAGACGTCATCGATCGTCACATACCCTTGGTTTTCCGCCCGCTGTAGCAGTTCACCGACCGCGTCCATAGGCTACTCTCGCTCTCCTGTGAGCAATGAGGCTAAGACGGCCATCCGAGGATCGACCTTCTCGACGTGACAGTCGCAGGTCCCCTCGTTCAAGTCCTGCCCGCACACGGGGCAGAGGCCACGGCAGTCAGGGCGGCACAGAGGTTTGATCGGGATCTCTACCCAGACCTGTTCGCGCAGGAGAGGGGCGATGTCGAACCACCCCTCGGGGGTCAGGGTGTAGGTGATGCCCGGACGGCGCCGTCCGGGCAGGCCAATGGTCTCCTCCAGTTCAAAGGTGGCGTCGAGGAGAAACGGCTTCAGGCACCGAACGCACACAACCTCGATCTGCGTCTCGACCTCGCCCTCGACGAGGATCCCACCCTGGACGCGGGTGAAGGTGAGGGAGCCGTGGAAGAAAGAGACAGAAACATCCTCCAGCCGCTGAGGACCCTCCTCCAACCCAAACGCCAACTGTTCACCGGGCCGCACGCCGAGCAGAGGGGAAAGATCAAACTCTACCATACGACTACGTGCCCCTAATGCAATGAAGCCCGGCCTTGACAGCCCGGCTACGCTTTCCAGTTCGTCCACTCAACTTTCCACAAATCATAGGACGGCTACATTATAACAAAAAAGTTCGTCTCCGTCAAGGTTTTTTCGATCTCGTTGTCTGTAACAGTTCGGTAGGGGAGAAAATGGGACAACGAATTCTGGGCCGATCAATAAATTGAGGACAAACCTTCACTTCGCTAATTCATTTGCAACCCGTTGTCTCATCCGCCCGCGCCCCCACCTGCCCACCCGCTACAGACACTCGCTCTCGCAATCGCTTCCAGGGTCAGTACCCATCTTCCCCAATTCCATGCTATAATGACCCCAAGCCTACGTCCATTCCATGGGGCATTGCTCCCATAGACGGTTGGGTCCCCGCGGGCTATATGACGCCTGATGTGGGGAAAGGTCGTCAGGGATCGACGATAGCCCGCGGGAGATCGGCTCAATGCTCGGTGCGGAATGGCCATGCCTGTGTCGCCTGCGTTTCAAATTCGACTCTTCGGCACGCTTGAAGTGGAACACGGGGGTCGCTCCCTGCCCCTCCCCCCCTCGGCAACGGCGCGTTCCCTGTTGGCCTACCTCTTCCTCCACCACAATCGCCCGCTCCCCCGCGACCGGCTGGCGGGCACCTTCTGGCCGGGGCGGCCCGATGCCGCGGCCCGCCGCGCTCTCTCCCAGGCCCTCTGGCAGATCCGTCGGACCCTCGGCCCGGCCGCCGACCGCCTGGAGGCCGGGCAGGAAACCGTCGTGCTCTCCCTGAAAGAGGACGACTGGATCGACGTAGAGGCGTTCCGAGACCTCTGCACCCCCCGCCCGTCTACCTCCTCCCTGGAGGAGGCCCACCGACTTCAGGAAGCGATCGGGCTCTACCGGGGCGATCTCCTGGAGGCGATCTATGACGATTGGGCACTCCTCGAGCGAGAGCGGCTGCGCGAAATCTACCTGGGCGCCCTGGAGCGGCTGATCATCCTCTATAAGCAATGGAAGGAGTACGGCCGGGCGCTGACCTACGCGCAGCAACTGGCCGCCGCCGACCCGCTACGCGAGAAAGCACACCGGGAACTGATGCGCCTCTACCACCTGGTCGGACGCTCCCAGGCCGCGCTGGAGCAGTACTCCCGCCTGTGCGAACTGCTGGACCGAGAACTGGGGATCGAACCCACCTCGGTGACGACGGCGCTGGCCCGCGAGATCGCCAACCAGGCCAACCTCGCCCCGTCCCACCTGCCGATGGCCAGGGCGGCTCCCCCCGTCCCCCTGCTGGAAGAGCGTGTCCCCATCCCCCTGGTCGGTCGGCGAGAAGAGCGGGCCCTCCTTCTAAGTTACCTGGACGCAGCCATCGGGGGGCACGGAGGGATCGTCCTCGTCGAGGGCGAGGCCGGCGTGGGCAAGACTCGACTGCTGCAGGAGATCGCCCAGGATGCCCTCTGGCGAGGCGTCCAGGTCCTCTGGGGAGAGAGCGTCGAAGGAACCCCCGCCTATCCCTACCACCCCCTGGTGAAGGCGCTGCTCGTCGCCCTCTCCCCCCTCCGGGTCGAGCAGTTGGCCGCCCTGGTCGAGGAGGTCTGGCTGTGTGAGGTCAGCCGCCTGATCCCCCAACTGTCCACCTGGCTACCCGACCTTCCTCCTCCCACTCCCCTCGAACCCGATCAGGAGCAGGCCCGCTTCCTGGAGGCCCTCGCCCGTATCCTCCGGGGGCTCTCTCAGATCGCCCCCTACCTGCTGATCCTGGAGGATCTGCACTGGGCCGACGAGGACACGCTGACGGCACTCGCCTACCTGGCTCCCCGCCTGGAACAAACCCGCCTGCTGATCATCGCCTCCCATCGACAGGGCCAGATCCGCGAGGAGCCCGGCCGATGGCAAGCGTTCCAGGCACTGGACCGGGCGACCGGGGGGCGGCGGTTGCTCCTGCGCCGACTCAATCAGGAGGAGACGACCGAACTGGTCCAGCGCAGTCTGGGCCTCTCCACACCCGCCCCGATATTCGGCGAACGGATCCACCGGGAGAGCGAGGGCAACCCCCTGTTCATCCTGGAGACCCTGCGGACGCTCTACAGCGAGGGGCTTCTCTACCAGGATGAGTCGGGGACCTGGCACACACCCTGGGACGAGACGACGACAGACTACGCCGAGATTCCCCTCCCTCCGACCGTCGAGCAGGTGATCTGGCAGCGGCTGACCCGCCTGGACGATGACGCATGGACCGTCCTCAGGGGTGCCGCCGTGCTGGGCCAGGAGGCCACCTTCCGCCTCCTCCAGTCCACGACCCGGCTACCTCAGGGAAGGCTCCTGAGCGCGCTGGATGAACTGCGGCGGCGCTACGTGCTGGTGGAGACACCGGCTGGCTACCGCTTCAGCCACGAGAAGATCCGCCAGGTGATCTACACCGGGATGGACGAGGAAAGCCAGCGCGGCCTTCACCAGCGGGCGGCCTACGCCCTGGAGGCCGCCGTACCCCACCAGGTAGTGGCCCTCGCCTTCCACTTCGAGCAGGGTGGGGTGTGGGCCGAGGCGCTCCGTTACCACCGCCAGGCGGCCGAACAGGCTACCGCCGCCCAGGCCTACGCCGTCGCCGCCCGGCACTACGAGCGGGCGCTGGCCCTGGCCGACAGGGTAGACCTCCCCAACGAGGAACGGTTCGACCTGCTGGGCGCTTGTGAGACCACCATGAGCGTCCTCGGCCGCCGGCGCGACCAGATGGTCTGTCTCGAGAGGATGGCCCGGCTGGCCCACAACGACCCCCGCCGCCTGGCCGAGGTATACCACCGCCGGGCCCGGATGCTGGTGCAGACCAGCCGCTACTCGGAGGCCGAGGAGGCCGCCCGGGAGGCGATCCGGCTAGCCCAGGAAGCGGATGATCCTCTCGCCGAGGCCAGGGCTCGGATCGCCTTCGGCACGGCCCTGGGCATTCAAGGGAAGCGATCCCCCGCGATCGACCACCTCCAGGCGGCCGCCGACATCGGTCGCCTCCTGGGGGATCGAAGGATCGAGGCCGACGCCCACGCCCTCCTGTCCAGCCTGTTCCTCACCGCCAACGAGCACGGGCCGGCCCGTCTCCACGCCGAGGCCGCCCTGGGGCTCTACGAGGCCATCAATTACAAGAGAGGAGTGGCCGGTATCCTGGGCACCCTGGGGCGGATCGACGCTATGGAGGGCGACCTCTCCCAGGCGGAAGCGTACTACCAGCGGTCCCTGAAAATCTGTCGGGCGATCGGCTACCGCCAGGGGGAGGCCCGCAATCTGCTCAACTGGGGCCTCATCCTCGTCGAGCAGGGACGGATCGGGCAGGCTCTGCGCCTCTACCAGGAGGCGCTCGAGGCCTACCGGAGCGTGGACGACCGGCGTGGGGAGGTCCTGACGCTGGGGAACCTGGCCGATCTCTGTCACCACCTCCTGGGCGACGATGACCGAGCCGCACAATATGCCCAGGCGGCCCTGCGATCCTGCGAGGCGATCCGCAATCCCGACAGAGGGTACATCCTGCTGGTGCTGGGCTGCATCGCCTGCCGCCGGGGGGAGTACGAAAAGGCCCGCGCCTTGCTGGAGGAAGGACTGGCAGCGATGCGAGCAGTGGGTAAACGGCGGGGTGAGGTAGATGTCCACCGCGCCCTCGCCAGACTGGCCCTGATCCAGGGAGATCCCCAGGCCGCGCTGGAGCACCTGGACCAGGCGGAGACCATCTGTCGGCAGACGGGGTTGGCCTTGCCGGTCGCCGGTCTGCTGGCGGAAAAGGGGGTGGCCCTCCTGGCTCAGGGCCAGCGGGAGGCAGCGCTAGCGGCCACCAAGCGGGCGATGGCTCGGCTGCAGCAGGGCGCAGAACAGGGCTACCTGATCCCCTTCGCCCACTACCAGGTACTCACCTCCCTGGGACAACTCGAAGAGGCCCGGGACGCCATCGAGCAGGCCCATCGGATGCTGACGGAGGTCCTGCAGAGCCTTTCCCCCGAGCAGCGGGAGATGAGCCTGGAGCGGGTGCCCGAGCACCGGGCGATCGTGAAGGCCTGGCAGGCCCTCCAGCCTCGACGTCTGACCTTCCGCCTCCCCCGCGCCGACGCTCCCACAGGCCGCCCCCTCCACGACGATGAGTGGGTCGAGGTCGTCTGGACGGTATCCGTCCCCGACGACGACACGATCCGGGGCAAGGTCGCCCGTCGCCGCCACCGCCTGTTGCGATTGCTGCGGGAGGCGGCCGACCAGGGGGCCGCCCCTACCGTCGACCACCTGGCTGAAGCCCTCCAGGTCAGCCCACGTACGGTGAAGCGCGATCTGGCCGCCCTTCGCGCCGCTGGGCATCCGACCCCCACCCGGGGGGCACGCGAGGTCTGAACGAAGGATCCGCCCTCCTCCCCAACTACACCCCGAAATGGCCCCAAGGTTCACCCTTTCGCCCCCCTCCGGCAAGACATCCAAAAGACACCTCTATGATAGGCTGGTTTTACCATAGAGGCACGGAGAGCACAGAGACCCTTGTCCTCCACACCTCCGTGGTTTCCCTCATCGCTGCTGTGCACACCTCGCGCACGGGAGGTAGGGGTATCGAGAGGACCATCCATCAAAGAGGAGAAGACTGTGGCCGAGGCACGAGGACGAGGAGATTCCTTCATCCTACGTATCTGGTGGGAAGAGGAGAAGCAGAGATGGCGAGGATGGGTGCAGCACGCTGGCACAGGACAGATGACCTACGTCCAAAACCTGGAGGAACTCATGGCCTTCATCCAGCGGTTCACCGGCGATCTCGTGCCGACTCCCTGGTCCCACCAGGACTGATCGCTGATGGACCGCTCGATTAGAGGTCGGGCAACGCGTTCCGCCGTCCTCCACCTGCCCCCCACCACTTTGCGCCCCGCTGGCAGCCCCTCCTCCTGCCGAAGGCCTGGTCGGTGCTTTTCATACCAGCGGTAAGAAGAACCTGGCATGGAAAGGAGAAAGTACGATTGGATCCTTACCCTATTACAGAGGGCCTGGGCGTCGGTCCGCGCGCTCCTGTTGTGCGGCCTCCTCATCGCCAGCCTCTCCACGCCCATCGCCCCCTCCCAGGCAAAGCCCGCACCCGCCCGGCCCCGTGCCCAGCCCGTGCTCGCCCCACCGTACGACAGCCTGGCGGTCGGGCGTACCCTATGAAGACATTGGCGATGCTCTCGCCAGCAGCGATTTCAACCTCCTCCCGATGCCCGCACGCCGGAGGAACTATGCCTCAGAAGAGAACCCGTGTATCCCAGTTCGGGGACGGTGACATCGGCGAGCCACGGTTGAATCCCACCGCCGAGACGCGGAGGGCGCAGAGTCCTCCAGGTATAAGAAAACCCCCACGTCCTCCGCGCCCCAGCGGTCCGACACAAACCCGTGGTCTCGCCCCGAATCCAAAATACGCGTAGAAAACCTGCGGAGAACTCCTATCAAGTCTCGTCAGGAGGAAAAGCCATGGAAAGGAGAACGTGCGATTGGATCCTTACCCTATCACAGAGGGCCTGGGCCCCCGTCCGCGCACTTCTGCTGTGCGGTTTCCTCATCGCCGTCCTCTCCACCCCCACCGCTGCTTCCCCCGCGGAGCCCGCGCCCGTTCAGCCCTATGCCCAGGCTGCGCTGTTCCCACTGTACGACGCCCTGGCGGTCGGGGTACCCGACGAAGACATCGGAACCTTGACCGACGCGGGGGGCGTCAACGTCATCCCCGGTTCCGCCTCCGGCCTGACCGCCACCGGCAACCAGGGATGGGATCAGAACCGGCCCGGCGTGCAGGATACCGCCGATCCCTACAATCTGTTTGGCTACTCCCTGGCCGGGGGCGACTTCAACAGCGATGGATACCCAGACCTGGCTATCGGTATCCCTCATGAGGATTCCGGGGGCACAGCCAGCGCTGGCGCAGTTCAGGTGCTGTACGGCACAGACCAGGGACTCACCAGCACCGGAAACCAACTGTGGTACCAGGGCAACAACGGCCTGGGGGGCATCGCCGAAGCGTCTGATTACTTCGGCCGATCGCTGGCCGTGGGGGACTTCAACGGCGATGGATACGACGACCTCGCCGTCGGCATCCCCTACGAGGATATAGGAACCACAACCGATGCCGGCGCGGTCCAGGTGCTGTACGGATCGACCCAGGGACTCACCGGCGCGGGGGATCAGATATGGCACCAAGGCCTGGACGACATAACCGGCACCGCCGAGGAGTCAGACAGATTTGGCTACGCGCTGACTACCGGGGATTTCAACGGTGACGGGTACGACGATCTCGCCGTCGGTGTCCCCTATGAGGACGTAGGATCTACAGCCAGCGCCGGCACGGTCCAGGTGCTGTACGGATCGAGCGGGGGACTCACCAGCGCCGGAAACCAAATGTGGTACCAGGGCAACAGCGGCCTGGGAGACTCCGTCGAAACGGGAGATCGCTTCGGCGACGCGCTGACCGCGGGGGATTTCGACAGCGATGGATACGACGACCTCGCCATCAGCATCCCCTACGAGGATATAGAAACCACAACCGATGCCGGCGCGGTCCAGGTACTGTACGGATCGGGTCAGGGACTCACGGCCGATAGGGACCAGATGTGGCACCAGGGCCTTTCCGACATTGACGGGATGCTGGAGGAGGGAGATCGGTTCGGGTGGACCCTGACCGTCCTCCCCGGGCGTGGGCACAGGATATACCTGCCCCTCGTGCAGCGAGGCTGACACCTCACAACCACCCGCGCTGCGATCAGTTGATAGGTGCGACGCACCTTTGAAGGTGCGTCGCACCTGTGTTACCCTGCTGAACCACTCCCCTCTTCCCACGCAGATGCTGGGCTCCGGACACGAGTTCGGACATCCAACGTTTTTTCACCACAAAGGCACAGAGGACACAGCGTTTTCTTCCTTACCCACCCAGACCCTCCTCTGTGCCCCCTGTGCCGCTGTGGTTTCTCCATACTCCTGTCCGAACCTCGGAGACGCTCTTGACAGAACCTTCGGCCTCTAGTATAATGCCTACGTCTGCTAAGGATTGCATAATTTTAGTAGTGTTTATATCGATTTCGCGATGAGGTCCAACCTGCCTGTGCCCAAAGACTCACCCCGCTGGCTGACACTCGGCGAGGCCGCGCGCCTCCTGGGCGTCCACCCGACCACACTCCGCCGCTGGTCCGATCAGGGAGAGATCCCCTACCTTCGCACCCCCGGCGGCCACCGCCGCTTCCTCAGGGAGGACCTGGAGGCCTTCCTGGCGAGAAGGAAACGGTTGGCCGACCTGCCGGCCCCGGAACAACTCGCCCACGGCTTGATTCAGCAGGCCCGGCAGGAGGTGGTAGAGGGCATCACCGGGGAGCCCTGGTACACGGCCTTTGGGGCGACGGATCGGGCGGCCCGCCGGGAGAGCGGGCGGCGGCTCCTGGGTCTGGCGATCCAGTACACGCTGCGCACCACGGGCCGGGAGCCCATCCTGGAGGAAGGTCGGCGCATCGGCTGGGAATACGGCCAGGACGCTGCACGGCGCGGCCTCTCCCTGGTGGACACGGTCCGGGCCTTCCTCTTCTTCCGCGAAGCGCTGATCCGAGCCACACGGCCGGGGCTCACCACCCAGGGCCAGTACGACGACCAGGACGTCCACATCCACCGCAGCCTGCGCCAGTTCCTGGATCAGGTGCTCTTCGCCGCCCTGGAGGCCTACGAACGGACGATGCGCGATCTTCTCCCCGCAGGAGCGGCCAGTTGACGGGCTACCCCCTCACCCTGGTCCACCTGCACCGCGCCCGCTGCGTGGTCGTCGGCGGAGGAACGGTGGCCGCCCGCAAGGTGGACGGGCTTCGTGCGGCCGACGCCCGGGTCGTCGTGATCAGCCCCGTCCTTTGCGAACGGCTGGAGGAACTGGCCGCGCAGGGCGAGGTCGAAGCGGTACGGAGGGCCTATCGGGCCGGCGACCTGGAGGGAGCCCTCCTGGTCATCGCCGCCACCGACGATCCGGCGGTCAACCGGCGGGTGTGGGAAGAAGCCCGGGCCCGCGGCATCCTGGTCAACGTGGTGGACGACCCCGACCGGTGCACGTTCTTCCTCCCCGCCGTGGTGCGGCGCGGCCCGCTGACCCTGGCGGTCTCCACCGATGGTCGGTGCCCGGCTCTAGCCCGCCGCATCCGCCAGCGACTGGAGCGGGAGTTCGGCCCCGCCTACGGCCCCTTCGTGGAATGGCTGGGGGAACTGCGGCAGCGGGTCGTATCCATCCTTCCGCCCGCCCGTCGAAAAGCGTTCTGGGATCGACTGTTCCGCTCGGATGTGTTGGCCCTCCTGGACGCAGGGGACGAGACGGCCGCCCGCCGCCGCGCCGAGGAGATCCTGAAACAGATCCAATCCTGGGAGACTTGATGCACATCGTCGTCGTCGGCCTCAACCACAGGGTCGCCCCGGTGGAGGCCCGGGAGCGGCTGGCCTTCACCAAGACCTCCCTGGAGGAGGCACTGGCCCGCCTCCGCCCGTCGGACGGGTCGTGCCCCTACGCCCCCGAAGGGGTGATCCTCTCCACCTGCAACCGGCTGGAGGTCTACGTCCTCGCCCCCAGCCTGGCGGATGGACAGCGGGCCGTCTGCCGGTTCCTGGAGGACTGCCACGGAGAGCCCCGGGAGACCTTCCAGCCTTACCTTTACACCTATACCGACGAGGAAGCGGTCGCCCACCTGTTCTCCGTGGCGGCCGGGCTGGACTCGATGATCCTGGGGGAATCTCAGATCCTGGGCCAGGTGACCGAGGCGATGGAGCGGGCCCTGGCCTGCGGGGCGGCCGGGAAGGTCCTGGCGGCCCTCTTCCGCCACGCGGTGGAGGCCGGCAAGCGGGCCCGCACCGAGACGGCCATCGGCCGGGGGGCCACCTCGGTCAGCCACGTGGCGGTGGAACTGGCCCAGAAGATCTTCGGCGACCTCTCCGCGTGCCACGTGTTGCTGGTAGGGGCGGGGGAGATGGCGGAACTGGCCGCCCGCGCGCTGGTCGCCTACGGGGCGGGCAGCCTCTCCATCCTCAACCGGACCCGGGAACGGGCGGAGCGGCTGGCGGCCGAAATCGGGGCGCGTCCGCTGGGATGGGAGCGGCTCGAGGAGGCCCTCTGGTGGGCGGACATCATCATCGCCTCCACCGGCGCGCCCCACGCCATCTTCCGCCCGGAGAACGTCGGCCGGGCCCTCCCTCTGCGCCGCAACCGTCCCCTCTTCTTCATCGACATCGCCGTCCCCCGCAACGTGGACCCGGAGGTGGCCCGGCTGGAGGGGGTGTATCTCTACGACATCGACGACCTCAGGGCGGTGGTCGAAGCCAGCCTGGCCGAGCGCCGCCGCGAGGTGCCCAAGGTGAAGGCCATCATCGCCGAGGAGCAGCGCGAGTTCATGGCTTGGTTCCGCTCGCTGGACGTGGTCCCCCTCATCGTCCAGTTACGGGAGCAGGCGGAACGCGTGGGACAGGCGGAATTGGAGCGGGCCCTCCGGCGGTTGGACGATCTATCCGACCGGGAGCGGAAGGTCATCGAGATGATGGCCCATCGCATCGTCAACAAGATCCTGCACAGACCCATCATCCGCCTCAAAGAGCGGGCCGGGGGATGCGACGGCTACCGGTACGCCGAGGTGGTCCGCGACCTGTTCGGCCTGGACGGGAAGGGAGGGCCGGCTTGATGCCCCAGGTCCTCTTCAACCTCGGCACGGTGCTGTACGCCGTCAGCGGTTACCTGTACCTGACGGGCTGGTTGGCCCACCGCCGTCGGGAACTGCGCTGGGCGGTCTACGCCCTCCTCGGCTCCGTCGTCCTGCACGCGGGCGCGGTGGCGAGTCGCTGGCTGACCTTCGGCTTCCCGTTCCTTACCCTTCGGGAGGTCCTCTCCCTCTACGCCTGGCTCCTGGCCCTCCTGTACCTGACGATCGAGTGGCGGTTCGGATACACCGTCCTCGGCGTCCTGGTCGTGCCGCTGGGCGCGTCCACCATCCTGGTCGGTTCGCTCCTGCCGCCCGCCCACGAACCCCTCCTGCCGCTGCTGCAGAGCCCCTGGCTGATGGCCCACGTGTCCGTCTTCTTCGCCGCCTACGCCGCTTTCACCCTGGCGTTCGCGGCCGCGTTGGCGTACCTTCTGCAGGAGCGAGCGTTGCGCCGCAGGCAGGTAGCCTGGCGTCTTCCCCCCCTGGCGGTGATGGACGGCCTGAGCCGCTGGTCGGCGACCGCAGGGCTGTTGTTGATGCTCGCCGCCATCCTCACCGGCTCCGCCTGGGCCGAACGGGCGTGGGGGACCCCCTGGGTGTGGGAGCCAAAGCAGGTGCTGAGCCTGCTCACCGTCGCCGTCTACGGCCTCTACTTCTACGTGCGCCACTTCTCCCACTGGTCCGGACGCCGCGCCGCCTGGCTCGTGGTGGTGGGATTCGTCTCCGTGCTGGTCACCTTCGTCGGAGCCGAGTTGCTGGCCCCGGCCGGCCTGCACAGTTTCCTGTTTCGGTAGGAGAGGTGGAATGGATCGAGAGGTCGTTCGCGTGGGAACCCGACGGAGCGCGCTCGCGCTCTGGCAGGCCCATTGGGTGGTGGAACGGATGAAGCGCCACACCCCCCACCTCCAGGTCCAGGTGGTGGAGGTCCACACCCTGGGGGACCGGAGGCGGGACCTTTCCCTCTCCCAGGCGGGAGGGGTCGGGCTGTTCGTCAAGGAACTGGAGCGGGCCTTGCTCCAGGGCGAGATCGACCTGGCGGTCCACAGCCTGAAGGACCTGCCCACGCGGTTGCCGCCGGGGCTGGCTCTGGCCGCGATTCCGGAGCGGGGCGACCCTCGGGACGCGCTGGTCTCCCGAACGGGCCGGCCTCTCTCCGCGCTCCCTTCGGGGGCGCGCGTGGGCACCAGTTCCCGCCGCCGCGCTGCCCAACTTCTCGCCCTGCGGCCCGACCTGCGGATCGCGGACATCCGGGGGAACGTGGACACCCGCCTGCGCAAGGTAGAGGAAGGGAGATACGACGCAGCGATCCTGGCCGTCGCCGGGCTGGTCCGCCTGGGCCGAGCCGACCGCATCACTGAGGTCCTGTCCCCCGAGATCATGCTGCCCGCGGTGGGACAGGGGGCGCTGGCCGTCGAGGTCCGCGCCGACGACGAACGGATCCGTTCTCTGGTCGCTCCGCTGGACCACTCGCCCACCCGGGCCGCCACCACCGCCGAACGGGCGTTCCTGGCCCGGCTGGGAGGCGGCTGCCACGCGCCCGTCGGTGCCTACGCCGAGGTCGATGGACACCAGATCCACCTGCGGGCGCTGGTCGCCAGTCCGGACGGGAGGACCATCATTCGGGGAGCGAGGCAGGGAGCGACCTCCGAGGCCGAAGCGTTAGGGTGGGCGCTGGCGGAGGACCTGCTGGCGCGAGGGGCGGATGCTCTGGTCTGAAGTTTTTCACCACAGAGACGCAGAGGTCGCAGAGGCTTTCTTCAAAAAATTCTCTCTGCGCCCTCCGCGTCTAGTATAATAAAGGCAAGGACACGGCAGGCCGACTGCGTCTGGGTCCCGCAAGGAGACCGTCGCAGAGCGCGGGTCGCCGTGTCCTCACCGGGATAGCCCGAACAGCTGTTAGGGCCACAAG
>DUEL01000005.1 GCA_011192125.1 Thermoflexia bacterium
CTCTTTTCTCGCCACCCGATACGCTCTCATTTCTACTCCTCCTAGAAGCGGATCGCTCTCCCCGTGGCTGGGAAATCACCCCGGCCCGTAGCCCCACAGCTGCAACTTCGTCACCGGGTCCCAGCGGTCTGATGGTTGGTTCGCTCACAATTCAGAGGGGTGGGTGGATCGGCGAGCGCCCTCGTCTAACCCGTACAGGCAGCACAGCGACCGGCTTGCACTCCGGCTTCCCCGTTGGCCAACAGGATCACGAGAGCGACATCTTCGAAGGGGGAGCGCGGGGGGCCAGACGCCGGGGATCTCCACGATGGATACACTCAGAAGGCCTGCGACCACCCTCGTGAAGCAGCCAATCTACCTTGACGGCGGAGAAGCCTCGTGCTGCAACACACCCCGCAGGAGTGCCTGCCCTCCGGTCTGGGCTCCTGCAAGTCAGCGAAACCCCTCCCTGGCAAGGGATTGTAGCACAACGAACTGACCCCCGCAAGCCGATCGACCCTGACGGAATCCGTAACCGTTTAGTAGGTGCCCGGCGACTCACCCAGCAGCAAAGCCCGGCGAAGGCCGGGCCTCCCTCGGCCATCGGGACAAGGGCAGCCGAAGGGCATCCTCGAGGAGTTGACCTTACACACCAAGTCTGATAAAATCCAGGTCACGCGGGCCTGTACGGGCACTGGAAGGCTGGCATCGTCCTTAAAACGTTTTCGGTGATTGCCTGTGAACGCGCAGCCACCTGGCGACCAGTTCGGGTTCAATAGGACCTCAGGGCCTCCCTCGCAACGGGAATCCCCGAAGGGAAACCCGCCCCCCTTTAGCCCCTATTTTATTCTTTGCCCTCCCAAGATGGCTCCCCTTTTTCTCTCCGCTTTACCCGGGGCCCTTGGTTTCCTGTGCCGGGCCACCCGTCGCTTCACCCCTTCGCGCTCATCGTCTCTCCTCATCGCAGGATCGATGTTTCCTTCCTTGTGAATCATCCCTAGCGGTATGAGACACATCACCCGCAGGCCGCTCCCGGGCCGGCCCCCGGGATAGCGTGCCTTGTCGAGGGATAGGCCGGTGTTCCTCGGCCCACAACTGAGTTAAGGAGACGAGCAATGAGACGGCACCTGCTGATCTACGGCACGGCGGTCCTTGCCCTCCTCCTCACCGGAGCCGCCGGGCTCGCCTACGCCCACGGATTAGGCCCACAGCGACTCTCCGCCCCGCTCGCCTCCCTGGGCTCTACCTTCACCTACCAGGGTCTTCTTACCTCAAACGGCGCACCCGTGAGCGACACCTGCGATTTCCGCTTTAGCCTGTGGGATGCCGAGAGCGGAGGCACGCCAATAGGAACGACCCTCGATCGAAACGGAGTGACGGTGAGCGAGGGACGGTTCACCGTCCAACTGGACTTCGGAGAGGTCTTCGACGGGACAGCCCTGTGGCTGGAAGTAGCGGTAAAGTGCTCGGGCGACGCCGACTACACGACGCTGACCCCCCGTCAGGCCCTGACCCCCGTCCCTTACGCCCACTACGCTCGCCAGGGCCCTTTCTGGTCCCTCACAGGCAACGCCGGGACCCGGCCAGGCACGAACCTGCTGGGCACCACCGACGGGGTGAGCCTGACCCTGGGCGTGAGTAACACGGTAGGGTGGCGGATGGAGCCGACCAGCGGGACCCCCAACATCATCGGCGGGTACGCAGGCAACGGCCCGATCACCACGACGGTGGGCGTGTTCATCGGCGGAGGCGGGAGGGCAGGAGCAAGCAACGTCGCCGGAGCCGATTATGTGGCCATCGGCGGCGGAGAGCACATCAGCGCGACGGGCTACGCCGCAACGGTGGCAGGCGGCTCCTGGATCACCGCCACCGGCGACTACGCTGCCATCGGCGGCGGGTTGCATAACACCACCGGTCGGGAGTACGCCACCGTCGGAGGGGGATACAGGAACTCCGCCTCTGGCCCCTACAACACCGTTGCCGGGGGACGGGCCAACACCGCCGCCGACTGGTACAGCACGGTCGGCGGAGGGTTCCACAACACCGCCCAGGGCTACTACGCCACCGTGGGCGGAGGAACTTACAACAGCACCGCAGCCTCGTATGCCACCGTCGGCGGAGGCTACAGCAACCTGGCCAGCGGCCAATACGCCACCACCCCCGGCGGCTACGATAACACCGCCCAGGGCGACTATTCCTTCGCAGCCGGTTACCGGGCCAGGGCCAACCACCAAGGCTCCTTCGTCTGGGCCGACTCCACCGACGCCGACTTCACCTCCAACGCCACCGACGAGTTCGCCGTGCGGGCATACGGCGGCGTGCGGCTGGTGACCAACGGCGCGGGGGCAACCGTAGACGGCAACGCGATCTGGCACGAAGGGAACGACGGCTCCGGCTCCGGATTGGACGCTGACACACTGGACGGCTACCACGCCAGCCAGTTGGGCTCCAGCCACACCCACGATCACAGCTCCCTGACCGGCCTGGCCAACGACGACCATCCCCAGTACTTCCATCTGGACCAGGATGAGACGGTGAACGGCCGCCCCGCCTTCAACGGCGGGACCTCCGGCGTCAGCCCGCCTTTTACTGTGGACAGCACCTATCTGGTGGCCAACCTCAACGCCGACCGGCTGGACGGCTATCACGCCGGCAATAGCAACGGCAACATCCCCCTCAACAACGGGACGCTCAACGCCAACCTCAACGCCGACATGCTGGACGGGCAACACGCCAGCGCGTTCGCCAGCGCCTCCCATAGCCACTGGGGCGAGACGTGGACCGGCACTGGCACGGGACTCTCGCTGTCCGGCGGTTCGAGAGGACTCTACGGCTCCGGCAGCACCTACGGCGTCCACGGCTACTCGACCAGCAGCAACCCGACCTACGCCGGAGTGTACGGGACTGCCTCTGCAGCGCATGGGGTGCTCGGCGATACCAACGCCGGCGGTCGGGCCGGCGTCAAGGGGATCGGTAACAACGGCACATCCGATTCACCCGCCGGACCGACCGGCATCTGGGGCACCAGCGACAGCGGGTACGGCGGGTTCTTCAGCAACTCCAGCACCACCTATCCCGCCCTGTGGGTTCGCAACCAGGGAACAGGAGGAGACCTAATCGTCGCCTACGGCACCAGCAGCAGCGACCCCGAGTTCCGCGTGACCAACTCCGGCGACGTCTACGCCGACGGGACCTACTACTGCGGCCAGTCCATCGACGACAACGCCGGCACGCTGGATGAGACCGAGCTCTCTCCCTGTCTTGTAGACAGCACACCGGCCGACTTCGCCGAGGTGCTTCCGGCCGAAACGGACCTGGAGCCGGGGGACGTGCTGGTGATCGGCCCGGATGGGCGGTTGGTCCGCAGTACCACCCCCTACGATCCGGCCGTGGCGGGCGTCTACTCCACGCGCCCCAGTTACGTGGGCGGCGCGGCCAACCTGGATCAGGCCGGCTTCGCCCCTCTGGCCGTCATGGGGATCGTACCGGTCAAGGCCAGCGCGGAGAACGGCCCCATCAACCCCGGCGACCTCCTCACCACCTCCTCCACTCCCGGTCACGCGATGAAGGCCAGCCCCGTCACAGTGAACGGCGTCACCTTCTACCCCAGCGGGGTCATCCTCGGCAAGGCGCTGGAGGGACTGCAGGAAGGAACCGGCACCATCCTGATGCTGGTGATGCTCCAATAGGAGGTGGACGATGAGAAAAACGGTCGTTCTCCTCCTTTTCCTGGTCCTCCTCACCGTCCCCGCCCTGGCCCAGTCGGGCGGGGGGTACGACCTCTCGTGGTGGACGGTGGACGGAGGCGGGTGGACCTTCAGCACCGGTGGAGGGTACGCCCTGGGTGGCACCATCGGCCAGGCGGACCCCGGAGAGGCAAGCGGCGGTACTTACACTCTCCTCGGCGGCTTCTGGCCCAGCGGTGCGACCGCCGGCTCCAAGGTTTACCTCCCCCTGATCCTCCGGAATTTCCCTTGACTCCACCCTAGACAACCCCATCCGGCCCTCACCCCACGAGCAGTAACGGGGTGAGGGCCGGAGCAGAGACGCAGAGAGCGCAGAGAACAGATGGGGAAAATGTAGAACCCCGCGCCCTGCGCGCCTCTGCGGTTGCGGGAAACCTGATAGCCCTATACCAGACGCCTGCCACTGGAGTTTGGACAAGAGTTCGGACATACCCAATCCGCCCCGCCGTAAACAGGCGGGGCTGGCGGGAAATCGATCCAGCACCGGCTGAAGAGCCGGTGCTGGACGAGCCGGGAAAGGGTTTCATTGGCGATGTCCGAACTCCTGTCCGAAGGTCAGCTGTCGACCTTGACACGCTAAGGGTTCACCTGTATACTGGAACCGGTGGAAGCATTTGGGGAAGTTCCTCTACGACATCTCCTCTGATCTAGAGGCGAACGTAGCCACTTCTCCGCTGTGCACCTCTCTGCGGTTCCCCGCCCTGGATGCCTCCCAGGCGCCTCTTCGTGAGGGCCATCAGACCGTTCTCGCCACGCTAGGAGGCAAAAGCGATGGACCTCTTCAGTACAAGAGCCGGCCGCCTGATCGCCGGTGCTCTGGCGTTGCTGCTGTTAGCGGGTGCCGGATACGCGACCATAGAGGGCGTATCCTTCCTCGGCAATCTGGAAGACACCCTCTCGAGGCTGGGGGCCGCTCTCGCCAGCCCAGCCAGTCCATCGGAGGGCGAGGGAGCGACTCCCGAGCCGACCGATGAGCCTGCAGAGGCCCCCACCGAGGAAGAGCCCGAGAGAGTCACTCCCGAGGCAACCGAAGGGGCAAGCGAAGAAACAACCCAGCCAGCCTCTCCCATCCCTACTCCCACCCCGATCCCCGAGGACTTTGTGGTGCTCTACCCCGGCGAGGGAGACACCGTAGTCATCGACGCCAACCACCCCGAAATCCAGGTCCGCCTCCTCAGCCGTGAGGCCGAACTGAAGGGAGTTCGGGTCGAGTTGCTGATCTACCAGGACAAGGCTGGCACTCCATTGAGCCCGGCGCTGACGAGCGTCGCCGTGGCCGAAGGCCTGACGCTCACCACCACCCAACCTGTCAACGCACTGCTCACCTTTGCTAACCTGCCTCCCTCTGGAGAGTACGGAGGATGGCTGGTGGCGACAGCCACCAACGGCCGGACACTCTCCCGGCGCGTCAACATTCTGGTCTCGAACCCTACGGCCGGAGAGGTGATGCTCCTCTACCCCAACCCGACCGGCAGCGACGCGCTCGTCATCAGCGCCGAGCACCCCGCGGCCCAGATCCGCCTGGTCAACACAGGAATCGTTACGACGAGCGCGAGGGTCCGGCTGACGGTACACCAGCCGAAAGAAGGCACCCCCCTGAGTCCCGGCCCCGTCGGTACAACGGAAGCCTCCATCGCCGTGCTACCCCCCAACGAACCCACAAACGTGACGATCAGTTTTCAACCTGAGACGCTGCCTCCCTCCGGGGAGTACGAGGGGTGGCTGGTGATCGAGACGGAGGATGCGGAGCCGCTGACCCAGAAGGTCACGCTGCAGATCTCGCGCCCCGCCTTTTCGATCCAGCACCGCCTAACCGGGAAAGCCGAGGGGGAACGAGCAATCCTGTTGACGGGCATACGCTGGCTGCCGCTGGCCCCCAGGAGCATCACCTGGGAACCCTACCGCATGCGCTTCTGGGAGAAGGACCGTCAGGAGGTTTCCTTCGAGTTCCTCCCCACCGAACTGGTCGATGGGTCCACCGGACAGGTGGGCTACCTGAACGTCGCGCCTGTCTCCTCCCCCATCGAGGGGGTGACGGAAGTGGACCTGAGCATAGAGGGCGTGCGGTATCCTGGCCTCTATGAGGGCCTCCTCGTCGTCCGCACAGCTGAGGGCTGGGCCATCGAGGCAATCCACGTCACCGCGAGGGTGTGCGATTTCTATATCTGGCCGTTCCTGGCGATCGTCATCGGCGCCCTGTCCATCGGCCTTCTACTCCGCGCTGGTCTGCGCGATACCAAGAGCAGCATCCCCTTCCAGAGATACCTTCTCGCGGTCGCCCGACAACGCCTGGACGCGGCGTGTGCTGCTTCGCCTCCCACCCGGGTGTGCAAGGACATCGGGCAGAAGTTGGATCAGGTGGAAATGGCGTTAGCCTTCGGGGACGTGGACCAGGCGCGGGTGTGGCTCGCCGAGGCGATGGAAGCGATCCACAACCTCAAGACCGCCGCCTCTCATATGGCTGCGTTCAAGGCCAAACTGGAAGAATCGGAGGCGGAGGGCGAAGGGGATCTGGAAGACGTCCGCCGAAAATACGAGGCCGCCGAGATCTACTTCCAGGCAGGCGACTGGGCCAGCCTGGAGACAGTCCTGAAGGAAG
The DNA here is from genome assembly GCA_011192125.1 of Thermoflexia bacterium. Classification (GTDB taxonomy): domain Bacteria; phylum Chloroflexota; class Anaerolineae; order B4-G1; family DUEL01; genus DUEL01. The sequence continues at coordinate 6,325 of DUEL01000005.1, forward strand.
CGGAGGTAGCGCTTGATCGATCTACCCTGATGGTAGAGTTGGACCTCGACCGCACCGCTCGACTCCTCCAACAAGAGGTGGGGATACCCCACATCAGAGGCCGAGTAACCGACCCTTCTGGAGGGGAACGGGTCCTGGAGGACGGGGGAGTCCTGTACACCGATGAAACCGTCGAATTCACCGTATCCCCAACGGACGACGGGGTGTTTGAATGGGAGGTCTGGTGGGTCCGTCGCTTCTATCCGGACAAGGTAATGGCTCGATCGAAGGAACCGACCAGCACGTTTACGCCAACCTTTGAGTGGGCCCCCGTGCACCGCTACCCGCGTGTATGCAAGGTGACGGCCCGCTCCGATGGCGGTCTGCCTCCTTTCATGCTTTCTTTCGAGATACGCCATCCATTCCGGATCTGGCTGCCGGACACGGTCCGGGCGGGACAGCGAGTGGCCCTGCGGCTACTCCCGGAGCGCGCTGGAGAGAGGCCGCCCAAAGGGTATCGCTGGTACGTGGATGGAGTGCCTGTCGACTCGCCCCATCTGTTCAAAAAGCCCGGTGAGTACCAGATCACGGCCCGGGCTAAAGGGCGACTGCTTGCCGCGACCGTGGTGAGGGTACATCGGAGCCTGGTGGAGATCGCGGCGAAGCGGTACAAGCGGCAAGCCTGTATCGCTATTCTGGCGTGGGCAGCGGTGGCGGGGGTCATCGGACTGATCTACATCGCAGAGAGGGTCCCCACCTTTGGTCGCTCTTGGCAGGACTACCTCTTGGCGCTGGCGTGGGGTCTGGGGGTCAGCGCCTCGGTGACCCCCAAAGAGGGTGTAGTGGATGCGATCAAGAAGGCAGTGGGCATCCAACCTCCGGCGAAGGAGACGGTCCCGCTCCTGAAGGGGAAGACCAAAGCGGAGGCCCAAAGGCTGATCGCCGGGAAGTTCATACCGAAGTGGGAGCCCAAAGAGGCGAAGGAGGACTGGATCGTCGCCGAGCAGCGACCCTCTGCCGGGACCGCTGCCAAGAAAGGGACCGAGATCACCATCGTCCTTCAGCAGCCCAAGTCCCGCCCCGCCCTCTCCATTACGAAGGTGAATCCCACCACGGGGAAAAGAGACGAAAAGGAAGTCAAGGTCACCATCACCGGGTCGGGTTTCGCCCAGGGGGCTACGGCCCGGCTGGAGCGGAAGGACGTGCAACCCATTCCGGCCAAGACGGTCCGAATCCTGGACGCAGGGAAGATGGAGTGCGTCTTCGACCTGAAGGGGAGACCCACCGGTGAGTGGGACGTCGTCGTGGCGATCGGCGATAAGAGCGCGAGGAAGGAAAAGGGCTTCCGGATAACGTGAGGATCCCCCACAGACATTGAAGTTCACCACAGAGGCGCAGAGGGCGCAGACTCCTTACATTTTCTGCGTCCGCGTTCTCCGCGCCTTTGTGGTTCGACACGCCCCCGTGATCTTGCCCCGAACCCCAAATACAACTCAAGTACTGTTTTGCTTGCGCAAGGCTACCACCTGTGTTATAATGTGTTTAAAGGATATGGGGGTGGTGGAAAGTGGGTGCGCGAAGCCCACTTTCTTTAATATAGGCGGTGGTAGCCCGATGAAAAGCGAGTTCATTTTAGCCCTAAACCAAATCTGTGCTGACCGGAACCTATCGCAGGAAGTAGTACTGGAGGCGATCAAGAGCGCCCTTGTCCGCGCCTACCAGCGGGACACCGGCGCGCCCGCCGGGCAGAACGTCCAGGTGAAGATCGACCTCCGCACGGGAGGCGTCCGCATCTACGCCGAACGACTCGTCGTCGCCGAGGTCACCGACCCGAAGACGGAGATCTCCCTGGAGGACGCCCGCAAGATCAAGCCGGACGCCGAGGTAGGCGAGCGGATCATGGTCGAAGACACGCCGGCCAACTTCGGCCGCATCGCCGCCCAGACGGCCCGGCAGGTGATCCTCCAGCGCATCCGGGAAGCGGAGCGGGAGGCCCAGTACAACCACTTCCGCGAGCAGGAGGGTGAACTGGTCTACGGCACGGTCCAGAGCGTCTCCCCCCATCAGGTGACCCTCCGCCTGGGCCGCACCGAGGCGATCATGCCCCGCAAGGAACAGGTCCCCGGCGAGCGGTACAACCTCCACGACCGCATCCGGGCCTACGTGCTGGAGGTCCGCAAGACCCCGCGCGGGCCGGAGATCATCGTCTCCCGTAGCCACAAGAAGATGCTCCGCCGCCTCCTCGAACTGGAGGTGCCGGAGATCGCCAATGGAACGGTGGAGATCAAGGCCATTGCCCGGGAGGCGGGCTCTCGGTCCAAGGTCGCCGTGGCCGCCCGACAGCCCGGCGTCGACCCCGTGGGCGCCTGCGTGGGCATGCGGGGCATCCGCATCCAGTCCATCGTGAAAGAACTGGGCGGGGAGAAGGTCGATATCATCGAATGGAGTCCCGACCCCGTCACCTTCATCGCCAAGGCCCTCAGCCCCGCCAAGGTGCTCAGCGTGATGCTGGAGGAGGATCCCGTGGAGGGGCGGACGGCCAACGTCGTCGTGCCCGACGACCAACTCTCCCTCGCCATCGGGCGAGCCGGGCAGAACGCCCGGTTGGCCGCCAAACTGACCGGCTGGCGGATCGACATCCAGAGCGTGACCGAGGCCGTCGAGTGGGCGATCCAGAAGATCAACGAGGACCCCGAACTTCTGAACTCCCTGGGGCCCACGGCCGAACGACTGCCGACGGTGGTCGCCGCGTTGCGCCATCACAAGGAGGAGGGACTCCCCTACAATCTGGAAGAGATGGCCGCAATGCGAGAGGTCATTGAGGCGGTCCGGCGCCACTACATCTCGATGCGAGACGCCGAGCGGGCTCGCCTGGCCGCCCAGGAAGCGGCCCGACGGGCCGCCCTGGAGGAGGCCCGCGCCGCCCGCGAGGCCGAGATCCAGGCCGCCAAAGCCCGCATCCCGCCCGCCGCCTACGACATCCCCATCACCGAGATCGGGCTCAGCCAACGGGTCCTCGGCCACCTGCAGCGGGGCGGCATCGAGAACGTGGGCCAGTTGATGGAACACCTGGCAGAAGGAGACGAGGGGCTCCTGAAACTGGACGGCATCGGTCCCAAGGCCCTCAGCGAGGTCCACAACGCGTTGGATCAACTCGACCTGCCGCCTGCGGAGCCGAAGGAGGAGGTTACCCCGGCTGAGGCGGCTCCCGTGACCGAGGCCCCGGTCGCCGAGGAGAAGGAGCCTGTCGCCGAAGCCGCTCCTCTGGCTGAACCGCCTGCGCCGCCCGCCGAGGAGGTACCGACGGAAGCGATTGCACCACCCGTCGAGGAGGCCCCGGCAGAGGCTCCTCCGTCCACTCCCGAGGAGGCCGTCGAGGAGAAACCCGAAGAGGAAGAAGAGGCCCTGGAGGAGATATGGGAGGAGGTCCTCGAAGAAGAGGAGGAAGAAGAGGAAGAGGTCATCGAAATCCTCCAGCAGAAGAAGAAGCGGCCCAAACGGCCCAAGCGCCAGTTGGTATACGACGAGGAACTGGGCCGGGTCGTCGCCATCCGGAGACACCGCCGCGGCGAACTGGATGAAGATTGGCTCTTGGAGGAGGATTGGGAGGATCTGGCGTAGATGGCGAAGAAGCAAGGGCGTCGCAGACACGTCCCACACCGGACCTGCGTCGCCTGTCGGACGGTGCGCCCGAAGCGGGAGTTGATCCGCGTCGTGCGCACCCCCGAGGGGGAGGTCGCGGTAGATGAGCGCGGCAAGCAGAGCGGCCGTGGCGCCTACCTGTGCCCCCAACGGACCTGCTGGGAGCAGGCCTTGAGACGCCGCGTCCTCGACCGGGCGCTGAAGGTCTCTTTGGACGGGGAGACGATCGCCGCGTTGCGGGCCTACGCCGAGGGCCTGCCGGAGCGCATCGAATTGGACGAAGAGGACCTGGCTGCGAAGGAGGAAGTGGATGGGAGAGAAGAGGAATAACCGCGTTGTCATCATTCCGGCGTCCCTGACCGTGCGTGAGCTGGCCCAGTTGCTGGACGTGAGCCCCATCGACGTGATCAAAGAACTGATGAACAACGGCATCATGGCTCACATCAACCAGCAGATCGATTACGACACGGCGGCGATCGTCGCAGCGGAGATGGGGTTCGAACCCCAGGAAGAGACCCCGCCGGAGGTTGAAGAAGCGGAGGCGGAGGGCCCCACCACCCTCTGGGAACGGCTGTACGCAGGGGAGGACCCCTCCAAACTGCGTCCCCGTCCCCCCGTCGTCACCATCCTGGGCCATGTAGACCACGGCAAGACCTCCCTGCTGGACGCGATCCGACAGACCAACGTGGTGGCTTCCGAGGCTGGGGGGATCACCCAGCACATCGGCGCCTACCAGGTCCAGCACCAGGGGCGGACCATCACCTTCCTCGACACGCCAGGTCACGAAGCGTTCACGGCGATGCGCGCCCGTGGCGCCCAGACCACCGACATCGCCGTCCTGGTCGTCGCCGCCGACGACGGGGTGATGCCCCAGACCATCGAGGCCATCAACCACGCCCGGGCCGCCCGCGTCCCCATCATCGTCGCCCTGAACAAGATCGACAAGCCCAACGCCCAGCCCGACCGGGTCAAGCAGCAACTGAGCGAACTGGGCCTCACCCCGGACGATTGGGGCGGGAACACGCTCTGTGTCCCCGTCTCGGCCAAGCAGCGGATCGGGCTGGAGGATCTGCTGGAAGCGATCCTCCTGGTGGCGGACGAACAGAACATCCGCGCCAACCCCGATCGACCGGCGGTCGGCACGATCCTGGAGGGTCACCTGGACCGCACCCGAGGCCCCTCTGCCACCGTGCTGGTCCAGAATGGGACGCTCCGCATCGGGGACGCCATCGTCGCTGGCACCGTGTACGGACGGGTCCGGCAGATGCTGGACGACAACGGTAAGCCGATCAAGGAAGCCCCGCCCTCCACACCCGTGCTGGTGTTGGGCCTCTCCGACGTCCCCGTCGCGGGAGACATTTTTGAGGTCGTGAAAGACGAGCGGACCGCCCGCGCTATCGCCGAGAAGCGGAAGGAGGAACAACAGGTCAGGGCCGCAGCCCCCGCTATGCTGACCCTGGACGACCTCTCCGCCCGCATCCGCGAGGGAGAGGTCAAGGAACTGAACCTCATCCTCAAGGCGGACGTACAAGGATCTATCGAGCCGATCCTCTCCTCGCTGGAGAAACTGGGCGGTGAGGACCTGCGGATCAACGTCATCCACGCCGCCCCCGGTAACATCACCGAGTCGGACGTCAACCTGGCGATCGCCTCCAAAGCGATCATCATCGGCTTCCAGGTCACGGTGGATCCCGCCGCCCGGCGGTTGGCGGAGAGCGAGGGAGTGGACATCCGTCTCTACGACGTCATCTACAAACTGATCGACGAGATGGAGATGGCCCTCAAGGGCCTCCTAGAACCTGCATACGTGGAGAAGGTCATCGGCAAGGCGGAGGTCCGCGCCACGTTCGACATCCCCAAGATCGGCCGTGTGGCCGGCTGCTACATCCTCGAGGGCGTCGCTCGCCGCAACGCCCGGGCCCGGGTCTTCCGCGGGGAGGAGCAGATCTACGACGGCTACGTCGCCTCCCTCAAGCGGTTCGCCAAGGACGCGCGGGAGGTGCGCACGGGCTTCGAGTGCGGCGTGGGGCTGGAGAACTTCCACGACATCGAGGAGGGCGACATCATCGAGTTCTACGTGATGGAACGGGAGGAACCCGCAACAGCCTGACAAGGGCCAAGCGAGCGACCGAGAAAGGATTGAACGATGGGAAAGAAATACCGCGGACGGGCTGCCGATCTGATCCAGACCCACCTGACCGACCTGCTGCAGACCCAGGTCAACGACCCACGCCTGTCGATGGTGACCATCACAGGGGTGGAAGTCACCCCGGACACCCGTCGAGCGGACGTTTACATCACGGCCCTGGGAGGCCCCGACACGAAAGAAGAGGTGCTAGCCGGCCTGCAGAGCGCGGCCGGTTTCCTGCGCCGTGAACTCGGCCACCGGATCCGCCTCCGCAACACACCGGAACTGATCTTTCACTGGGACGAATCGTTCGAACGTGGAGAGCGGATCGACCTCTTGCTCGAGCAAATCAAAGATGATCTCGCCGGGGAACCTGAGGCAGAGTAGCCACCTGTTGAGCGAGACACAACGTCCGCTCCTGGTGACCCACGTCGCGCCCGACGGAGACGCCATCGGCAGTCTATTGGGCCTGGGGTGGACGCTGCTTGCCCAGGGCAAATCCCCTACCCTGGCCTGCCAAGACGTCCTCCCACGCCGATTCGCCTTCCTCCCCGGCTTCGAGAAGGTGGTCCAGGACCCTCCACCCGGCCCTTACGACCTGCTGATCGTCCTCGACTGCTCGGATCTGGACCGGATCGGGCAGATCGGCGAGGTCGTCGGCCGGGACCTGCCCCTTCTCAACATCGACCACCACGTCACCAACACCCGCTTCGGGACCGTCGATCTGGTGGCGGAGGACGCGGTCTCCACCACCCACCTCCTCTACCACCTCCTCCAGCGGCTGAACTACTCCCTCGACGAACGGATCGCCACCTGCCTGCTGACCGGCCTGGTCACCGACACCCGGGGGTTCCGCACCGCCAACGTGACCCCTGAGATCCTCCGCATCGCGGTCGAACTGATGGAGGCTGGCGCGCCGCTCACCACGATCACCCGCAACGGGCTGGACCGGCGGCCCCTCGCCGCGCTGCGACTCTGGGGAGCAGGCCTGGCCCGCCTCCAGTCGGCGAACGGGATCGTCTGGACCACCCTGCCCGTCTCCGTCCAGCAGACGATCGGCCACGACGGATACGGGGACGCCGGCCTGGCGAACCTCCTCATCAGCGCGGAGGAAGCGAAGGTGTCCGTCGTCTTCACCGAGCAGCCCGACGGAGAGGTCGAGGTCGGTTTCCGTGCCACCCCCGGCTTCGACGTCTCCCGCATCGCACTCCAGTTGGGCGGAGGCGGGCACGCCCTCGCCGCCGGTTGCCGGGTCCCCGGCCCCCTGGAGGAGGCCCAGCGGCGGGTCCTCGCCCTCCTGCGGGAAGACCTAGCCCGCCAGCGACAACAGGTCTCGCCCGATGATAAACGGCATCCTCAACCTGAATAAGCCGCGAGGGATGACGTCGCACGACGTCGTGGATCGGGTGCGGGCGGTGGCCAAACAGCGGCGCGTTGGCCACGCGGGAACCCTGGACCCGATGGCGACGGGGGTTCTCCTGGTCTGCCTGGGCCGCGCCACCCGCCTCGCCGAGTACCTGATGGCTTCCCCGAAGACCTACCGTGCCCGCATCCGCCTCGGCATCGCCACCGACACCTACGACGCCGAGGGACAGGTGGTGGAGGAGCGGCCGGTGGAGGTCGCCCGCGCCGACGTGGAGGCCGCTCTCGACCGGTTTCGCGGGCGCATCCTCCAGGTCCCCCCGATGTACTCCGCCATCAAGCGGAAGGGGCAGCCCCTGTACCGGCTGGCGCGACAGGGGATCACGGTGGAACGGGAGCCGCGGCCGGTGGAGATCTACGAACTCCGGCTGACCGGATGGGAGCCGCCCGACCTGACGCTGGAGATCACCTGCTCGCCGGGAACCTACGTCCGCTCCTTAGCCCACGACCTGGGCCAGGTACTGGGATGCGGGGCCCACCTGGCTGGCCTCGTCCGCCTGGCGAGCGGCGACTTCCGTCTGGAGGACGCCGTTCCCCTGGAGGAACTGACCCCCGACCGGCTACCGGAGGTGCTGTTGCCGCCGGATGCTGCCCTCCGTCGCTACCCGGCGCTCCATCTGGACGGGCAGACCGCGCGGGCGGTGCGCTCAGGCCGGGCCATCGCTGGCCCCCCTCCCGAGGGGGAGCCCCTGGCCCGCGCCTACGGTCCCGACGGCTCCTTCCTCGCCGTCCTGGAATACCAGCCCGATCGGGGTGTCTGGCACCCCCGCAAAGTCTTCGCCTAGGCAGGTCGACGATGCAGATCGTTCGCCACCTGGAAGACGCCCAACTTTCCCGCCCCTCGTTCCTCACCATCGGGGCATTCGACGGCATCCACCGGGGCCACCAGCATCTGATCGGCTCGATGGCCCGCGCCGCCCACGATGCCGGCCGGGAGGCGGTGGTGCTGACCTTCGATCCCCATCCCGGCGTCGTGCTGGGCCGCACGCCGGTGGCCGCCCTCTCCACGCTGGAGGAACGGGCCGCTCAGATCGAGGCCCTGGAGGTCGACCTGCTGGTCGTCCTCCGCTTCACCCCCGCGATGGCGGGGCTGCCGGCGGTCCGCTTCGTGAGGAAACTCCGCCAGCACCTGAAGATGATCGAACTCTGGGTCGGGCCGGACTTCGCGTTGGGGCACCGACGAGAGGGGAACGTCCCCTTCCTCAAGGAACTGGGGGCCCGGGAGGGGTTCACCGTCCGCGTGGTGGAGCCGCTCCGCTGGCGGGGCGAGGTGGTCAGCAGCACCCGTATCCGCGCTGCCCTCACCGCTGGCGACATTGAGGAGGCCAACGGATGCCTCGGCCGACCCTACCACCTGGTCGGCACCGTGGTCCACGGGCGCGGCCTGGGCCGCCAACTGGGGTTCCCTACCGCCAACCTGGAACCCCCGCCCGGTCGCTTGATCCCGGCCAACGGAGTGTACGCCGCGCTGGCACACACGGAGCGGGAAGGAACCTGGCCCGCCGTGGTCAACATCGGGGTGCGGCCCACCATCGCCGCCAACCACCTCACGGTGGAGGCGCACCTGCTGGATTTCGACGGGGACTTGTACGACCAGCAGTTGGGGCTGGACTTCATCGCCCGCCTGCGGGACGAGATGGCCTTTCCCAGCCTGAACGCGCTGGTCGATCAGATCCGGCGGGACATCGAACAGGCCCGCCAGGTCCTGGCTTCCCACGAGGTCGACCGTGCGCATTGGGATTGACGCCCGCATCCTCGGCTACCGACAGGGTGGCATCGCTCAGTACGTCCTTCACCTCCTCGCCGCCTTGTGCACCATCGACCGCGCGACCGACTACTACGTCCTCCACAGCCGTCGCGAACGGAACCGACGCCGATTCGGTCCCAATTTCCACCCTGTGACCCTGTGGACCCCCCCGCACCACCGGCTGGAACGATGGGCGCTGGGCGCAGAGATCGCCCGGCTACGATTGGACCTGCTCCACAGCCCCGATTTCATCCCGCCCGCCCTCGGCGCCCGACGGTTCGTCATCACCGTCCACGACCTGAACTTTGTCTATTACCCTCAGTTTCTCACCGCCGAGAGCCGCCGGTATTACGCCGGTCAGATCGAATGGGCCGTGCGCCGGGCCCACCACATCCTGACCATCTCCGAGACCACCCGCCAGGACCTCCTCCGCCTGCTGGACGTGCCGCCGGAGAAGGTCACCACTGTCTATCTGGCCGCCGATCCTGCTTTCCGCCCCCTTCCCCTATCGACGGTCCAGACGACGCTCGCCAGATACAGCCTGGAGCCCGGCTACCTCCTCTTCGTCGGCACGCTGGAGCCTCGGAAGAACCTCCCCGGCCTGTTCGCCGCCTACCGGTTGCTGCTCGACCGGAAGATAACCGAGGCCCCGCTGGTCGTCGTGGGGGGACGTGGATGGCTATATGAAGGAATCTTCGCCGCCGTGGAGGACATGGCTTTGGGCGACCGGGTCCGCTTCCTGGAGGGGGTGCCCAGCGCCGACCTGCCAGCCCTTTACAACGGGGCCGTCCTCCTGGCACTTCCTTCGTTCTACGAGGGCTTCGGCCTGACGGCGCTGGAGGCGATGGCCTGTGGGACCCCGGTCGTCGTCTCCGACCGGGGCGCTCTACCCGAAGTCGTCGGCGAAGCGGGGGTGCGGGTGGATCCCGAGGACGTGGAAGGGATCGCCGAGGGAATGGCAACCCTGCTGAGCGACCCCAGACTTCGGGAACAGTTGGTGGCAATGGGAAGAGCCCGCGCCGCCGAGTTAACGTGGGAGAAGACCGCCCACGGGACATTGGACGTTTACCGGCGGGTCCTCGGATGGGCCCCGTAGTCTGGGGAAGCAGGGAAGCGAGGATGCAATCGAGGGGCAAGGGGGAACCTTTTCGGGTCCGGCTGCGTCTATATGTTTAGGGAACGTAGATATTTCAGGTAAGGAGGGGGCAAGATGGGACCTCGATGGGCGTTTGTCGGTATCCTCATAGCCGGTTTTCTGGCGGGTCTGGCGACGGGCTGTGAGGCCACCCCTACAATTGTCCAGCCACAGGCCGGTGGCGAAGAAGGCGTGTCCCCTGAGAAAGGTGTATCCCCTTTGGGAACTCCCTTCCCGTTGAGGGGGATATCCCCTCTTTCGCCTCCCCCCACCCCGCTACCAACGATCGTGGTGACGGGAGAACCGGAGGTCGATCTGATGACTCAAGAGGAAGCCATCGCGCTGGCGAAACGGACCCTGGCCGAACAGTTGAACGTCGATGAAGCAACGATCGAAGTCGTCTGGGCCGGGCGCGTCACCTGGTCCGACACCAGCCTGGGCTGTCCCGAGAAGGGGAAGATGTACGCCCAGGTCCTCACGCCGGGCTACCAGGTACTTCTCCGGGTAGAAGGGAAGGATTACGAAGTTCACACCGGCGGTGGGCGGGCAGTGGTCTGCGAAGCGGGTCAGGGTCGCGTCCCTCCTATGGACAAGGCCCAGGCCGCTGGGCGGGCCTACGAACTGGTCCGTGAGGACCTGGCACGCCGGTTAGGCGTACCCGCGGCGGAGATCAAGCCCCGCCTCATCCAGCCGACCACCTGGCCCGACGGCAGCCTCGGCTGCCCCCAGCCCGGTGAGACCTACCCTCAGACCCCCACGGAGGGGTTCATCATCCTTTTGGAGTACCAGGGCGTGACCTACGAGTACCACTCCGACGGGGAACGGTTCGTCCTATGCTCCTCACCCTCACCATAACCGTAGTTTCACCGCAGAGGCACCGATCAATTCAACGGCCGTCCGGTCCGGTGTAGACGGATAGCAGGCAAATGACAAAGAGGGGAGAGTTGAACTCTCCCCTCTTCGGTTCCGTGGGCGGATTCGGTCAGGCTACTCGAGGGTGAGATACAGCCTGTAGAAGTCCCGTGCGTACATCTCATATCCCTCAATGTAGACCCACCAGGTGCCTGCCGCGGGGCTCTCGATCACCGCCCGCTCCGGTGCGTTGCCGCTGACCCCATCTACGGAGGCCAGGTTGAAGTCGGGATCGAGGATGAACATGTCGATGTCGCTAGTGGGGAACTTGCTCCAGTCGCGATGCCACACCAGATCGAAGGTGGCGGTGCCCACCCCCTCCGGGATCTCCACCGGGATCAGGAACGCGTCGCCCATCTCGATGTAGCCCGTGGCGATGGGGTGGCGGAGCGGCTGACGGAAGTTCTCCCGCGTGATGCGGACCCGGAAACTGACCGGCGCCTCGTTGGAGAAGTCGCCAATGAGGGAGAGCTTCATCAGCCCCGGCTCCATCGGCTGGTAGGTCCAGGGGATCCCCCAGAAGGTCCACGGCCCGTCCTCGACGACGATGTCGAAGGAGTCGCCGTACCAGAAGGGATACCAGTAGACCCCAATCGGATGCCGGAAGGCGGTCCGCTTCGCGCTCTGCAGATGGACCTCCAGGGCGTTGGGCCAGTAGGCGTAGGCGGAGTTATCGTCGGTGGTGATGTCGAACACCTCGATCGTCACCTTGCTGGTGTACCGGTTAACCTCGAAAACGGCGTCGAACGACTCGCTGGGGTTGAGGGTGATGACATCACTCTCCCACACGTCCACCCTGCCCTTCCCGGCCCGCGGCAGCACGACGTTGAGATCGGCATACCTGAGGAACGGCACGTACCCCCACGACTTTTCCTTGAGGATCTGAAGGGCGCGCATAGCGTCCACGGCACCCCATCCCATGTCGTTGATATCCCGCCAAGGCTCTGCCACCGCGTTCGGGTTGGCTCCCTTGAGCAGGACTGCGCGGAACACCAGCGGGTTGGTTTCCCTGCCCTCGGTGTTCTCCCAGTAGGCGTTGAGCAACGCCGCGACACCGGCTACTGTGGGCGAGGAGAAGGAGGTTCCACCAGCCCAGCGGAGTTCGTTCTCCGGTCCCGCGGCAAAGTTCCACAGGCCCAGCGCGCTGATGTCCGGCCCGGCCCGCCCGTCGCTCAACGGACCGCGGCTGGAGAAGTTCGCCACGCGGGTCTCGTCCGTAGGACGCATCACCATTCCCATACCGGGTCCCTCGTCACCGTTGAAGGGGACACCGTCTACTCCCCGGGTAAGACCGAGGTATTCGTAGAGGACCCGAGACGAGGGGGCGTAGTCCAGCGCGCCCACGCTGACCGAGTCATATGAAGTCGCGGGCGAACCGACGGAGTTGGGGATCGGCCCCTCGTTCCCCGCAGAGGTGACCACCAGGATGTTGGCCGCCTTCAACTCCCGGATGAAGAGGTCGAAAGTGTCCCGCCCGTCGAAGAGGGTCGGGCCGCCGAGGCTCATATTGACGATGTCGATGTCCAGCAGCCCATCCTTCTTCAAGGTCAAGACGTGATCCAGGCCGTCCAGGATGACCGAGGTGGGCACCCCGCTGCCGTCCTGGGGGAAGACCTTGACCGGGTACAGGCTTGCCCCGGGGGCCTGCCCAAGGATGGGCACGAAGTCCGGGGGCCAGGGGAGGTACGTGGAGATCGCCTGGTAGAGCGGATTGGTCGGGTCTTCAAAACCGAGCGCACAGGCAGAGGCGATCACTCCACCAACGTGCGTCCCGTGCCAGTGGTTGCTCGGATCGGTGGCCGGGACTCCGTCGCCGGTGGCGTTGTAGCCATCGGGGAAACCCGGCGCGCCGATCACAGCGTGCGAGAGGCACACGTTCGGCGTGACCCCCGTATCGACCACGGCGACAACCGTGCCCGCCCCGTAGTCCGTCGCCTCCCAGACACCGATCGCACCGGTGTATAGGAAGTTGACGTACCCCTCCGGCAAGGCCTCCACGTCGATGGAGAGCGGATCAACCGCTTGGATATCGACCCCTTCCATCGCTTCCACCGTGTACTCGAGAGGATGCACATCGTCGCCAACGTCGTCCGGCAGATAGACCATCTCATCCTTCTCGATCAGGGTCACGCCGGGGAACCCCGCCAGGGCCCTCGTCTGATCCACAGGGACGCTCGCAGCGACGACCGGCACGTTCTTATACCGGAAACTGACCGTCCCTCCGATCGAGACGATGAAATCCAGCAGGGCGTCCACCGAGCCGTCGGTCTGGATCAAGAGATCGATCGTCTCTCCCCCGCCCCCCGCCAGCGCTACAGAGGGGGTCCACAGGCCGATGAGCAACGCGAGTAGAACAACGGCATACCCCATCCTTCTCATTGCAAAGCCTCCTCCTTTCGCTAAGGTCCGATCGCTCGACACCAACCTGCATCCCCAAACGCTAACCTACCCCCCACCGCACCTCCTTTCCACCTTTGAGGTCCGCCCCGGAACCCCTTTTGAGGCTTCACATTATAGCACAATTATAGCACAACTATGTCTGCATCTTTACGGATAATGTATTAAAAATTTCCTAAATCCCGTCCAGGTGCTCGCAACAGAAGGAGCTAACGGTGGTTTCCATCGCAGAGATGCGGAGAGCACAGAGGCTTGTTGCAGCGCCCCCTGCACCCTCCCGGTGACCCTGGTGTCCGGACTCTTGTCTCAACCTCAGCGCTCCACCTTGCCCCCTTTCCCCGCCGATGCTACAATATCGGCGTTTCACACCATCTCACAATCCACCAACCGAAGGAGTTGCACGATGCCGTCCGGAGATCCTCGATCCAAGTCGGACTTTCTTTTCCGCGCTGACCTTGAAGAGATCGCCCCGTTCGTCGCCGAACTGATCCGCTGGGAGGCGGAGCGGCAGGCCCGCAAACTGATCCTCATCCCCTCTGAGTCGTACGCCCCAAAAGCGGTCCGTGAGGCCCTGGGCTCCGTTTTTCAGAACGTCTACGCCGAAGGGTACCCGCCGCTGCGGATGACCCGCGATCCGGAGGTCCGATTGCGGGACGTGGCCTGGCAGTTGGCCTTCTACCGCCGTTACGCCGACCGGCGGTTCTACAAAGGGGTGGACTACGTCCACTTCGTCGAGTGCCTGGCCCAGCGGCGGTGCGCCGAACTGTTCGCCCACGACGGCCTGCGCCCCGAGCACATCTACGTCAACGTCCAGCCCCTCTCCGGCGCGGCGGCCAACCTGGCCGTCTACCAGGCGCTGATGGAGCCGGAGGACGTCCTGATGGGGATGGACCTCTACCAGGGCGGCCACCTGACCCACGGCTCGGAGTTCAACCTCTCCGGCCAGCGATACCGGGTGGTCTCCTACGGGGTCGATCCCAAGACGGAACGGCTGGACTACGACCAGATCCGGGATCTAGCGCGGCAACACCGCCCGAAGGTGATCGTCGCCGGGTACACGTCGTACCCCTGGGCGCCGGACTGGCACGCCTTCCGGGAGATCGCCGACGAGGTGGGGGCCTACCTGATGGCGGACATCGCCCACACCGCAGGGATGGCCGCTGCCGGGGTCTACCCCAACCCCGTCGGCATCGCCGACGTGACCGTCTTCACCACCCACAAGACGATCTGCGGGCCGCGCGGCGCGGTCATCCTCACCACCGACGAGGGACTGGCCCAGGCGATCGACATGGCGATCTTCCCCGGCGAGCAGGGCGGTCCCCACGTCAACAAGTTCGCCGCGATGGCGGTCGCCTTCCGCATCGCCCAGACGGAGGAGTTCCGCCGCCTGCAGCACCAGATCGTCGCCAACGCCCGCGCCCTGGCGGAGGGGCTCCAGAAGCGAGGGCTGAAACTGGCCTACGGCGGCACCGACACCCACCTCCTGCTCATCGACCTGAAGTCGATCCCCTCCGACACCGGCTTCCCCCTGTGGGGTGAGCCAGCGGTCCGCATCCTCGACCTGGTCGGGATCGTCGCCAACAAGAACACCATCCCCGGCGACACCGAGACCGCGCTGGCCACAGGGGTCCGGCTGGGAACCCCCTGGGTCACCCAGCGCGGGCTCGACGAGGCGGATATGGACACCCTCGCCGGGCTCATCCACAAGGTCCTGACCAACATCAAGCCCTTCGCCTACAACGGCCTCATCGGCACCCTCCCGCGCGGCAAGATCGATCTGGACGTGATGGAAGAAGTGCGGGCAGGGGTAGCGGAGTTGGCGGAGAAGGCGGGGATCGATTTTGAGTACACAAAGAGCGGATACCCGCACTTCTGGGAAGCGGGGATGCAGGGAAACGATGGAGGGACACACAGCCGTGCGCCCCGTGCCCTGCGGGTGACGGGCTGGCGGGCGCGGCAGTTCGTCCAGCAGGTGGTGACGGCGAACGTCGCCGAACTGGCCCCCGGCGAGTCGGCAGAGGCATATATGCTCGACCGGCACGGCGGTCTCATCGCCGAGGTGACGGTGGAGCGGGAGGAGCCGGACCGGTGGGGGCGGGATCGCTACCTGATCACACCGGCCTCCAACGGCGCGCGGGTCGCCGCCTGGCTGCGGGCCCTCTCCGACGGGTACACACTGTTCGACGAGGAGGACGTGTTCCGGAAGGTGGAGGGGCCGGTGGTGGTGGAGGAGATACCTCACCCCTCCCCCGCCGCCTCCGGCGGCACCCCCTCCCCTCTCCCATCTGGGAGAGAGGAGGGGGCCGGGGAGTGGGGTGAGGTCCTGGCCACCCACCCGGAGCGGTTCGACCTGACCAAGCCGTACTTCGTGGGCCAGGCGCATCTGAGAGCGTTCGCGCCGAAGGTCGAGCGGGAGGAGTGGCACTGGGAGGAGCCGGAGGCCCCCCTGAAGCGGACGCCGCTGTACGAGGTCCACAAGCGGATGGGCGCCAAGATGGTCCCCTTCGCCGGGTGGGAAATGCCGGTCTGGTACACCTCGGTGAGCGAGGAGCACCGGGCGGTGCGGGAGGCCGCCGGCCTGTTCGACGTAGCCCATATGGGGGTGTTCGAGATCACCGGTCCGCACGCCACTGCCTTCCTGGACACGGTCTGTTCCAACTACGTCGCCTGGCTGGAGGACGGCCAGTCCCTCTATGGCTACCTGCTCGACCCCGACGGGCGGGTGATCGACGACGTGATGATCTACCGGCTCCGGGCCGACCACTACCTGATGGTGGTCAACGCGGCCAACGAGGAGAAGGACTGGGACTGGCTGAACGCGGTCAACGAGCGGCGGGTGGTCATCGACCGGGACCGGCCCTGGGTGCAGGTGGAGGCCCAGGCGGTGCTGCGCAACCTGAAGGACCCGGCCTCCGGCGAGCGGCAGAAGCGGGACCTGGCGTTGCAGGGACCTGCGTCATTGCCCACCCTCCAGGCGCTGACCAACGACCCGGACGTGAAGGCCGCACTGCGCAGACTGCGCCGGACCGAGTTGATGGAGTGCGAACTGGCGGGGATCCCGCTGGTGGTGGCCCGCACCGGCTACACCGGCGAGGAGTGGGGGTTTGAGATCTTTGTCCACCCCGACGACGCCCCTCGGCTGTGGGAGGCCATCCTGGAGGCGGGAGAGGCCTTCGGCGTGAAGCCGTGCGGCCTGGGCGCGCGGGACAGCCTCCGCACCGAGGCCGGACTTCCCCTCTACGGCCACGAACTGGCCGGCCCGTTCGACATCTCCCCCATTGAGGCCGGCTTCCCCGGCTACGTCAAGTACCACAAGCCGTTCTTCGTCGGCCGCGACCCGCTCCTGGCCCGGGAGAAGGACCGCAGGCGGGAGGTCATCCGCTTCCGGGTCAACGAGAAGGGCGTCCGCATCCCCCACCTGGGCGACCCCGTGGTCAACCGGAAGGGGCAGCAGATCGGCCACGTGACCAGTTGCTCCATCGACGTCGAGGGGTATCTGGTAGGGATGGCGATCGTCGAGAAGCGGTACAACGTGCCGGAGACCCCCATCGCCGTCTTCCCCCTGGGCGGCAAGTCGCTGGACGAGGCGCTGCTGCGCGGCAAGCGGGTCGCCCTGCCGGTGGCGGCGACGGTGTTGACGCGGTTCCCAGAAAGGGAAGAGGGGAGACCGAGGATGAGAATGGGTGGGGAGGATTAGTGATGAGACGAGAGACCTTCGACATCCTGTTTCTTGTGGCCCGTCCGGCGGCGGGGAAGAGCGAGATCATCGATTATCTCACACGGACGGACGTGGAGGAGCGGCGGCGCCGGTTCCACATCGGCCCCTTCGAGGTACTGGACGACTTCCCGATGCTCTGGACCTGGTTTGAGGAGGACGCGATCCTGCGCAGGATGGGCTACCCCGGCCTCCACACCGACGAGGAGGGATACTTCAAGTATCCGTACCTCTGGCACCTCCTCATCGAGCGGCTGGCGCTGGAGTTCCAGAAGCGAGAGCGGGATCGACCGCCCGACCAGGAGGTCACCACCATCGTGGAGTTCTCCCGAGGCAGCCCGTCGGGCGGCTACCGGGAGGCCTTCCGCCACTTCCCGGAGGAGATGCTGGCACGGGGTGCGATCCTGTACGTGCGGGTCTCCTACGAGGAGTCGCTGCGGAAGAACCGGCTCCGGTTCAACCCGGACCGGCCCGACTCCATCCTGGAGCACAGCCTGCCGGACGAGAAGATGGAGCGACTGTACAAGGAGGACGACTGGGATGATTTCACGTCGGCGGACCCGGAGTATGTGGAGGTGAAGGGGGTGCGAGTGCCCTATGCGGTGTTTGAGAACGAAGATGACGTGACGACGGAGCGAGGGGAACCGCTGGGGCAGCGGTTGGAGGTCGTTCTGGACCAGCTCTGGGCGATCTGGTCCCGCAGGTGAGCGCTGTTTCACCGCAGAGATGCAAAGGGCGCAGAGGTTTCCACGGTTTTTCGCAAAGGTAAAGAGACGATGCGGAAAGGCGTATCTACTCGACCACCCGTCTTCGTCACTCGCCCCATCCCCGAGGCCGGCCTCCGCCGGGTGCGGGACGCCTGCGAGGTCCGGATGTGGGAAGGGGAACTACCTCCACCCAAGGAGGTGATCCTCAAAGAAGTGGCCGAATGTGAGGGCTTGCTTTGCCTGCTGACCGACCCCATCGACGCGGAGGTGGTCGGCGCCGGAAGACACCTTCGGGTGATCAGCCAGATGGCTGTGGGGGTCGACAACATCGACCTGGAGGCCGCCACGGCGCGGGGGATCCCCGTCGGCCACACACCAGGGGTCCTCACCGAGGCCACCGCCGACCTGACCTTCGCCCTGCTCCTCGCCGCCGCACGGCGCATCCCGGAGGGGATCGAGTACGTCCGCCAGGGACGGTGGCGCACCTGGGAGCCGATGGTCCTCCTCGGGAGGGAGGTCTGGGGGAAAACGCTGGGCATCGTCGGACTGGGGCGCATCGGGACGGCGGTGGCCCGCCGCGCGCGGGGGTTCGCGATGCGGGTCCTCTACCACAGCCGAAGCCGCAAGCCGGATCTGGAGGCGGAACTGGGCGTGGAGTACACGCCGCTGGACGACCTGCTGGCTCAGGCCGACTTCGTCAGCCTCCACTGCCCGCTGACCCCCGAGACCCACCACCTCATCGACGAGGAGGCGCTGCGCCGGATGAAGCCGACGGCGATCCTGATCAACGCCGCCCGCGGGCCGGTGGTGGATACCGACGCGCTGCTGCGGGCGCTGCGGGAAGGCTGGATCGAGGCGGCCGGTCTCGACGTCACCGACCCCGAGCCGCTGCCGGCGGACCACCCCCTGCTCGACCTCCCCAACTGCATCGTCATCCCCCACCTGGGCAGCGCGACGGTCGCTGCAAGGGAACGGATGGCGACGATGGCGGCGGAGAACCTGCTGGCAGGGCTGCGTGGGGAGCGGCTGCCGTACTGCGCGAATCCCGAGGTCTACGAGGCCAGATGACTGGGGTGACTGGAAAATGGGACGAGTGATCTCCACGGAAGGACCAGGGAAGATACGGAATCAGCATCGGCGGACGATCGCCGAGGTGTTGCGGATTTTGAGCCAGAAGCGGGAACTGGACGAGGAGGTGAAGGACCTGGCCGCCGTCATCGTCTTCTCGCTCCACGGCATCGCCGACACGGTGGAGCAGACGACGGCGGCATGGGATAAGAGGAACTATTACCTCAAGGCCGACCGGTTCCGACGGGAGTGGGCCTGGGTCGAGGAGGCGATCGAGGAACTGAGCGACCTCATCTACCGGGGACGTTGGGAGCATCTCCCCGCCTTCCTGGCCCGGTTGGCCCCCCGCTTCGCCGACGTGAAGGTATCCCGCCTGACCCGCAACCCATCCCTTTGGAAAGGGGCCTACCAGCGCTTCATGCAGGAATGAGCCCTCCACGAATAGAGCACGAATGCACGAATGGCGGCCTCACCCATTCGTGCATTCGTGCTCTATTCGTGGACGGCGGCGGGTGCGACCTTGTCTCCCCGCGACCCGCTAGAGCCGTTCCTCCGGCCCGACGGGCAGCGCCACCAGGCCGCTGATCACCTTGGGATAGAAGTCGGTGGACTTCTGCGGCATCCGCTCGCTGGCGGCGGTGCAAGCCCGCACCTGCTCGATGCGGGTGGGGTTCATCAGCAGCAGGAACTGGGCCTCCCCCTTGTCCACCGCCGCAAAACCGGGCGTGGGATCGCGCAGGTAGTCGATGTTCTCCTTCCGCTTGACCGCCTCTTTGTCGATCCCCAGCACCCGCTCGATGAACAGTTCGTGCAGGACCACCACGTCCAGCATCCGCCAGTCGGCAGCGCGGTCGGGCAGGAGTTGGGCCATCACGCCTGGATCGCGCAACTCCAGCACCGCGTAGGCCCCGTCGTAGAAGCCGAAGCGCGGGTGGTCGGGCCTAGCCTCCGCCAGCGCCTTCTCCACCGCCGCCCGGTCCGAAGCGGGCGTCACCTCGAAGTACTCCTTCGCCTTCTCCAACGCCGCCTTCCCATCCATCCGGGTGTAGGAGTGGATGAGCCGGTGGGTGGGGAGGATCACAAGACCCGGATCGCTCATACTGACCAGCGTGACCATCGTGTAGTTGAAGGCGGCGTCGGCGGGGGCGTCCGGGTATTTCTGGCGCATCTCGTCCCGGAAGGTGAGCGCGGTCTCGTACCGGTGGTGCCCGTCGGCGATGATCAGGTTCCGCTTGGGGGCCATCTCCTCTGCCACAGCCCGGATCACCTCCGGATCGTCCACCACCCAGAACCGCTGTTCCACCGCGCTCTCGATCACCTGCTCCCGCGCGACGATCGGCTCGTGCGTCTCCAGATAGGACTGGAGAATGGAGTTGACACGGTTCTCGTCGTCGGGGTAGAGGATGAAGATGTGCCCCCAGGCCGTCTCGGTGGCGCGGAACAGGTTCAGCCGATCCACCTTGGGACCGGAGAGGGTCCGCTCGTGGGGGAGGATCACCCCCTCGTCGAAACGGGTCAGTTGGAGCGCGGCGCTGAACCCCCGGCGGGTGCGGGTCTCGCCGGTCGGCGTGGTGTAGGTCTGCTCCAGGACGTAGATCGCCGGCCGCTCCTCCCGCATCAACACTCCCTCCGCCAACCAGGTACGGGCGTAGCAGCGAGCGCGGGTATAGACATTGTCCGTCTCGCTATCCCACGGCGTCGCCTTGCCCCGGATGATGCGGACGAAGTTGTAGGGGCTCAGTTCGTAGTACCGCTCCTGCTGCGGCTCGTGGATGCGGTCGTAGGGCTGGGTGATCACCTTCGAGAGGTCGCCGACCTTCTCGACGTTGTAGCGCAATCCGCGAAACGGTTTCACAATCGCCATCGTCTACCTCCATTACGTAGTTCCACCACAGAGACACAGAGGACACAGAGTTTTTCTCTTGTTTTTTGCGTTTCTCAGCGCACTCTGTGCCTCTGTGGTTTTTTGTTCCACTAAAACTCCGCCTTGTAGAACGACACCACGGTCACCACGTAGGCGATCATCTTCGGCAGCATCAGCATCCCCGCGATGGGGTACCGGTCGACGAAGAGGATGGTGCCGAGGTAGCAGGTGAAGGAGACGATCACCGACCACCCGGCGACGGTCAGCCATTTACTTCCGGCGCGCAGGAACATCCCGGCGAGGACGAACCCGGCAAAAGCAAAGGGGATATTCCGGTAGATACGCCACGCGGGGGCCGGGCCACCCCAGTTGTTCTGGGGGAAGAAGAGAAGCACCACACGCACCGCCAGCGCTGCCACCACCAGCCACTCTACCCAGGTCCACGGATGGCCCGTCTTCTCCTGGCGGTACAGGAGGGCGAAAAGATAGAAGAAAGTAAGCGTGAAGGAGGTGGCGAAGGAGCCGACGCCGAGCCAGGAGACCAGGTAGCCGCCCCAGTGGAGGGCGATCGCCTCCACACTGGAGAGGGTCCGGTGGGCGTAAGCGACGATGTGGACCGTGTCGCCGAGGATCAGCGTGACCACCGCCGCCAGCAGCCAGCGACTGCTCCTCTGCTGCTCCGGCGACTGCTGCCCGTACCGCCTGATCATCAACGCGGCGACGGTCAGGATGCTCGCCAGGTAGGCGAAGTTGAGCAGATTGACGACGATCCCCATAGGTCCGGTGGTAGGCATAGTCTACTCCTTATCTCATAGCTCCGGCTGGTGCGACGCACCTTGAAGTACGTCGCACCAGCCCTACCCTACCCCATCCTCTGCGCGAACTCGATGGCGATGCGGGCCACCTCCTCGCCCACGCGGGCCTTCGCTTCTTTGGTCCCCGCACCGATGTGGGGCGAGCCGATGACCTGTGGCAACTCCATCAGCCGCTTGCCCCGGTCCTCCTTCTCGTCCTCGAACACGTCCAGCGCTGCCCCCGCCACCTTGCCGCTGACGATAGCGTCGTACAGCGCCCCCTCGTCCAGCGTTCCGCCCCGGCCACAATTGATGATATAGACCCCGTCCTTCATCTTGGCGAACTCCTCCGCGCCGATGAGGTAGTGGGTCTCCGGGGTGTGGGGGACGTGGAGGGAGATGAAGTCGGAGCGGGCCAGGAGTTCGTCCAGGGAGACCTGGGTAGCGCCGGGGACCTCGACCCGGGTGCGGCGGTAGTAGATGACCTCCATCCCCAGCGCGGCCGCCTTCTGGGCCACCAGGCTCCCGATCCGACCGCAGCCCACCAGCCCCAGTGTCTTCCCGGCCAGTTCGATCCCCTTACTGAAGGCCTTCTTCTCCCACTTTCCTGCCTTCATCGACGCGGTGGCCTGGGGGATCTGCCGGGCCAGGGCGAAGAGGTAGCCGATGGTCAACTCGGCCACCGAGTTCGAGGAGGCGGCCGGGGTGTTGCGCACCTCGATCCCTTTCGACTGGGCGTACTCCACGTCGATGTTATCCAGCCCCACCCCACCGCGGATGATCAACTTCAGGTTGGTCGCTTTGTCGATGAGGGGAGCACGGACCTTGGTGCGGCTGCGGACGACGATGGCGTCGTAGTCATCGATGACCGCCTCCAGTTCCTCCGGCGAGATGTCGTCCCGCACGTCCACCTCGATCCCCGCCTCGCGCATCGCAGCGATGGCTTTTTCATCGGTTGGGTCGCAGATCAGGAGCCTCATCATTACCTCCTTAGACTTACAATCCCAGAATATCGTTGATCTGCTCCAACAGCCACTTGATGTCCTCCACCGTCAGGTCGCCCATGTGTGCGATACGGAAGCACTTTTCCTTCAGATCACCGTAGCCGTTGGAGATGATGGCACCCCGCTTGCGCAGTTCCTCGTTCAGCCCGGCGACGCTGATGCCGCGGGTGTTCTTGACATTGGTAACGGTGAGGGAGAGGTACCGCTCGTCGGAGTAGAGGGCGAAGTACTCGCGGGCCCAGTCCTGCACGATGGCCGCCATATCCTTGTGCCGCTGCCACCGGTTCTCCAGCCCCTCGGCCAGGATGTCGTCCATCTGCTTGTTGAGGGCCCAGATCAGGCTGATCGCAGGGGTCGCCGGGGTCTGGTGCTTCTCGTACTTCTTATCCATCTGCTCGTAGGAGAAATAGTAGCCCGGATTGGCGACCTGCCTGGCCCGTTCCCGCGCCCGGTCGCTCACCGCGCAGACCGTCAGCCCAGGCGGGAGGGCGAAGCACTTCTGCACACCAGCCAGGCAGACATCCAGCCCCCAGGCGTCGAACTCGATCTTCACCCCGGCCATACAACTGACCGCGTCCACCAGGATGAGCACGTCGGGGTACTTGTCGTGGATGAGGGCGGCGATGTCCTTGACCGGGTTCATCACGCCGGTGGAGGTCTCGTTCATCACGATGGTCACCGCGTCGTACTCGCCGCTGGCCAGCGCCTCATCCACCATCTCCGGCGTGATCGCCTGCCCCATCGGCACCTCGATCTTGTCGCAGGGGATGCCGTTCGCCTTGGTGATCTGGTGCCACCGCTTGGAGAAGGCACCGCAGACGGTGTTGAGAACCTTCTTGGTGGAGGCCTGCCGGACCGAACCCTCCATCACGCCGGTTGACGAAGAGGTGTAGAGGTAGACCCGCTGCGTGGTGTAGAGAAGTTTCTGGAGTTTGGGGGTCACCTCAGCCTGCAGCGCCGAGTACTCCGGCGTCCGATGGCCGATCATCGGGACCGTCTGAGCCTGCAGAACCTCCTCCCGAACGTGCGTCGGACCGGGGATAAACAGTTTCGGATACATCGCTCACCTCCTCACAGATGGGTTGATCGCCTCGTAACACTCCATCCCAAGAAAAAAGGGGAACGCACGACCGGCATGCATTCCCCCTGTCCACGACCTGAGAGATTCCCCACCCTCCGCCGGAGGGCGGGTTGCCCCGTCGGTGCCCGGCGGGCTCTCCAGGGGTGGCTACGACACGGGGTCCTTTTACCTGAGAGTTTCACCGACGACGTCCGGTCCCCACCGTCGGCTTGCCCCTTCGGTGCCTCCGACGAGGTCTCTCCCCCGTGTCCGCCACGGACGATCAATTTACTCTTTGGATCGACAGAGCCCATTGTAGCAAATCCTTCCGAGATGTCAAAGCCCGGAGTTGCCCCTCCACGATAAGCATACTAAAATCACACCGAAATGGCAAACAGGTATCCACTTGCGACCTGGCGACTCGTCCTCTCCCCCCCGGCCGACGGGGCCACCCATATGGCGGTGGACGAGGCGATCTGGGAGGCCGTCGCTGTCGGTCGGGCTCCCCCCACCCTACGCCTCTACTCCTGGTCGCCCCCCTGTCTCTCGCTGGGGCGCAACCAGCCCGTGACGACGGTCAATCGGCAGGCCCTGCGGGAACGGGGATACGACCTGGTCCGCCGTCCCACCGGCGGGCAGGCCGTCCTCCACATCGACGAACTGACCTACAGCGTGATCCTCCCCCTCTCCGACCCCCGTGCCCAGGGAGGCATCCTGGAAAGTTGTGAGCGCCTCAGCGCCGGGCTGGTCCGCGCTCTGGAAATCCTCGGCGTGGCGGGAGCCGTCGCCCGCCGCCGTCCCCACCCCCCTCAGGCCCGCGGCCCGGTCTGCTTCGAGACTACCGCCGACTTCGAGGTCGCCGTCGGCGGAAGGAAACTGATCGGCAGCGCGCAGCGCCGAGGGCGCGGGACCCTCCTCCAGCATGGCGCGCTCCCCCTCTGGGGGGACATCACCCGCATCTGCCCCCTCCTCGTCCCCCCGGCGGACCCCCAGCGAGTGGCCGCACGCGCCACGACGCTGGAGGCGGTCCTTAGTCACCGTATCTCTTGGGAGAGGGCTGCGGAGGCGATGATAGAAGGATTCGCCCAGGCACTGAACCTCCGCCTGGAACCCGACGGACTGACGCCGGAGGAGCGCCAGCGTGTCGAGCAACTCCGGCAGGAGAAGTACGCCAGCGAAGGGTGGACCAGCCTGGTCTAGTCGACCACAGAGGGACAGAGTTTTTCTCTGTGTCTCTGTGGTGGATTACGGTCCAAGCACGATGACGTTGATCACCGTGGGCAGAACGACGTGGTTGCCCCCCGTGGCGAGCGGGACCCGCGCCTGTGGCGCTCCGGCGAGGTAGAGGCCGACGGCGAGCCGGGCCTCTCCGGTGTACGCCGCTCCCTCCTCGTTGAACACCAGCACGTGGGGGTCGACGATCACCTCCCCGGCGACCCACCCGGTCGTCGGCCGGGCCCCACCGGCAGGAGGACCGTCGTGCTGGGCGATGAGCCGTCCGTCCGGCGTTAGCAAGTGGGTGAAAACGACGTATTCGGCCGTCGCCGCGCCCTCCAGCGCCCGCCAGTACAGGGTCAAAGCGACCCCCTCACCGCTGGTCACCTGGTCGTTCGCCAGGTCGTACCCCACCAGTTCGGCCACATCGCCGAAGCGCGCGCCCACCGGAATCGAAGGCAGGCCCTCTCCGGCCTGAGCCGCTGGCGTGCTTGTCGGCGGCTCCGTGGGGAGAGCGGTCGGCGGCGGGGGAGGGGGAACCGTCGGAGGAAGGGTCGGCAGTTCTCCCGCCACCGGTGTGGCCGTCGGTGTGGGAGAGGGGATCGGCGTCAACCCAAACGAAACCTCGGGCGTGGGAGAGGGCTCCAGGTTGGGCAGGGCGCGGGGGATGAAGTACGTCTGCAGGAGGAACACCGCCACCCCGACCAGCACGAACCCCAAAGCGGTCCCCCACAGCCGGTTAGCCTGGGCGGTGATCATCTCCCGTTCGAAGGTGGTCAGACTGGCTCCCAACCGCTGCTGGACGGCAAGGGCCCGAAAGAGGTAGATAAGGGCCCCCAGCCCGCAGACAGCGTAGATGATCCAGGAGAAATCGATCAGCCAGGCCAGGAGGACCTTCATAGTCGCCTCAACACCCCCCGGACGATGGTCTCGAGGCGCGGGGCTAGCAACCGACCAGCCTCCAATACCTCTTCGTGGGTCGTCTCCGCCGCTGGCTCATCCTCTCCCGTCAGGACGTTGCTGATGCCGGAGATGCCCAACACCCGCATCCCTCCGTGCCGGGCGACGATCACCTCCGGCACAGTGGACATCCCCACCGCGTCCGCTCCGATCATCCGGAGGAAACGGACGTCGGCCGGGGTCTCAAAGTTGGGACCCGCCAGGCAGACGTAGACCCCTTCGTGCACGGGGATCCCGGCCTCCCGCGCTACCTGCAGCGCCAGGGCCCGCAGCGCTGGGTCGTAGGCACGGGTCATATCCGGAAAGCGCGGGCCAAACCGATCCAGGTTCGGCCCCCGCAGCGGACTCTGCCCTGCCATGCCAATCAGGTTGATGTGGTCCCGAATGATCATCACGTCCGCAGGACTGAAACCCGGATTCAGGCCACCAGCGGCGTTGGTCACGATCAGCGTCTCCACCCCCAGGACCTGCATCACCCGAATGGGGAGGGTCAACCGGGCCATCGAGTACCCCTCGTAGTAATGGGCCCGGCCCTGCATCACCATCACCGTCTGTCCTTCAAGGCGACCGATCACCAGCCGCCCCGCGTGCCCCTCGACGGTGACCTGGGGGAAATGGGGGATCTCCGTGTAGGGGATTACCGCCGCCGCCTCGACCGCCTCCGCCACCCCGCCAAGACCGGAGCCCAGGATGATGCCAACCTGCGGAAGGTCGGTCAGGGGCCGCCGGACCGCCGCCGCCGCCTCTTCGATCGTCTCCATCGTCACGAACTCTTTCACGCGCTCCCTCCCCCTCTCTAGTCCTCCGCTCCCCCACCGAGAGTCAGTTCTCCCTTGGCTGTCAGAATCGCCGCCTTGAGCCGGATCGGGTGGGCCACCCGCCGGAACTTATCCACCCCTGTCTCCGTACCGGAGATGATCCGCAGGTCGCCGTAGTCCAGGATCCGCCCCAGGAAACTCTGCTGGAGCACGAGGTCGTTGACCTTCTCCAGCGAGGTGTCCGAGACGTACTTGTCGAACGTGCCCCGCACGTCGATCACCCGTCGATTGGTGACGATGTACTGCTCGCTCCGCCATCGGATGAACTGGATCACAAAGTGGATCACAGGGACCACAAGCAGCAGGAGAAGTAGGAGGGATAACTGCACTTGAAGGAAGACCACCCCAGCCACAGCGAGGGCGACGATCACGATAGCGACCCCAAGGTCGA
This sequence comes from Thermoflexia bacterium, assembly GCA_011192125.1. GTDB lineage: Bacteria > Chloroflexota > Anaerolineae > B4-G1 > DUEL01 > DUEL01. The sequence continues at coordinate 33,283 of DUEL01000005.1, forward strand.
CCAAGATGGTCGGTAGCAACGCCAGCCAGTGGCGTCGGGTCACAAAGAGGATCCTCTCCCCTGGAATCAACAGTTTCTCTACATATCCCATCGGACATCTCCTTCTGAATTCTGACGGAGGTCGATCTGCGGCTTTCCCATTATATCGGGTTCGCCCTTCCCCACAAGCGGTTTACACTGACCTTTGGACAGGAGTGCGGACGCCGAGCGCGACTGCCTCCTCTCGCCTGGTCCAGCACGGCTCTTCAAGCCAGTGCTGGACCGATTTCCCGCCAGCCCCGCCTGTTCACGGCGAGGCGGATTGGGCACGCCCGAACTCCTGTCCAAGCTCCAAATTTACAGGATCAACATCGCATCCCCGAAACTGTAGAAGCGGTAACGGAGTCGGATCGCCTCCTGATACGCCCTATCCATCAGTTCCTTCCCGCAGAAGGCGGCCACCAGCATCAGAAGGGTCGATCGAGGGAGGTGGAAATTGGTGATCAACACGTCCACTACACGAAAGCGAAAGCCCGGGTAGATGAAAAGGTCGGTGTTCCCCTCGAAGGCCGCCACTGTCCGCCATCCGCAGCACTCATCATCCGGCAGCCCCTCGGCCGCCTTCAGCGCCGCCGTCTCCAGCACCCGCACCGAGGTGGTCCCCACAGCCACGATCCGTCCCCCCTCCAACCTCGTCCGATTGATCTGCTCGGCCACCTCCGGCCGGAGGGAGCAGTACTCGGTATGCATCCGGTGATCCTCCACCCGCTCTTCCCGCACCGGCTGGAACGTATCCAACCCCACGTGCAGGGTGACGAAGGCCAGCCGGACGCCCATCTCCCGCAGCCGGTGGAGGAGTTCCGGCGTGAAGTGGAGCCCGGCAGTGGGCGCAGCCGCCGAACCGGGGGTCCGGGCAAAGACGGTCTGATACCGCTCGGGGTCGCGCAGCGGCTCGTGGATGTAGGGGGGCAACGGTACCCGCCCCACCTCCTCCGCCAGGGAAAGGACCGGACGGTCGAAACGGAGCACTCGCAGGCCCCGCTCTCCCTCCTCGACGACCTCCGCCTCCGCCCCGACCGGCTCCCCCTCCGGTCCCTCCAGGATCGCCAGCCGTAGCCCCGCCCGCACCCGACGCCCCCGCACCAGGACCTCCCAAACCGTCTCGGACCGGGGCCGGAGGAGCAACACCTCCACCTGCCCGCCGGTCGGCTTGCGGGCGAACATCCGGGCCGGAATGACCCGGCTCTCGTTGAAGACCAGGAGGTCGCCGGGCCGCAGGTACTCCGGCAGGTCCCGAAACCGCCGGTGGGCCAGCGCCCCCGTCGACCGATCCACCACCATCAGCCGCGCGGCGTCTCGCGGCTCGACGGGGGTCTGGGCGATCAACTCCGGCGGAAGGTCGTAATCAAAATCGGCGGTCCTCACCCCAGACTCACTTGTTCAACAACCGGGCGATGACGTTCAGCACGATCGTCAGCAAGATGCTCAGGAGGATCGAGCCTAACACAGGAACGACGCAGGTAAATCCCGGCCGCTCGATGCGGATGGTGCCGGGGAACTCGCTCAGGCCCGGAAAGCGGGCCAGCAACCAGATAAGCCCTCCGACGACGATCATCGTCAGACCGCCGAGGATCAGCATCTTGCCAGCCCACTCAAAACCTTCCATATCCCTCTCTCCTGAAAAATCCCCCATCCAGTCCTGACACTTCGGAAGGAAACCTCCCGCAGGTTCCCTACGGCGCACCCGAGCGCGCCGTAAAGGGTACCCTGGCTGGTCACTTGCGCTGTCAAGCCGTGCATTAACCTGCGGGAGGTTGGTAAACTGTCAGGTAGCCAGATCTCCCATCTAAAACAGGGTGGGTTGCTCCGCCCGATCGTAGGGTATCCCCAGATGCTCGTAGGCCCGCACCGTGGCAACGCGGCCACGAGGGGTCCGTTCCAGGAAGCCGATCTGGAGGAGATACGGCTCCACCACGTCCATCACCGTGTCCGCCTCCTCGCTCACCGCTGCCGCGATGGTATCCAGCCCCACCGGTCCCCCGCCGAACTTCTCGATGATGGTGCGCAGGACCTGTCGGTCCAGTTCGTCCAGCCCCATCTCGTCCACCTCCATCAGCGAGAGCGCCTCCTGGGCCACCTCCCGCGTGATCCGGCCGTCGGAGCGGACCTGGGCATAGTCCCGCACCCGCTTCAGGAGGCGCAGCGCGACGCGGGGCGTGCCCCGCCCCCGCCGGGCGATCTCCGCCGCGCCCCCCTCGTCCAGCGCCACCCCCAGCACCCGCGCCGCCCGTCGGACGATGGCCTCCATCGAAGCCTGGTCGTAGAAATCCACCCGGAAGATCGCCCCGAACCGGGCACGGAGGGGGGCCGTCAGCAGGGCCAGGCGGGTCGTGGCCCCCACGACGGTAAAACGGGGCAGTTTCAGCCGGATGGACCGAGCGCTGGGTCCCTTGCCCACCACCAGGTCGAGCATGAAGTCCTCCATCGCCGGATAGAGGATCTCCTCCACCGCTCGGTTCAGCCGGTGAATCTCGTCGATGAAAAGGACCTCCTTCTCTCGCAGGTTGCTGAGGATGGCCGCGAGGTCCCCGGCCCGTTCGATGGCGGGACCGGAGGTAACGCGGATCGGGACCCCCATTTCGCGGGCGATGATGTGGGCCAGGGTGGTCTTCCCCAGGCCCGGCGGGCCGTAGAAGAGGACGTGGTCCAGCGGTTCCCCCCGCTGCCGGGCCGCCTCGATCAGGATGGAGAGGTTCTCCCGCACCCGATCCTGCCCGATCAGGTCGGCCAGCCGCTGGGGGCGCAAGGCCTGGTCCAGTTGCACCTCCCCCGGTCGGGAGGTCGGTGAGATCAATCGCTCATCCATTGCGGAGGAATTATACCGGGATTGAGGAGGAAGGGGAAGTCGACCGGTTCAGGGCCCGCCCGCCTGGCTGATGATCACCCGTTTCGTCGCTACGTACCACCGGTTGACCGTCGCGAACCGGTCCGAGGGGTACATCAACGGCCCAATCTGTACTCCCTTGACCTTGTTGCTCACGCCGTAAGTATAGACCGGATGGAAGAGCAGAATGGCAGGCACCTCGTCGGCAAACACCTGCTGAAACTCCCGATAGAGGTCGATCCGCTGCTGCCGATCCGTCACGATGCGGGCCGTCTCGATGATCTCGCTGATCCGCCGGTGATCGAGCCCGGCGTAGTTCTGCCCCTGGGTGATCTCCGTCTGATGCCACAACGGGTACGGATCGGGGTCGCCCGGCAACGCCAGATCCACCAACGCCGCCTGATACGACCGCTGCTCCAGCGCATCCCGTACGTCCACAGGACCGGTGGTCACAACGGTGACCCCGATACCCAGTTCCCCCCATTGGCGGGCGACCTCCTCGGCGATCGCCTCGCGCAGGGGATCGGTGGAGGCCAAGAGTTCGAACGAAAGGGGCCGACCATCCTTGGTTCGGACGCCACCCTGAGGTGGCAACGTCCATCCGGCCTCGTCCAGGAGCGCCTGTGCCTGCTCTGGGTCATAGTCGTACCGACGGATCTGTGGGTCGTAAGCCCACGTCCCCGCGACGATGGGGCTGTGGGCCACGATCGCCTGCCCGTCCAGCAGATCCTGAACGATCGCCTGACGATCCAGCCCGTACAGGAGAGCCTGCCGCACCTCCACCTCTTGGAAGAATGGAAGATCGTCGGCTTTCAGCAGGTTGAGGTAGATCAGTGAGTATTGGGCCAACTGAGCCGAGTAGAGGTTTAGATCATCGTCCTGCCGGGCCTCCGGGAGGTCCTGCAACTCTACCCGCCCCACCCCCTCCACATCGCCGTTCCGGTACGCCCGAAAGGCGGTGGAGTACGAAGGGTAGAAGCGGAACCGGAAGTAATCCACCAGGGGACCGGGTCGGAAATACCGGCGGTTACGCTCCAGAAGAACGGACCGGATCTCCCCATCCGCCGTCTCCACCTCTACCACCTGGAAGGGTCCCGTCCCTACCGGCTTCAAGTTGAACTCCAGCGCGGGGAGATCCGCGCTGGAAACTCCTTCGAGCAGATGGGCCGGGAGGAGGCCGATGGTCGTGTAGTCGAGAAAAGGGGCGAAGGGTTCGGGAAGGATCATCCGCACCGTGTAGTCGTCCACCTTCGCGATCTTGACCGTCCGCCACAGCGCACCGACGTCGGGCGGCCCCGGATAGTCGGGGGCCTGGAGAAGCCGGACCGTAAACACGACGTCGTCGGCTGTGAACGGCACCCCGTCGTGCCAGTAGACGTTGTCACGAAGGTGGAAAACATAGGTCAGCCCATCCAGAGAGACCTCCCAGGACTCCGCCAGGTCTGGCACCACATCGCCCTGCCCGTTGAACCGAGTCAGGCCATTGAAGACCAGAGCACACAGGTCCCGATCCGCTTCGTTATACGCGCTGAGAAGCGGGTTGATGTAGTGGGGAACGCCGGCGACGCCCTCCACATAGGTCCCACCGGCGGTCGGAACCTGCGTCGTGGTATAGGTCAACGCCAGATAGGTCAAGAGGATGGCCACCAGGGCCATCCCCACGCCGATGAGCAGTACCTGCCAGCGGACGGTCCTTCGCATCTGGCTCTGCCTTCAGGCAAACGAAGAGGGCCCCGGTCAACCCGGAGCCCCGATTTTCTCTGGGATTTACCCCAGAGACTCGGCAACCAGCGCGTTGACGAGGGCGATGATAAAGAAGACCACGGAGAGGACGATGGAGATGATGAACAACGTCTTCTCTACGCCTCGCCGCTTGCGGCGGAACGAGGTCTGCGTACCACCAAACACGCCGCCAAGACCGCTGCTCTGCGTCTGCACGACGATGACGACGATCAGCGCAACACCGACGATGATCTGTGCGATATTGAGATAAGTAGCCATTCCTCCACTTTACCCCCAGACGAATGCCGATGCATTATATCACGGTCCAGGTCACCGGACAAGTTAAGGAGGCTGACCTTTCGGACAGGGGTTCGGACATCGGGTGTGAGGCTCCTTCTCGGCGGGTCTAGCACCGGTTCTTCAGACCGGTGCTAGGCCGATTTCCCGCCGGCCCCGCCTGCTTACGGCGGGGCTGGTAAGGTGACCGCCCCCTCACCTACAAAGACCGATGCTCCCGAACCGCCTCCAGCGCCAGGTCGATGAACGCCTCCACCGACATCGCCCCTGGCACCTCACCATCCCGGCGGCGCAGGTTGACCTGTCCGGCCTCCATCTCCCGGTCGCCGATGACCAGCATATACGGCACCTTCTCCATCTGCGCGTCCCGGATCTTGGCCTGCATCCGGTCGCTGGAGTCGTTCACCTCCACACGGAGGCCGACCTCCCTGAGCCGCCTCGCCACATCGTAGGCGTAGTCCACGTGCCGGTCGGCGATGGGGATGAGGACCGCCTGGACGGGGGCCAGCCAGACGGGGAAGGCCCCGCCGTAGTGCTCCACCAGGATGCCGAAGAACCGCTCCAGACTGCCCAGCAGCGCCCGGTGGACCATGTAGGGCCGGTGCTCCTTCCCGTCCTCCCCCACGTAGGTCATATCGAACCGCTCCGGCAGGTTGAAGTCGAACTGGATCGTCGTGCACTGCCAGAGCCGGCCGAGGGCGTCCTTGATCTTGATGTCGATCTTGGGACCGTAGAACGCCCCGCCTCCCTCGTCCACCTCGTAAGGCAGTCCCTCCGCCTCGATCGCCTTGCGCAGGCTCTCCTGCGCCTGCTCCCACCGCTCCGGCTCCCCCACGTGCTTCTCCGGCATCGTCGCCAGATAGACCTCGAACTCCTCGAAGCCGAAGGCGCGGAGCAGATCCAGCGAGAACCGCAGCACCTCCAGGACCTCGTCCTCGATCTGCTCCGGCGTGCAGAAGATATGGGCGTCGTCCTGGGTGAAGCCCCGGACCCGGAGCAGGCCGTGCAGGACCCCGCTCCGCTCGTACCGGTACACCGTCCCCAGTTCCGCCCAGCGCATCGGCAGTTCCCGATAAGAACGACGACGGCTCTTGTACATCAGGATGTGGAACGGGCAGTTCATCGGCTTGATGAAGTACTCCACCCCTTCGACGTCCATCGGCGCGTACATACTCTCCCGGTAGAAGTCCAGGTGACCGGACCGCTCCCAGAGTTGTGCCCGGCCGATGTGGGGGGTGAAGACGATCTCGTAGCCGCCCTTCCGGTGCTGCTCCCGCCAGAAGTCCTCGATCACCTGGCGGATGCGGCCACCCTTGGGATGCCAGTAGGCCAGCCCGGGACCGCCCTCCTCGTGGAAACTGATCAGGTCCAACTCCTTGATCAACCGCCGGTGGTCCCGCTTCTCCACCTCCTCCCGCCAGGCCAAGTACTGCCTCAGTTGCTTAGGCGTCTCCCAAGCGGTGCCGTAGATCCGCTGCAGCATCGGCCGCCGCTCGTCCCCCCGCCAGTACGCCCCGGCGACGCTGAGCAACTTGATCGCCTTGGGGTTGATCTCTTTGGTGTTGGCAACGTGGGGGCCGCGACATAGGTCAACGAACGGACCGTGCCGATAGATAGAGAGGACCGGCTTCCCCTCCACCGGCCGCCCGTGCTCGTCCATCCCGCCGGAGAGGATCTCGTCGATCAACTCCAGTTTGTAGGGCTGGTCGGCGAAGAGGCGACGGGCCTCCTCCTCGTCGATCTCCTCGTAGACGAAATCGTACCCCTCGGCGATGATCTCCCGCATCCGGGCCTCGATCTCCTCCAGGTCCTCCGGAGTCAACGGCCGGGGGAGGTCGAAATCGTAGTAGAAGCCGTTCTCAATGGCCGGACCGATGGCCAGTTTGGCACCAGGGAACTTCTCCAGCACCGCCTGGGCCATCACGTGGGCCGCCGAGTGACGGATGCGCTCCAGCCGACCGTTCTCCTGTTCCTTCTTCTTCGACATTTCCCCTCCTTGCAACACAGAGTCTCTTAAAGAAAACCCCCGCGCCCCTTGGGGCGCGGGGGTCTCCCACGCGGTTCCACCCAAGTTCGGCGGTGAAGCGACTCACCGCCGCACTCTGAGGCTGTAACGGGCCTTCCCGGAGCCCCATACTCTCGCCGAAGCGATTTCAAGGGCCCACTCCCGGGGGGTTTTCCCGACCGTCCGGTCAAGGGGGCTTCCAGCCACGACCCCCTCTCTCTGGGACCTTCTCAGGCCGGTACTCGTCCCGGTCAACGCTTTCACACTCTCGATTGTGGCCTCATTATACTCCTCTTTTGCCTTCTGTCAACCCCAATGGTATAATCACAACCGCAGAGACACAGAGGACGCAGAGGTAAACCCTTTTTCTTTACCTTTACTCACCTCTGCACCCTCCGTGCCTCTGCGATAAGACAGGGCTCGGATCATCGATCCGCCCAAACTTGGACAAAGGAGCGAGGACGGATATGGAGAACATCCTGGAGATCGCTCGCCAGTTAGTCGTCTGGCTCGCGTTGATCACCGGCGTCGTGTTTACCGCCCTGCACGGTGGGGCGATCATCTGGACCTTTCGGGATATGCGTGCCCGGTCGCGGGACGTGCTGGCCTGGATTGTCGCTACCCTGATGGTAGCCCTCCTACCCCTGGTGGGCCTGGTAGTCTATCTGATGCTCCGTCCCAGGGAAACCCTCGCCGAGGCCTATGAACGCTCGCTGGAGCAGGAAGCCCTGCTCCAGGCGATTGAGGAACCGGAGTACTGCCCCGGCTGCGGCCAGCGGGTGAGGTCGGATTACATCCTCTGCCCCACCTGCCACACCCGTCTCAAGCAGCCCTGCCCCTCCTGCGGCCGCGCCCTCGACCTCTCCTGGTCGGTCTGCCCGTACTGCGGCACCGCCGTGACCCCCCAGGTAGTGGAGCCCGTCACGCCGCCGCAGCAAGAAGCGACGGCTTAGACGAGGTTTTTTTCACCACAGAGGCACAGAGGGCACAGAGTTTCTCAAAGATAGAGAGACCTCCGTGCCCTCTGTGTCTCTGTGGTTTCCTTCTTTCACACCTCGCCGGTCTCCCCCACCACGTGCACCTTCAGCATATTGGTCCGCCCTTCCCCCCCGAAGGGAATCCCCGCCGTGAGCACCACCCGGTCGCCCTTGCGCACGAAGCCCCGCTCGTAGGCGGCGCGGACCATCAGGACGACCATCTCGTCGGTGGTGGCGAAGCGGGGGACCCGCACCGGGGTGACCCCCCAGACCATCGTCAGCCGCATCAGGGTGCGGGGGTTGGGGGTGGCGGCGACGATCGGCACCCCCGGACGGTGCCGGGCGACCATCCGGGCGGTGGTGCCGGACATCGTGGCAGTGAGGATCGCCCGTGCCCCTACCTCGGCGGCGATCTCCACCGTCGCGTGGCTGATCGCCTCGGTCACCGTGGGGGATGGGGGGCGCTCCGCGCCGTATAGGAACCGGCCCAGCGGCAGGTGGGACTCGGCGTGCTCGCAGAGGGAGGCCATCGTCTCCGCCGCCTCCACCGGATACCTCCCCACCGCCGTCTCACCGGAGAGCATCACCGCGTCGGTCCCGTCCAGCACCGCGTTGACCACGTCGGAGGCCTCGGCCCGGGTCGGCACCGGCCGCTCCATCATCGACTGCAACATCTGCGTGGCGGTGATGACCGGTTTCCCCACCCGGTTGCAGGCCCGGATGATTCGCTTCTGGTAGAAGGGAACCTCCTCCGGCGACGTCTCAACCCCCAGATCGCCCCGAGCCACCATAATCCCGTCGGCGGCCTCCAGAATGTCGCTAAACGTGTCCACCGCCTCCGCCTTCTCGATCTTGGCGACGATGGGCAGGTCGCTCCCCGCCGCGTCCAACAGCCGACGGAGTTCCCGCACGTCCTCCGCCGAGCGGACGAAGGAGAGGGCAACGAAATCCACCCCCTGCTCCAGGGCGAACCGGAGGTCCTCCCGATCCTTCGGGGTGATGGCGGGGATGTGGGACGTGCCGCCTGGCAGGTTGACCCCCTTGTGGGAGGTCAGCCGGCCGCCGACGACCACCCGACAGCGCACCCCCTCCTCATCCCGGCCCTCGACCCGCAACTCCAGCCGGCCGTCGTCGAGGAGAATCCGCTGGTCGGGTTGCAGCCCCTGCAACGCCTCGGGGTGAGGGACCGGGATGCGGCCCGGGGAAAAAGAAGAGGAGGTCAAGACAACGACCTCCCCTTCCTGCAACACAATCCCCTCCTGGGGCAGATCCCCTACCCGCAATTTCGGCCCCTGCAGGTCCGCCATCACCGCGACCAAGCAGCCCTCCTCCTCGGCGACCCGGCGGACGGTCTGGATGGTGCGGGCGTGGGTGGCGTGGTCGCCGTGGGAGAAGTTGATCCGCGCGATGCTCATCCCGGCACGGACCAACGCCCGCACCACCTCGGGGTCCTCCGAGGCTGGGCCGAGGGTGCAGATGATCTTGGTCCGAGGCATATCGCTCACTTTATCCCACCACAGAGACACGGAGGGCACAGAGACTCTCCAAACCCTGAGAAAAATCTCTGTGCTCTCTGTGCCTCTGTGGTTTTCCTCATCTCAAGGCAGGGATGTGGGCGAAGGCGTCCATCCCGGCGTATCGCCCTTCGTCGCCCAGTTCCTCCTCGATGCGCAACAGTTGGTTGTACTTCGCCACCCGGTCGGAGCGGCAGGGCGCGCCAGTCTTGATCTGACCGGTGTTCAGCGCCACCGCCAGGTCGGCGATGGTGGCGTCCTCCGTCTCGCCAGAGCGGTGGGAGACGATGACCCCCCACCCGGCCCGCTGGGCCAGTTGGACGGCGGCGATGGCCTCGGTGAGGGTGCCGATCTGGTTGACCTTGCACAGGAGCGCGTTGCAGGCCCGCTCCCGGATCGCCCGCTCGACCCGCTCCACGTTGGTCACCAAGAGGTCGTCCCCCACGATCTGAATCCGATCGCCCAGCCGCTCCATCATCAGGGACCAACTCTCCCAATCGTCCTCGGCCAGCCCGTCCTCGATGCTGACGATGGGGTACTTTTCGACCCAGGCGGCGTAGAACTCCACCATCTCCGCGCCGGTGAGCGTGCGTCCCTCCTTCTTGAGGACGTATTTCCCGTCCTGATAAAACTCGCTGGCGGCGGGGTCGAGGGCAAGGAAAATGTCCTTACCAGGGGCATACCCGGCCTTCTCGATGGCCTCTAGGATGACCTCCACTGCCTCCTCGTTGGCCTTGAGGCTGGGGGCGAAGCCCCCCTCGTCGCCCACACCGGTGGCGTACCCCTTCGCCTTGAGGACCGCCTTCAGGGCGTGGTACACCTCGCTCCCCCACCGCAGCCCCTCGGCAAAGGTCGGCGCGCCCGCCGGGACGATCATAAACTCCTGCAGGTCCGGCCCGTCCACGGCGTGCTTCCCGCCGTTGAGGATGTTCATCAGCGGGACCGGCAGCACGTGGGCGTGGACCCCGCCGATGTACCGATAAAGGGGAAGTTGCAACGCGTTGGCCGCCGCCTTCGCCACCGCCAGCGAGACCCCGAGGATGGCGTTGGCCCCCAACCGCTCCTTGTTCGGTGTGCCATCCAGTTCCAACAGCCGGGCGTCGATCCCCTTCTGGTCGGTGGCGTCCCAACCGAACAGTTCGTCGGCGATGAGGTCGTTGACGTTCTGCACTGCCTTCAGGACCCCCTTGCCGCCGTACCGGTCGGGGTCGCCGTCCCGCAGTTCCAAAGCCTCGTGCACGCCGGTGGAGGCCCCGGAGGGAACCGCCGCCCGCCCCCAGGCCCCGTCCAGCAACACCACCTCCACCTCTATCGTGGGATTCCCCCGCGAATCGAGGATCTCCCGCGCCACAACCGTCTCGATCGTCGTATCCATCACCATCACACCCTCCTAGGTTTCACCACAGAGACACGGAGAGCACAGAGGTTCCCTTTCTTGTCCTCTGTGTCTCTGTGGTCCTTTTATTCTAACCCCATCCCTTTATACAGCCGGTCGAAGTCGAAATGCTCGGCCATCAGCGATTCGAACTTCTCCAACTTCTCCGGCTGCCCTAGTCGGGTTTTGCCGAAGACCCGCTCGATGGCCTCCACGGTCTCCAGCGTGTTCTCCCGCACCAGGAGGACCGGCACCCCGGCCTCCTCGGCACGGCGAAGGACCTCCGGCTGGGGGCGCAGATGGCCGGTGAGGATCAGACAGGCGGTGGCCGTCTCCAGCGCCGCCAACTGGATGTCCGTCCGGTCGCCGCCGGTGATCACCGCCTTGGGGGCAGGGATCCGCCGCATCCGGGGCAGCGCCTGGTCCACACTCATCGCCCCCACGACCAGGTTCTCGATCAACACGTCGGTCTTCTCCGGCAGCGCCAGGAACTGGGCCCGCAACACCTGCGCCAGTTCCCCCACGCTGATGGCCTGGAGTTCCTCCTGCCGGGGGAGGACGCCCAGCACCGCGATCCCCCGCTCCTCCAGGCAGGGGCGAGCGACCTCGGTCACGAACTCCTGGCTCTCCTCCGGCACCGCGTTGATGAGGAGCCCCAGCAGCCGCTTCCCCAGCCGCAGGTTCGCCACCTCACAGTCGTCCACCAGGCTCATCTCGTTGCGGAAGCGGATCACGGCCAGCACCGGCACGTCCAGCGCTTCGGACACGTCGATGGGGCCCAGGCCGATGCCGACCCCCTCCCGGAGCGAGGCCCCGCCTTCCAGGATCATCACGTCCTTCCCCGTCGACGCCTCCTCATAGGCAGCCCGGACCTCGGCGATCAGATCGCGGGCGGAGCAGCCGCAGAGGGTGTCGCGCAACAGCGCGGGGGTGAGGACGACCCCCACCAGCGTGTGGGGTGGCTCCCGCAGCCCCAGCACCCGACGCACGAACTCGGCATCCTCGTCCAGCGCCCGCCCCGGCATCGGCTCCCAGGGTTGGGTCGACAGGGGCTTGAAATAGCCGACCTGGTAGCCGTCCTGCTGCAGCCGCCGCCCAACCGCCAGGCAGACGGCTGTCTTACCGCTGAAGGTGTGTAGAGAGGTAACGTACAAGGCTTTCATTACTTCCTCCGCGTGCAACAAGTGCTAGCAACCAGCAGCCAGCAACTAGCAACTAGCCCAACACCAACCGCATATCCAGCGCCACCGCCCCGCGCCCCTCGTCAAAGACCATCAGCGGGTTGATGTCCAACTCGACGATCTCGGGGAAGTCGGTGACCAACTGGGAGATCCGACACAGGGCATCCACCATCGCCTCGTGGTCGGCCGGCGGCTCGCCGCGCACCCCCTCCAGGAGCGGGTAGGCCCGGATCTCGCGGATCATCTCCTCCGCCTCTTGACGGCTGAAGGGAGCCACGCGGAAGACCACGTCCTTCAGCGCTTCCACGTAGATCCCGCCCAGCCCGAAGGCCACCAGCGGACCAAACTGGGGATCGCGGCTCATCCCGATCAGCACCTCCCGCCCGCCGGGGACCATCTTCTGGACCAGACACCCCCAGATACGCGCGTCGGGCACGTACCGTGTGGCCCGGTACATGATCAGATCGAACGCGTCCCGCACGTCCTCCGCCGACCGGAGGTTCAGTTTCACGCCGCCCACGTCGGTCTTGTGCAGGATGTCCGGCGAGGCGACCTTGAGGACCACCGGGTATCCCATCTCCTCCGCCGCCTCGATCGCCTCCTCGGGCGTTGCCGCCAGGCGGGAGGGCGGGACCGGGAAGCCATAGGCCTCCAGGATCGCCCGCGCCTCGGCATCGCCGATGCTCACGCGCCCCTCGGAGCGGGCCTTCTCCAGCACCTTCCGCACCGCATCCCGGTCCACCTCGAACCGCTCCGGCGGGTGGATCGGTCGCTCCTGCTCCCTCCGGTAGGCGACCATCGCTGCCAGGGCCTCGGCCGCCCGCTCCGGGAAGGGGTAGTTGGGAACCCCGTACTGTCGGAGGACATCCACCCCGGCCTTGATGCGGGCCTCGCCCATAAAGCACCCCAGGATCGGCTTGTCGGTCTCCTGGGCCGTACGGCCGACGATGTGGGCCGTCTCTTCGATCTGGGTCATCGCCTGCGGCGTGACGATGACGATGACCGCGTCCACCCCTGGGTCGGCCAACACCAGCCGAAGGGCGTGCTCGTACCGGTCGGCGAGGGCGTCTCCCAGCACGTCCACCGGGTTGGCGGCGGAGGCCGCGCTGGGCAGGTCGGCCATCAGCGCTTCAATGGTCTCCGGCTTCAGCCGGGCCAGCCGCAGCCCAGCGTGCTCCAGCGCGTCGGTCGCCAGGATCCCCGGGCCACCGGCGTTGGTCACGATAGCGACCTGATCCCCGGCCGGGAGCGGTTGGTAGGCAAAGGCGCGGGCGTAATCGAAGAGCCGCTCCATCGACCCGGCCCGGATGACCCCCGCCTGGCGGAAGGCCGCCCGGTAGGCCGCCTCCGACCCGGCCAGACTCCCTGTGTGGGAAGAGACCGCGCGGGAGCCGGCCCGGGTCACGCCGGACTTGACCGCCACCACCGGCTTCTTCCGCGTCACCCGGCGGGCGACCTCCATAAAGCGCTGCCCGTCCTTCAACCCCTCGACGTAGATGAGGATCACCCGGGAGTCCGGATCGTCCTCCCACGCCTCCAGCAGGTCGATCTCGTCCACATCCGCCTTGTTCCCCAGGCTGACGAAGCGGGAGAAGCCGATCCGCCCCGCCAGGGCCATGTCCAGCACCGCCGTCCCCAACGCGCCGGACTGGGACATGAAGGCCATCGGCCCGGCGGGGGGCATCCCCGCAGCAAAGGTAGCGTTGAGGGGAGTAGCGGTGTCGATCACCCCCAGGCAGTTGGGGCCGACCAGCCGGATGTTGTAGCGGCGGGCGATTTCGATCAGTTCCTGCTCCCGCTCCAACCCCTCCCGACCGGCCTCCCGGAACCCTGCGCTGATGACCACCACCGCCGGGACCCCCTTCTGCCCGCATTGTTCCAGGACGGCGGGGACGAAGGGGTACGGGATGACGATGACCGCCAGATCGACCGGCTCCGGGACGTCTAGAATGCTGGGGTAGGCTTTCAGACCGAGGATCTCATCCGCCTTAGGGTTGATCGGGTAGAGGGCCCCTTTGAAACCGCCCTCTTTCAGGTTGGCAAGCACCGCGTACCCCAGTTTCTCCGGGTCGCGAGACGCGCCGATGACGGCGACGGAAGATGGACGGAAGAACGATTCTAGCATACCTGTTCCCCTGACAACCACGAAGTCATCTCACTAGTTCACCCCAAACAACAACCCATCCTGCTCCGGATGTCCTTCTAATCATATCCCAAGAGGCCGAATAGACAAGTGACATTCGACACCCCGATGGCCGTGCATCCTGGCACCTGGTCGACTCGCCCCTGTGGCCCCGTCTCCGGAGGGACCTATTCACAGACAGAGGGGGCACAACAGATCAACCGGGTCGGTGTGACGACCCAGTCCATCCGCTGGTCCCGCTCGGTGCAGGGAAGAGCATCGGTCAGACAGGCGTCGAAGGTCACCCCCACGCGGAGGGCGGGGGTGCTCGGCAGGAACCGGTCGTAATACCCCCCGCCGAACCCCAGCCGTCCTCCCTGCGGATCGAAGGCCACGCCCGGCACGAGTACCACGTCGAGCGTGGCGGGATCCACCGCCGGCAGGGCAGGGTCCGGCTCCAGCATCCCGAAGGGGTGGCGGACCAGTCGGTCTGGATCGTAGGGGTGCAGCACCAGCCGACGGCCATCGATGCGGGGAAGGACCCACAGGATGGAGGGAAGCAGCGTGAAGAGGCCACTCAGATCCGGCTCGTTCCGAAAGGCCAGGTAGGTCATCACCGTGCGCGCCTCGCGCAGACGGTCCCATCCAGCCAGCCGCTCGCAGATCGCGGCAGACGCAGCGGCGACCTGCTCAGGGGCGAGGCTTTCCCGAATTTGAAGATACCGCCGTCGAAGCGCAGCCTTTTCCATCATTGCTCCAGGCGAGTGTACCACAGGTTCATAGAAGCGCAATTCGTGCATTCGTGCCCATTCGTGGACACCGACTTGCCCCATCCCGATCGTGGTGGTAGAATGCCAAAACCAGCGAGGGAAGCCGCCGTGGTATCGATCCGTAAAGCCCGTCCTGACGACTGGGAAACATGCGCTGCCCTGGACCACTCGACGGTCACCGACCGGGCCTGGCGGGTGGAGGTCCGGGAGCAGGAGGGGCGGATCCATGTCACCTTCGAGCCGATCCGCCTACCCCGCTCTGCTCGCCTCCCGTATCCCCGGCAGGGCAAGCCCCTGATCGCCGGATGGGAGGGGTGCGACCTGTTCCTCGTCGCCGACACTGGGCGACAGATATGCGGCTACATCACCGTCCGCGCCCTCCGGGGCCATGGGCTGGCCTGGGTACAGGACCTGGTGGTAGATCGGGCGTGGCGGCGGCGGGGAATAGGAAGTGATCTCTTGGTCAAAGCGGTGGACTGGGCCCAGCGCAACGGCCTGGAGCGTCTGGTCGCCGAGGTGACGACGAAGAACGATCCCGGCATCTGCTTTCTCCGCTCCCACGGGCTGGTCTTCTGCGGGTATCACGAGCAACACTGGCGGACGCAGGACATCGCGGTCCTCTTCGCCCGGTCGCTCCGTTGACGCCCCTGGGATAATCGAGAGGCTGTCTGTGGCGGTTGATGGCTTTCACAAAGGATGAATGGGTTGTCGTCGGTTGATTGGATAGAAACTTTGTCGCTGCTCAACGCCATCTTCACATCCGGCATCGTCATCCTGTCCTTTGCCCTTCTCGTCTACATCCTCCTCTACAACCTCCGCAGCAACGTTGCCCGAGCCTTCTGCGCCATCCTGGCCTGCGTCCTGGTGGCCTACTTCGTGGACCTGGCCGTGGCTGGCGCACCCCTCGACATTGCCGTGCGCTGGCTCCGCTTCCAGTGGCTGGGGATCGCCTTCACCCCGGCCGCGTATCTCCACTTTACCGACGCCCTGTTGGGAACCACCAACGATCGCAGCCGGGTCCGCACCTGGGCCGTGCGCGGCGCATACGGCCTGAGCGGGCTGACATTGCTGGTCGCCCTGCTGACCGACCTCCTGGTGCATGACGGCTACCAAGAGGCCGGCGTGACCCACCTGAGAGCCGGTCCCCTCTTCTGGGTCTTCTTCGCCTACTTCCTCCTCGCCCTCGGCTGGGGAGTGGTCAACGTGGTCCGCGCCTGGAGCCGCTGCCTGACCTCCACCTCTCGCCGACGGATGACCTACCTGGGCCTCTCCTTCCTCGCCCCCGCGGCAGGGGCCTTCCCCTACCTCCTGATCGCCGGATGGCCCCAGCGGCTGCCCGGCGCGCTGCTCTGGATCCTGCTGGTCGTAGGCAACCTGGCCGTAGGGGCGATGCTGGTGGTGATGTCCTACACCGTCGCCTTCTTCGGCGCGCTGACCCCCGACCGCGTGGTCAAGCACCGGTTCGTCCGCTTCCTCCTCCGCGGTCCGGTCCAAGCGACCGTCGTCGTGGTGGTCATCGTCCTCGCCTCCCGCGCCGACGGCTTCCTGGGCCTCCCTGCCTTCCGTCTGACCCTCTTCGGCGTGGTCGCCGCCATCCTGCTGGTCCAACTGGCCGTGGAACTGGCCAAGCCGGTGATCGACCGGATGCTGTATCGACAGGACAAAGCGGAGATCGCCTGGATCCAGGAACTAGGGAATCGACTGCTGACCTCCACCGACCTCCGGCAGTTCCTAGAGAACGTCCTCACCGCGCTATGCGACCTCCTGCGCACCTCCACCGCCTTCATAGCTGTGGTGGAGAACGACCGGGCGCACCTGGCCGCGGTCTGCGGGTCCCTGGAACGGGCTCCGGTCTTTCTGAGGGAGGAGACGCTGGAGGCGATGCAGCGGGGGAGCCTGCCCTGGTACTTGGAGAAACACGGTCGATTCTTCATCTGGGACGGGTACTGGCTGCTCCCCTTGCGGGCGCGAAGCGGCGACGCGGTGATCGGCGTGTTAGGGATCACAGCCCGCGAGGAGATCCCCAACCTATCGCCGGAGGAAGAGGCCGCGCTGGACAGCCTGGTGGCGCAGGCCGAGGCCGCACTGGAGGACCGGCGGATCCAGCAAACCCTCTTCGCAGCCCTGGCGCGGCTCCTCCCCCAGATCGAGGACATCCAGCGGCGGCGGGGGATGGTGCGCTACGGAGGGGATCGTGCCCTGAGCGACCTGCCCAGCCTGGTGGACGATCCCGAGTTCCCCCGCTGGGTGCGGGACGCTCTCTCCCACTACTGGGGCGGTCCGAAACTGACCCACAGCCCTCTTTTAAGCCTCCAGGTGGTGGAACGAGCGGCGGAGGAGCACGGGGGCCGGGTGAACGCCCTCCGCGCCGTCCTGCAACGGGCGATCGAGGGGCTGCGCCCCGAGGGTGACCGGAGCATGACCGCGGCCGAATGGCTGCTGTACAACATCCTGGAACTGAAATTCATCCGCGGCTACAAAGTGCGCGACGTGGCGATGCGGTTGGCGATGAGCGAGTCCGATCTGTACCGGAAGCAACGGGTGGCCATCGAGGAGGTCGCCCGCGTGTTGGCGGAGATGGAGCGTAAGGAGCAGAAGGAACGTCTGGAGGAGGAAGATGGTGGAGTTCTCACCGCCGGAAGCACCGCTTGAGGAAGGGTACTGGAGAGCGCTCGTCGAAGGGGGCGAGCACGGAGGAAAGGCCGCACCGCCAACCCCGCCGGAGGAGGTCTGGCGGTCGCTGGGGCTGGAGGAAGGGAATGGACCGACGGATTCTTCTATCTTTGGTTCGGATGGGAGATGGGAGGAAGCCATCCAGGCGATGGAGACGGAAGCCGTACTCGAACTGCCCGTCGTCGGTTACAACCGGGGTGGGCTCCTGGTCGAATGGAACGGGCACCAGGGATTCGTCCCCGCCTCCCATCTGGAAGGCCTCTCTACCTACACCGACGAGCGGGAGCGGGAGCGGGAACTGAAGGCCCGGCTGGGAAAGACCCTCCGGCTTCGCGTCATCGAGGTCGACCCCGAGCGAAGCCGCCTCGTCCTTTCGGAACGGGCCACCCGCGCCGACGAGGCCAAGAGGCAGTCCCTGATCAACCAACTGCGTCCCGGAAGCGTCCGAAAAGGCCGGGTGACCAACCTCTGCTCTTTCGGCGCGTTTGTGGACCTGGGCGGCGTCGAGGGGCTGGTCCACGTCTCGGAGATCTCCTGGGGGCGGGTCGATCATCCGGCCGACCTGCTGCAACCCGGTCAGGAGGTGGAGGTCTTCGTCCTCAACGTCGACCAGGAGCGGGGGCGGATCGGCCTGAGCATCAAGCGCACCCGCCCCGATCCGTGGCAGACCGTCGACGATCGGTACCACGTCGGGCAGATCGTGGAGGGGACGATCACCAACGTGGTGGACTTCGGAGCCTTCGTCCAGGTAGAAGAGGGGGTCGAGGGACTGATCCACGTCTCCGAGATGAGGGAAGAGGAATTCCTGGACCCCCACGTTGTGGTTCGGGAGGGGCAACAGGTGCGGGCACGGGTGATCGAGGTGAACGGCGCACAGCACCGGTTGCGGTTGAGCCTGCGGGACCTCCCTCCCTCTGAAGAAGGTACGGTGTAGCGATGACCCGACGGGGAAGACGGTTCACCGGTTACCCCCTCCGACGAGGAGCGCAGGAGGCCCCCTCCTGGCGAACCTGGCTGACCAACCCCCTGGTGCTGCAGGCGATAGCGGTCCTTCTACTGGTACTGGCCCTGCTCACCGGCTTGAACCTGGTACACCTCACCTCGGGCCGCTGGATCGACGCCTGGGTCGGTTTCCTCCGCTACCTCTTCGGCTGGGGCATCGTGCCGGTGACCTTCGCCTTTGGTGCCGGGGGCATTCTGATCCTCCGGCACCAACTGGACCGGCCCGTGGTCTGGCGGTGGCGACCGGTGGTGGGGCTGGAACTGCTCTTCTTCGGCCTCCTGGCCCTCACCCATCTGGTCCTCGGCCGGTCCGACCCCTGGGGGCTCGTCGAGCAGGGTTGGGGCGGAGGGCTGGTCGGCTGGGCCTTTGCCTTCCTGCTGAGCGAGTACCTGGGGCCGCTGGTGGCGGGCATCCTGCTGGCGGCGGTCGTGCTGCTGGGAGCCGGCCTCGCCTTCGACCTGACCGTGGCGGAGGTTCGCGAGGCACTGAGCCGCCTTCGTCCCCAGGCACCACCCCGTCCTGCCGTCCGCCGCCGCCCGTC
The DNA here is from genome assembly GCA_011192125.1 of Thermoflexia bacterium. Classification (GTDB taxonomy): domain Bacteria; phylum Chloroflexota; class Anaerolineae; order B4-G1; family DUEL01; genus DUEL01. The sequence goes on from DUEL01000005.1 coordinate 52,326, forward strand.
GCCGACCCCGCGGCAGGCCACCCCACCTCCTCCCCCACCCAGCCGCCAGCCCCGAAGGAAACCGCCCGCAGAGCCGCCGCCTCCCACCCCTCAGCCAACGGCGGTGAAAGAGCCGCCGCCTCAGCCGAAGACGCTCCCGCTGACAGCGGCCGTGCTATCGGAGGAACTGGAACTACCGCCGCTGGATCTCCTGGAGGAAGGGAAGGAGGCCGGACTGAGCGACGAGGAGATCCGGGAGAAGAGCCGCATCATCGTCGAGACGCTGGCCTCCTTCGGGCTGCCGGTGGAGGTGGTGGAGGTCCGCCGTGGGCCGACCATCACCCAGTTCGGCATCGCGCCTGGCTACACCGAACGGACGGACCGCCACGGCCGCCGCCGGGCCCAGAAGGTGCGGGTCAGCCAGATCGCCGCCCTCGCCGACGACCTGGCGCTGGCCCTGGCCGCGCCGTCGCTACGCGTCGAGGCCCCCGTGCCCGGCCGATCGGTGGTCGGCATCGAGGTCCCCAACGACGAGGTCGGGCTGGTGACCCTCCGATCGGTGATGGAGAGCGACGCGTTCCAGACCGCCACCAGCCCGTTGACCGTGGCTCTGGGGGAGGACGTCTCCGGCGAACCGGTGGTGGCCGACCTCGCGATGATGCCTCACCTCCTCATCGCGGGCACGACCGGCTCGGGCAAGTCGGTCTGTATCAAGGCGATGGCCACCTGCCTGGCGATGACCAACCGGCCCGACGAACTCCGGTTCGTGATGATCGACCCCAAGATGGTGGAATTGGTCCGCTTCAACGGCCTGCCCCACCTCCTGGGCCACACCGAGCACGACCTGGACCGCATCGGGCGGGTGCTCCGATGGGTGGCCCAGGAGATGGACCGGCGGTACAAACTGTTCGCCACCTCGGGAGCGCGCAACATCGATGACTATAACCAGCGGATCGGAGCGAAACAGGCAGGAGAACGCCTCCCCCACATCGTGGTCTTCATCGACGAGTTGGCCGACCTGATGATGCTGGCGCCAGATCAGACGGAGCGGACGATCTGCCGGATCGCCCAGATGGCCCGGGCCACCGGCATCCACCTGGTCGTCGCCACGCAGCGGCCCAGCGTCGACGTGGTGACCGGGTTGATCAAGGCCAACTTCCCCGCCCGCATCTCCTTCGCCACCGCCAGCCAGGTCGACTCACGGGTGATTCTCGATATGCCGGGCGCGGAGACCCTGCTGGGCCGGGGGGACATGCTGTATCTGGCCTCCGACGCCGGACATCCGATCCGCGTGCAGGGGTGCTTCGTCAGCGACGCGGAGATCGAGCGGGTAGTCGACTTCTGGCGGGAGCAGACGGGCGGCTGGACCAGCGAGCCGCCCTGGGAGGGTATAATGCCCACCGGCAAGGAAGAGGCTGCAGCCAGATTGGACGAGGAGGACGCGCTGCTCCAGCAGGCCATCGAACTGGTGAAGCGACGGAGCACCATCACCGCCTCCTACCTCCAGCGACGGCTGCGGATCGGCTACCCCCGTGCCGCCCGCCTGATCGAACAACTGGAGGAAATGGGCCTCATCGGTCCTCAAGAGGCCGCCGGTCGTCCACGTCGGGTCATCGGCGGAGAGGGGGAATAGGTCGGGTGACGGAAGAGAACACCGTCTATCACGTGTTCGCGGTCTCCGACGGCACTGGCGCTACGGCGGAACGGGTCATCCGGGCCGCCCTCACCCAGTTCACGAAGCCAGTCGAGGTAGAGCGGTTCGGCGAGGTACGCACCGTCCAACAGGTCAAGGACCTGGTCCAGCAAGCGGCTGAGCAAGGGGCTTTCATCGTCCATACTCTGGTGACGCCTGACCTGCGCCGGGCGATGTTCGAGGAGGGGCGGAGGCGGAACGTCTCCACGCTGGACCTGATGGGCCCTCTGCTGGACCGGCTGTCGGACCTGCTGGGCACGTCCCCGTTGGCCCGGCCCGGCGTATACGGCCCGATGACCGAGGCCTACTACCGTCGCATCGAGGCGATCGAGTTCGCGCTGGGGCACGACGACGGCCGTCATCCCGAAGAGCTGGAGCACGCAGAGATCGTCCTGGTGGGCGTATCCCGCACCGGGAAGACGCCCCTCAGCATGTATCTCTCCTATCGAGGGTGGCTGGTCGGCAACGTGCCTATCGTCCCAGGCATCGATCCTCCTGAGATCCTATTCCGGCTCCCGCCCAACCGGGTGATCGGCCTGACGGTCGAAGCGAGGCGGCTGGCGACCCTTCGCCGGGCCCGCGCCCAGCGGCTGGGTGGTCAACTCCGGGAGTACACGGACCTGGCGCGCGTGCGGGAGGAGGTTCGACACGCCCTGAGGATCTTCCACCAGCACAACTGGCCCATCGTGGATATGACCTCCAAGCCGATCGAGGAGGCCGCTGCCGAGATCGTCGCCATCGTGGAGCAGAAGGACATCGCTGAATGAGCACAACGAAAGTCACCCCGATCCGCAAGCAGTACCTCCAGTTGAAGGCCCAGCATCCAGACGCGATCCTCTTTTTTCGACTGGGCGACTTCTACGAGACGTTCGACCAGGACGCCGAGATCGCGGCCAGGGAACTGGACCTGGTGCTGACCTCTCGCCCGGTCGCCAAGGGGGTGCGGGTGCCGATGGCGGGGGTGCCTCACCACGCCATCGAGGGGTACATTGCCCGCCTGATCGAGAAAGGCTACCGGGTCGCCATCGCCGAGCAGGTGGGGGAGGTCACCGGCAAGGGATTGGTCCATCGGGAGGTGGTCCGCGTCGTCACGCCGGGCACCGTAGTCGAACCGGCGCTGCTGGAGGCGAAGCGACCCAACTACCTGGTCGCTCTGGTGATCGAAGGGGACCGGGCCGGGCTGGCTTACACCGACATCACCACCGGCGAGTTCGCCGCCGCCCAACTGGCCCGCGAGGAGGTCCCCCGCGAACTGGCCCGTCTCCAGCCCAGGGAATGCCTCGTGCCCACGCTGGAGGAGGGTGCTGGAGGTACAGACACAAGAGGCCAGAGCGCAATCGAATTGCACCCTGACCCCATCCCCGTCCCTATCCCCTCCGACACTCACCTCACCCCCCTCCCCCCCTACCGCTTCGAGTTGGGCGCAGCCCGCCAGGCCCTCCTCGACCACTTCCGGGTGAGCACCCTGGAGGGGTTCGGCTGCGAAGGGAAGCCCCTGGCGGTCCGCGCCGCTGGTGCGATCATCCAATACCTCCGGGAGACCCAGAAGGGCTCACTGACCCAACTGACCACCCTGCGGACCTACTCCACCGACCGGTTTATGGTGCTGGACCCCGCCACGCGGCGCAACCTGGAACTGACGGAGACGCTGCGGGAGCGGAAGATACAGGGGTCGCTGCTGGGGGTGCTGGACCGGACCCTGACGCCGATGGGCGGGCGGCTCCTGCGGGCGCGGCTGGCCCAGCCACTGGTGGACCGGGAAGCGATCGAGGCGCGGCTGGACGAGGTGGAGGCCTTCGTTGAAGACGGGGTCCTCCGGACACGGGTGCGGGAGGCCCTGAAGGACTTCCCCGACCTGGAGCGGCTGACCAACCGGGTCCTCGGCTCCATCGCCACGCCGCGCGACCTGGTGGGGATACGGCGGGCATTGGAGGCGGTGAAAGAGGCAAGGAGCAGGATGCAGGAAGCGGGGAAGCAGGGAGGTGAGGAAAGGGCTGCATCCTGCGTCCTACGTCTTGCATCCTCGCTGGATCCGTGCGAGGACGTCGTCTCGCTGATCCGCGCCGCCATCGTGGACGACCCGCCCGCCTCTCTTTCTGCTGGGGGAGTGATCCGGCCTGGGTTCTCCGAGGAGTTGGACGGGCTGCTCCGGTCGGTGCGGGAGGCGCGGGAGTGGCTGGCAAGCCTGGAGCGGCGGGAGCAGGAGCGGACCGGCATCAAGAACCTCAAGGTCGGCTACAACAAGGTCTTCGGCTACTACATCGAGGTCACCAAGTCCAACCTCCACGCCGTCCCGGACGACTACATCCGCAAGCAGACCCTGGTCAACGCCGAGCGGTTCATCACGCCGGAACTGAAGGAGGTGGAGGCCCGCATCCTCAACGCCGAGGAGCGACAGGCGGAGGTAGAGGCCCGGATCTTCCGCGAGGTCTGCCAGCGGGTCGCCGCCCGCGCCCACGCGCTGCTGGAGACCGCCCGCACCGTCGCCCGCATCGACGTGGCGGCCTCGCTGGCCGAGGTCGCCGTCCGCAACCGGTACGTCCGCCCCGAACTGACGGAGGAGAACGTCTTAGAGATCGTCGGCGGGCGGCACCCGGTGGTGGAGCAGACCCTGCGGGAGGAGCCCTTCGTCCCCAACGACCTTCACCTCGACGAGGAGATCCGCATCCTGATCATCACCGGCCCCAACATGGCCGGGAAGTCCGTCTATCTACGGCAGAACGCCCTCATCGTCCTGATGGCGCAGATGGGGAGTTTCGTCCCCGCCGAGCGCGCGCGGATTGGACTGGTGGACCGTATCTTCACGCGGATCGGTGCGCAGGACGAGGTGGCGGCGGGGCAGTCCACCTTTATGGTCGAGATGGTGGAAACGGCCAACATCCTCCACAACGCCACCCCCCGCAGCCTCCTGATCCTCGACGAGATCGGTCGCGGCACCTCCACCTACGACGGCATCTCCATCGCCTGGGCGGTGGTGGAGTACCTGCACAACCATCCGGAGCGGCGGGCGCGGACCCTATTCGCCACCCACTACCACGAACTGACCGAGTTGGCAAACCGCCTGCCAGGGGTGCGCAACGTCAACCTGGCGGTGCGGGAGGAGGAAGGGCGGGTGATCTTCCTGCACAAGGTGGTCCCTGGCGGAGCGGACCGTTCTTACGGCATCCACGTGGCCCAGTTGGCGGGCGTCCCCCGACCGGTGATCAACCGGGCGCAGGAACTGCTGGAGGGGCTGGAGAGCGGCAAGTTCCGCCCCGGCACCCCCGCCCCGGAGCCGTACCAGCCGGTCCTCTTCGCCGACGAGCACCCGGTGGTGGAGGAACTGCGGCGGCTGGACGTCTCCCAGATGACGCCGCTGGAGGCCATTAACAAATTGTACGAGTTACAGCGGAAGGTGGAGGAGTAACAGTAACCCCACGCAGAACACGGAACACCTAGAATGAAAGAGATCCTACCCGACCTGACCCGCTGGCTCGCCTCCGGCGAGCGCGTCGCCCTGGCGACGGTGATCCGCGCTCAGGGTCCCTCCCCGCGACCGGTGGGGGCCTGCCTGGCGGTCACGGCCTCCGGTAAGATGGCCGGCTCCGTCAGCGGGGGGTGTGTGGAGGGAGCCGTCTTCCGGGAGGCCCAGGCGGTGCTGGAGGGCGCACCCCCCAAGCGGCTCCGGTACGGCGTGGCGGACGAAGGGGGCTGGGAGGTGGGGCTGGCCTGCGGGGGGACCATCGAGATCTACCTGGAGCCGCTGGCCCCCATTCACGAGCGGCTCCTGGAGGCCCTGCGGGCCGATGAGACGGTGGCCCTGGTCACTCGGCTCGACGGCGGCGGTCACCTCCTGGCCTGGCCGGACGGACAGATGGAGGGGGATCGCTCTCTGGCCGATGAACTGGAGACCGCTTTCCCAGGCCCCCTGGCCGAACTCCGGCCGTCCCCCCAGGGCGACCGCTTCGTCCAGGTCTTCGCCCCGCCCCCCACCCTCACCATCGTCGGCGCGGTCCACCTGGCCCAGCCGCTGGTCCGCCTGGCCCAGGTGCTGGGCTTCCGCGTGAGGGTGGTGGACGCGCGGCGGGTCTTCGCCACGCGGGACCGGTTCCCCACGGCGGACGAACTGGTGGTCGCTTGGCCGAAGGAGGCGCTGGGACCGGACCACCTGCGCCCGTCCGACGCCCTGGTCGTCCTCACCCACGACCCCAAGTTCGACGTGCCCGCGCTGGAGATCGCGCTGAGAAGCCCCGTGGGCTACATCGGCCTCCTCGGATCGCAAAGCACCCAGGCCCGCCGGAAGAAGGCGTTGAAAGAGCGGGGATTTACAGAAAAGGACCTGGCCCGCATCCACGGGCCGGTGGGGCTGGACGTGGGGAACTCGCCGGAGGAAATCGCCCTGGGCATCCTGGCCGAGATCGTTGCCCATCGGAACCGCACGATCCGCACTCCACGCCCCCCACCCTGAACCCCATCCTTTGCATCCTGCGCCCTTACAACCCACAGAGGTGTTCCTATGCTAACCCCAGAACAGCGAGAGCGTTTCGCCCGCCAATTGGTGCTGGAAGGGATCGGCGAGGAAGGGCAGGAACGGTTAGCGGCTGCCCGCGTGCTCGTCGTCGGCGCAGGAGGGCTGGGCTCTGCCGCCTGCTTCTATCTGGCCGCGGCGGGGGTGGGCTCCCTCGGCATCGTGGACGCCGACGTGGTGGCCCTTTCCAACCTCAACCGGCAGATCCTCCACGCCACCGCCGACCTGGGGCGGCCGAAGACCGAATCCGCCGCCGAGACCCTCCGGGCGCTGAACCCCGACCTGGAGGTGGTCCAATATCCGGAGCGGCTGACCCCCGCGCGGGCCGAAGCGCTGGCGACGGAGTACGACCTGGTGATGGAGTGCTCCGACAACTTCGAGACCAAGTTCCTCGTCAACGCGGCCTGCGTGCAGGCGGGGAGGCCGTTGGTGTGGGCCTCCGTGCTGGCGTGGGAGGGGCAGATGTCGGTGGTGGTGCCCGGTGAGGGACCGTGCTATCGGTGCCTCTTCCCACCCCACCTCGACCTGAGCGGCGCGCCGACGGCGAAGGAGGTGGGTATCCTGGGAGCCGTCGCCGGGACATTCGGCGCGCTGGAGGCGGTGGAGGCGGTGAAGGTGCTGCTGGGGATCGGGAAGCCGTTGGTGGGCCGGCTGCTGGCCTGGGACGGTCTCACCGCAACCTTCGACCTGATCGCCTTCGAGCGCCAACCAGGATGTCCAGTATGCCATCACAGGGACAGAGGGAGCACGGAGAGATCACCCTGAACAAAACGGCTTCTGTGCCTTCTGCACCGCTGCGGTGGAATTGCGCCATACTCAGGTGCTATTCCCCAGATTTTAAGAAAAAAAGGGGCCTCCCCGCTTGCCCCGCGCCCTCGGGTATGGTATAATAACCATGAACCCCTAGATATGGGGGTTTTTGGCTCTAAAGCCCCCATATCTGGCGATCTCCCACCCAAGGACAAGGAGTAGCGGGATGAAGTGTCCCCACTGTGGGGCTGAACGCAGCCGGGTCATCGCCACCGACCATGATGCCCGAGGGATCCGCCGTCGGCGGGAGTGCCGCACGTGCGGGCAGCGGTTCACCACGCTGGAGCGGCCGATCCTCACCACCCCCCTGGTCGTGAAGCGGGACGGCCGGCGAGAGGAGTTCGACCGGCAGAAGGTGCTCTCCGGGCTGCGCACCGCCTGCGCCCGCCGGCCCATCTCCGCCGATGAACTGGAGCGGCTGGTGGACCGAGTAGAGGACCGCATCCGGCAGATGGGCAAGACCGAGGTCCCCAGCCGCGCCATCGGTGACATGGTGATCGCCGAACTGCGAGAACTGGACCCCGTTTCCTACATCCGCTACGCCATTGTCTACCTGGGCCTGGAGGACCTGGAAGCGGTCCGCGCCGAGATCAATCGGTTGCTGGAAGCCGACCAATAGCCGAACGGCCAATGGCCCAACGGCCATCCTACGGTTGGTCATTGGGCCATTGTCGGTCATCACACCGGGATCAAACGCGCCAACACCGTCGCAGGGATGTGGAGAACGCGAGGGAACCATCTCAACGCTACGTTCTCCGTGTCCCTGTGGTGAAAGACCTCAGCGAGGCACAAAATGAGCATAGAAAAGGTCATCAAACGGGACGGGACCACTGTCCCTTTCGACCGAAAACGGATCGAAAACGCCATCTACGCCGCCGCCCGGGCGGTGGGCAGCGGAGAGGGCCGCCAGTGGGCGGAAACCCTCTCCTGGGCGGTGACGGGCCTCTTGGAGGAGCGGTTCGGCCGCAACGGCTACACTCCCCACGTCGAAGAGATCCAGGACATCGTGGAGGAGGTACTGATCAAGTCGGGTAACCCCCGCGTCGCCAAGGCCTACATCATCTATCGGCAGAAGCGGGCCGAGGCGCGGGAGGCCCAACGGATCATGCTGGATGCGGAGAAGTTGGTGGACGACTACCTCCGCCGGGCCGACTGGCGGGTCAACGAGAACAGCAACATGAACTACTCCCTCCAGGGGCTCAACTTCTACCTGGCCTCCTCCATCGCCGCCCGGTACTGGCTGCAGAAGATCTACCCACCGGAGGTTCAGTCCGCCCACGTCGAAGGGGATCTGCACATTCACGACCTGGGGATGCTCTCGGTCTACTGCTGCGGGTGGGATCTGCTGGACCTCCTGATCCAGGGGTTCGGCGGGGTGCCGGCCAAGATCGAGAGCAAGCCACCCCGCCACCTCCGCACCGCGCTGGGCCAACTGGTCAACTTCTTCTACACTCTCCAGGGCGAGGCGGCCGGCGCGGTCGCCGTCTCCAACTTCGACACCCTCCTCGCCCCCTTCATCCGGTACGACGGGCTGGACTATCCCCAGATCAAGCAGGCGATGCAGGAGTTCGTCTTCAATATTAACGTGCCCACGCGGGTGGGATTCCAAAGTCTGGTATGGGACGAACTGGTGGTGATCCGACGCAATGGGCGGATCGAGGTCACCGAGATCGGCCGGTTGGTGGACGAACAGTTCGAACGCAACAAACACCGGGTGCTCAGTCAGGGGAACGGCAGCTTCGCCGTCCCCAACGTTGACGACATTCAAGCGCTGGCGTTCGACGAGACAGGACACGTGGTATGGGCACCGGTCAAAGCGTTTGTGCGTCACAAGGTACCCAAAGACGCTCCCTTCGTGCGCGTGCGGACCAGCCGGGGAACGGCAAGCGTCTCGTGGGCCCATTCGCTCTTCGCCTTCCAGAGCCTCAACGGCCGGTTCGATCCACGCCCCATCGCCGCCAGCGAGGTGGAAACCGCTCACGGCAACGCCAAGATAACCCCTGAGAACCATTTTATCGCCGTGCGCCGCGTGCCCAACACGGGGAGCCGGGATAGCCTCGACCTGGCCGAACTGATCGATGCCGTGCCTCAGATCGCCGCACGAGCCCGTGTCCGCGTACCCAACCCTGCCCAGGCCGTCGAGCGCTTGCGGCAACGGGTACGGGAGACCTTCGGCGGTTTCACCCCCTTCTATCTGGAATACGGTATCAAGGACAAAGGATGCTGGAGGCGGTGGTCAGAAGGCGGTTCCCTTCCCTACCTTGTCTGGCGAGCGTTGGGAGAAGACGAACCGGAGGCCGAGTTCGCGCTGCGTAACAGTGTATTATGGTACCCCCGCTCCCTGCAAGGAGAATCCCTGGAAGCGTTCGTCCGCCTGCTGGCCTGGTACATCACCGAAGGCCACAATGACATCACCAACGGTCTCTACATCTCTCAAGCACGAGGTGGAGACCAGGAAGAGATGACCCAGGTGATGGGTACGCTGAAAGCACTGGGACGTGTGGAGGAGGCCAAAGGATGGTCCGCCAAAGGAAATCCTACCCAGACCGTCCTCCGGATGGCGGGCAAAGGGCTTCTAGCGGCGCTGATCGGGTATCTGGGTGGGACCTACAGCACCAACAAGCAGATCCCCTGGTTCGTGTACGAACTGACCCCCACCTTGCAGGAAACGTTTATCGCAACGCTGATGCAGGGTGATGGAAGCGAGTACGCGGATCATTTCGACTACCATACCACCTCTAAGAAACTCAGCCTGGGCCTCAGCCTGCTCCTGGCGATGAACGGCTACAAGTTCAGCGTGTACGAGGTCGCCTACGAGCGGGAAAACTGGAACGACCAATACATCGTCCGGGTCTACAAGGACAAAGAAGCACCTGAGCGCTACGCCATTGGGGATCTGACAGCACGGATCTGTATCGACCGGGATCCCTTCACTTATGATCGGGAGTACGAATACGACCTGAGCGTGGATGTCAGCCTGGAGAACTTTGTCGGCGGGAGCGGACTTCTTTGCTTCCACAACACCCCGTTCACCAACATCACGATGGATCTCACTCCCCCCTCTACCCTCAAAGACCTCCCGGTCATCATCGGCGGGGAGCCGCAGGAGGCGACCTACGGGGAGTTCCAGCGGGAGATGGACCTCCTGAACCGTGCCTTCGCGGAGGTGATGCTGGAGGGGGACGCGAAGGGGCGCGTCTTCACGTTCCCGATCCCAACCTACAACGTCACCGCCGACTTCGACTGGGACAACCCCAACCTGGAGCCGGTCTGGGCGATGACCGCCCGGTACGGCATCCCCTACTGGGCCAACTTCATCAACAGCGATATGCGGCCGGAGGACGCCCGCTCGATGTGCTGCCGCCTCCGGCTGGACACCCGCGAACTCCACAAGCGGGTCGGCGGGCTCTTCGCCGCTGCCCCCCTCACCGGCTCCGTCGGCGTGGTCACCATCAACCTCCCCCGCCTGGGCTACCTCTCCCGCGACGAGCGGGAGTTCCGCCACCGGCTGGAACGGCTGATGGAGATCGGCCGCACCAGCCTGGAGATCAAGCGTAAGATGCTGGAGCAACTGACCGAACAGGGCCTCTACCCCTACAGCCGTCACTACCTGCGGGGGGTCAAGCAACGGACCGGTCATTACTGGACCCACCACTTCTCCACCATCGGCCTGATCGGCATGCACGAGGCCTGCCGGAACCTGCTGGGGGTGGGAATCGACCATCCGGATGGAAAAGCGTTCGCCATTCGGACCCTGAAGTTTATGCGAGAGGTGCTGGCCCGGTTTCAGAAAGAGACCGGCCACCTCTACAACCTGGAGGCCACCCCAGCGGAGGGGGCCTCCTTCCGGCTGGCGAAGGCGGACAAGGAGCGGTTCCCGGACATCATCACCTCCGGCACCGAGACCGCCCCTTACTATACAAACTCCACCCACCTCCCCGTCTCCTTTACCGACGACCTGTTCGAGGTACTGGAGCACCAGGACGACCTGCAGACGCTCTACACCGGCGGGACGGTGGTTCACATCTTCCTGGGCGAGCAGTTGGACGACTGGCGACAGGCGCGACGGCTGGTGCGGGTGGTGGCGGAGAACTTCCGCCTCCCCTACTTCACCCTCACCCCCACCTTCAGCATCTGCCCGGTCCACGGCTACATCCCCGGCGAGCACCCCTTCTGCCCCTACGACCACACGCCGGAGGAACTGGAGCGATTCGGGCTGCGGGTGGGGTGAGCCCCACGCGATCTAGCCCGAAGAGAACGAGGAGAAAGACAGATGGCCGAAGAGGTCAAGGGATTTCCTATCGTCGCACGGGTGATCAGGCAGGAGGGCCACTGCGCCGCAGGCCATAAGGTAGGGGACGAGGTGGTCTTCGACGGGCTGACCGTGCGGGGGAAGATCTGCATCAGCGCGCTCTACAGCATGCTCCCCAAGGTCTTCGCGATGCACTACGGAGCCCAGTTCCCGTGGCTGGAGGACCCCGACGTCGCCACCCACGCCTGCCCGGACGCCTGGAACCCCGTGGTGTTCGAGATCCGCCGCATCCGAGAGGAGGAGTGAGTTGCCGCTGATCGAGTCCTACCGGCTGCAATTCGACCTCTCCCCCCACAGCGGCGAGGAACTGGAATACGAGGCGATCGCCCACCTGCCGGTGGACATTTCGGAGGTACTTCCCTATCTCAACACGGTGCTCGGTCGGGGGGTCTACCTCCCCGACGAACCCGCTCTCTCTTGGCGGCATGAGGGTCGCAACATCGGCTTCTGGCCCGATCGGATCGCAGTAGACCACCTGAAGGACCGGGACGAGGCCCGACAGGTGATCGAGGAACTGATCGCGCTGGTCAATCGGGTGTGGGATCAGCGAGACGAGATCAAGCCGGATACGACCACCCACCAGTACCTGCAACCGCTGGAGGTGTACAAACTGCTCCCGCAGACGAACTGCGGTACGTGCGGCGAGAAGGGGTGCTTCCCCTTCGCCGTCAAACTGGCAGCCGGCGAGGTCGCGGCGGAGTCGTGCCGTCCTTTGTTCGAGGAGCCGACCTACACGGAGCGATTGGAGCAACTACAGACCCTCCTCGCCGCCAAGTGGCCGTCGTTGCAGAAAGACGTGCTATGATAGAGAAGACCGTCCACGTGCATCCCATCCCTTTGAGGGTGGCCTGTGCCTATCTGATCACGTCGGACGACGGCACCGTGCTGGTCGACGCCGGGGCACCCCGCCAGGAGCGGACCATCCTCCAATACCTGGCACAGTTCGGGGGAGGCGACCTGCGGCTGATCTTCATCACCCATGCCCACTTCGACCACTACGGGAGCGCGGCGGCGATCCGCCGAGCGACCGGCGCGCCAATCGCTGTCCACGAGGCCGACCGAGACCCGATGGCCCGGGGGGAGACGCCCATCGGGACCGCCCGCGGCTACGGCCGCCTGACCTTCCTGCTGGCACCGCTCATCGACAGGTGGTTCCAGCCCGAACCCACCGAAGCCGACGTGGTCCTGGAGGACGGGGAAGACCTGACCCGCTTCGGCATCCCCGGCCGGGTGGTCCACACGCCTGGACACACCTTCGGCTCCTCCACCCTCCTCCTTGACGACGGCACCGCCTTCGTCGGCGACCTGGTGGCGACGGTGGTGAGGCCCCGCCTGCAACACCTCTACGCGCAGGATTGGGACCTTCTCCAGCGGAGTTTAGAGCGGCTGGCGGAACTGGCCCCGAAGCGGGTGTACCCCGGCCACGGCCGTCGCCCCCTTGACGGTTCGACGTTCCAACGACTGGTAGCCAACCGAAATGGAGCCCGGAGGTAGGGTATGGCGAAGTACTTCGTGTTGGTGGCCGGCAACATCGGCGTGGGGAAGACCTCCCTCACCGAGCGGATCGGTGCACGGCTGGGCTGGCGCACCGCCTTCGAATCGGTCAGCGACAACCCCTACTTGGCCGACTTCTACGCCGACATGCGGAAGTGGTCCTTCCACCTCCAGATCTTCTTCCTCGGCCACCGCGCCCGCCAGCACTGGGAACTGGCAACCGCACCGGAGTCGGCCATCGCCGACCGCAGCATCTACGAGGACGCCCACATCTTCGCCCGCGCGCTCCACCATATGGGCAACCTCAGCGAGCGGGACTACCTGGCCTACCGCACCGTCTTCGACCTGGTGGTGGAGGGGTTGCCCCGGCCCGACCTCCTCATCTACCTCAAGGCCCCGGTGCCGGTGCTAATGGAGCGCATTCGCCGCCGCGGTCGGACCATCGAAAGCGGCATCACGCCCGAGTACCTCTCCCTGCTGGAGACCTTCTACGAGGAATGGATCCAGACTTTCGACCTCTGTCCCGTCCTCACCATCCGCACCGATGACCTGGACTTCGTCCACCGTCCCCAGCACCTGGACATCGTGGTGGAGCGGATACGGGATCGACTGAGCGGGAAGGAGGAGGTCGTCTTCCCGGAGGACGCGGGATGACGGCCTTGCGTTGGTGAGGAACTACTTCAAGAGTCGTTCCAAGGAGACAGGGCCATGTTAACCTCAACGCTATCCCGTCTCAGGCCCATTTTGTGGGCCGTTGCTCTGGTCTGTGTGGCGGCTGTGATCTCCGCCTGCGCTGCCTCCGAAACCACCACGCCTGCGCCTACTTCGAAAGCGCCTCCTCCCACCGTCGCCCCTCCGGGCACGCCCCCGCCCTTGCCGACGCGCGGCTCGCCCGCGCCGCCCCCTCAGCCCACACCCCCACCTCCGCCCGGTCCCGGGGGTGCGTCGGAGGGGCAGCCCTCCACCCTCACCAGCGTGGACATCGACCTCCCTTCGGAAAGCACAGGCAGTCCGGAGGGCACCCTGGCCATCCGGGTGTACGCTCCGGCAGCGGGCCAGACCCGCTACCCCGAAGGCGCTCCCGTGGTCATTCAGGTCCAGGGCGGAGACGCTTCGGGCTTCCTGGGCAACAGCCTGCCTCCTGAAGGGGACGACATCATCACCATCGCCCTCGTCTTTCCCGGCGGCACGGACCCCACCAGCGACCGTTTCTCCGACGGCGTGTACGACCACCGGGGGCCTCAGTCCATCGCCGCTCTGCGGGACGTCGTCCTCTACGCCGCCGGTCGGCTGCGGGACGACCAGGGCCGGACCATCGACGAGGTGGTGCCGGTGCCCGTGCTGCACGACAACATCGGTCTGATCGGCTTCTCCAACGGAGGCAACATCGTGGTGGCGGTGGCCGCCTTCCACGGCGAGGAACTGGCCCCCTATCTCCGCTACATCGTCCAGTGGGAATCCCCCGTCTCCAGCCAGATCGCCACCGTCGATCTGGGGCGCGTGCGGATGCAGTGCCCCTCCGGTCAGCGGGGCGAGAACAACTTCGTCAACCCCCGCTACGTCGCCTACGGCCCCTACACCCTGGAGGTGGACTACAGCGACCTGGCCTACGACCCCTCTAACCCCGTCTTCCCTGTCTTCCACGACGGCAACGGCGACGGGCAGTACACCACCGTCGTAGACCCGGCCACCGGCTGCAAGACCCCTGACCTGGACCTGGACGGCGTCCTGGAGCGGGACGAGGACTTCCCCCTGGGAGCCTATGAGGACGGCGAGAAGCAGATTTACTCCCGTCCCGTGAGCCACGCCCTGGCCGAGCGAAACGTCTTTGGGGGTGGATGGCCCGCGGACATCGCCACTCCCGAGGAGGCGGACGCTTACTGGGACCTGCGGGAGGCCGTGCGGCTCTACGACCAGGCCCTCTCCAAGATCCCCCACCTGGAGGGGATGGTGCTGGCCAGCGTCCAAGACCACGTTCAGTCCACGCCCGACAAACCTCACATCCGCCAGGCCTTCGAAGGATGGAGCAGAGCCGGTGCCTGGGTGCAGATCAACCCCGACCCGACCTACCTGGAGGAGGCGGCCCCCCATCTGAGAGGGCGCAACGACCTCCCGGCCAACGCCCCCAACACCCCACCCGCCGACTGGGCCGACGTCGCCGCCTACGCCATTCCCGAAGACATCCCCGACGCCACCTACCAACTGGCCGCTATCTGGCAGATGGCCGATCGGGCCCAGGGGGTCTACCGCTCCACTTATTGACAGGAGCTGCACGGTTTCACCACAGAGGCACGGAGAGTGCCCCCGGCGGCTGAAGCCGCGGCTGTGGACAGCAAAGCCCGCCTTCGCGGGCTTCCAGCCGCCGAAGGACGGCTTTGCCCCCTGTAGCCCGCGACTTGAGTCGCCGGGCGACGGGATCGCAATCTGTTGTGTAGGTCAACCAGCCTGTGCTGTCGAAGGCGTTGAGCGCCGAGAGAGGAGGTGAACCCAGGATGCTGCGGAGGTTGTCGCTTCTGCTCTTCATCCTCTCCCTGGCCGCGGCCTCGTGCCGCCCCACCGGAGGGACGCCCCCGCCGCCGGTTCCCACGCCGTCCCTCCCACCCGGCCGTCCCTCCCCTGAGCCCGAAGCAGACCTGACCCGGGCCGACGTGGTGGTGGACGCTACCACTGTCCTGGGCACCGTCAACCCCCTCAACGGCGTCCAGGGAGGTCCCCTCCCCATCGTCCGGGGCGACGCCGACCTCACCGCCCACTTCCAGGCCGCCGGGGTGGACCACGTCCGCCTCCCCCAGGACACTATCCCCAACAACCTCACCCTGGGAGGGATCTTCCCCAACCCCGGGGCGGACCCCGACGACCCTGCCGCCTACGATTTCAGCCGCATCGACCGCTTCGTGGGAGCCATCGTGGAGGCGGGGATCGATCCCCTGTGGGAGGCCACCTACGACATCGGGCGCACCGACAGCCTCGACGGCGGCGACCGGGGCCTGCAGAAAGGGGTTTACCCCCGCAATCCCGAAAAATGGGCAAAGGTCATCAAGAACACCCTGATGCACTTCAACGACGGCTGGGCCGCCGGCCACCGCTGGGGGGTTACCTACGTGGAGTTCATCAACGAGCCTTTCGGCCTCGGCGGATGCGAGCGCACCGAAGAGGGCGCAGAACGCTGTTGGGACCTCTACCAGACTTTCGCGGCCGCCCTCCACGAATACGAGGCCGAGACCGGGCGGGACATCCAGATCGTGGGCCCGGCCGAACCCCTGGGGATCGAGCGCCTGGAGGATAGCCTTTCCCGCCTGCGCCTCCTCCTCGATCGCATCCAACCGGAGGACATGGACTACCTCTCAATCCACCCCTACGGAGGGGATACCCCCGAGGAGAAACTGGCGTTTGCGCAGGCGGCCCGTGACCTGCTGGATACGTACCATCCCGACGGCAAAGACTTCTCCGGGGTGGGGCTGTGGGCCTCGGAGTGGCAGACCGGGGGAATGAGGGAAGGGATGGAACACAGCGCCCGCGTCGGCGCGTTCAACACCGCGGTCAAGATCCTTTGGCAGGGCCTGGTGGACCGTTCCACCCTGTATCGGGCCGACCGCTGGCCTCAGGGCCCGGACGGAACCGCCGGTCCCGACGGGCAGGTGGATTGCGCCGACGTCACCAACTGCATCGAAAGCGTGTACTTTACCCCTGAAGGCGCGCCCAAGCCCGCCTACTTCCCCTGGCTGGCGCTGGCCGAGATGGCCCAACGGACTCCCCAGCGGCTCGCCGTCTCCGAAGACCTCCCCGACATCTATGTCATGGCAAGCCGCAGCAACGACGGAAACCGACTGAGCCTGCTCATCTCCCGCCCCGACATTATGGGTGTATCCGAGCGCGGAGCCCTGGCTCTCACCATCCGCGTGGACGGGGTGGAGCCCTCCGCCTCTTACACGATGCACCTGTACCGCATCAACGCCGAGACCACCTCCTGGGAGCCGGAAAACGTCTCCCAGGTCGTTGCCGACGGGCAGGGCTCCCTCTTCATCGCCCTCTCCCAGAACACGGACACCGTGCTGTATCTGCGGTTGGAAAGAGCGCCTTAGCCCGACCCGGCCCCGGTCGGGGTTCGCCATCGGGCGAAGTGAACCGGCTCGAACGTAAACAGGAAATGGGTACGACGAAAATCACCAGGAAATCCTTGTTTCAGGAGGCGAAACAGTGATGGAGAACACCGGATCGAAAACGAACCGTGAAGAGGCTGTCCTACGGGTGCCGTGCGAGGTATATTCCCGCATCGTCGGCTACCTGCGACCGGTGCAGAACTGGCACCAGGGGAAGCAACAGGAGTTCCGCGAGCGGAAGATGTTCCGCGTGCCGGTGGAGGAGGAGACCGCCCGCTCGTGAATCTCAAAGGATGGATCCGCACCTCCCTCATCGACTTCCCCGACCACATCGCCACGGTCCTCTTCACCGCCGGGTGCAACTTCCGCTGCCCGATGTGCCACAACGCCGACCTCGTCCTCCGACCCGACGACCTGCCCGACGTGCCGGAGGATGAGGTCTGGGCATTTCTGGACCGGCGGGCCGGGCTGGTGGACGGGGTCGCCATCACCGGCGGCGAACCGACCCTCCAGCCCGACCTGCCCTCCTTCCTCCGCCGCCTGCGGGAGCACGGGCTGGCCGTCAAACTGGATACCAACGGCTACCGGCCCGAGGTCCTGGAGGCACTGCTGCGGGATGGGCTGGTGGACTACGTGGCGATGGACGTCAAGGGACCGCCGGAGAAGTACCCTCTGCTTGCCGGCCGGGACGGGCTGGACCTGGCACGGGTGGAGCGGAGCATCGACCTGCTGCGCGCCAGCACCACCCCCTACGAGTTCCGCACCACCGTGGTGCCGGGATGGCTGAACGAAGAGGACGTGGAAGCCATCGCGGAGTGGATCTCCGGGGGCCGCCGCTACGTCCTGCAGCAGTTCCGTCCATTGAAGACGCTGGATCCTGCCCTGGGATCCCTCTCCCCCTACCCGATGGAACGGCTGGAGGAGATGGCCCGCCGCGCCCGGCGGTGGGTGGAGGAGGTGATGGTGCGGGCGTAGAGGAGCGGAGAGCACACAGCAAGGGCGTATGGTAAGAACGCAATCAACTGCGCCCTTACCGTGTGCCTCCTACGCGCGCCCTTCTGCCCCAAGGATGCACGTCCCAAAGCCAAGGCTCCCCCCCTCCATCGCCTGCCGCACCCGCCCGCGCTCCCTCCCCGAGAAGATATACACCTCCAGCCCGGGGACCCTCTCGACCAGTCGGACCATCTGCGCCACCTTGTCTGCCATCCCGCCGGTGACGTCCGTCGTGTAGGCCCCCCGTAGGAACCGTCGTACCTTCGGGAAGGAGGGGGGCGTGATGCGGGGGATCACATTGCGCCGGTCGTCCAGCACGCCGGGGGCCGCCCCCGCAAGGAGGATCCGACCGGGCCGCAACAAGGGGGCCAGATAGACAAAGAGGTCCTCCGTCGAGACGATGGTCCCGCCCCGCACCTCATCCCAGGCCACGTCCCCGTAGACAAGGGGGACCAATCCGTGACGTAAGGCCTCCTGGATCGGCTCGACCGCCAGGCGGACGATCGCACCGTCCCTGCACCGCACCGAAGCGCGAGGGGAGAGACTGACGACTGGCAGGCCCGCCTCCAAGAGGAGATCGGTCACCAGCACGTTCAACCGGGCGGCGGCTCCGGCCACTTCGGCGAAACCCCGCCACTCCCTGGGGGTCCTCACCCCGTCCCGGGTACCGTAAGGGGCAGCGGCCTGGTGGCCAAAGGAGCCGGAGCCATGGCCCAGAAGCAACCGCAGGCCGGGCCGACCGTCCAACGCCTGCCGGATCTCCTCTCCCAGCCGCCGGATCAGATCCGGCCGGTGGGTGTAGGGGCGGGCCTTGTCGGTGATCAGGGAACCGCCGAGTTTCAGGAAGACCAGATCTTCGGAGGCCACCGCGCCCCCTCACTCGACCACAGCGTAGATGACCCGCTTCGCCCCGGCGGCCCGGAGTACCTCCTCCACCTCGTCGGCGGCGAACTCCTCCACCAGGGCGATGACGTTTCCCCCCCGACCAGCCCCGGAGAGTTTTGCCCCCAGCGCGCCGCCGTACCGGGCTGCCTCGACCAACTCGTCCAACTCCGGTGAGGAGACGCCGATCTTGCGCAGCAACTCGTGGTTCTGATCCATCAGCCCCCCCAGAGTGTACACGTCCCCCGCCTCGATCGCCTCCCGCGCCTCGTCGACCACCTCACCGATGCGGTCGAACAGGAAGTCGTACCGGGCCGGCTGCTTCTCCCACCGCGCCCGAACCGCGGCGACGACCTCCTTGGTGCGGCTGGGGGTCCCCGAATCGGCGATCAGCAGGTGGAGCGGGGCACCCGGCGAGAAGGTCTCGATCCGCCGGTCGCGGACGAAGTAGACGGGCCGCTCGTAGACCACGACGGTGTTGTCGATGCCGCTGGGGGTCCCGTGGTGCAGTTTCTCTACTTCGTAGACCAACCGGCTGACCTCATTCGGGGGCAGTTCCCGCCCAAAGAAAGCCACCAGGGCGCGAACGATGGCGGTGGAGACGGCCGCTCCGCTTCCCATCCCACCCGCGATGGGGATGGTGGAGGTCACGACGAGGCGAGCGTCGGGCTCGGGCTGCCCTAGATGGTCCAGCGTCAGCCGAGCGATGGCAGCCAGTGGGTCGTCGGGGGAGGAACCTCGAAGGCTCACCTCCCGATCCAGGTCGGCCGCGACCAAAGTCAGCCCTTCCCCTCCGGGGGCCACTTCCACCGTAGCGGTGGCCCGCACCTGCGGGACGGGCACGGCGATGGCGGGGCGGCCATACACCACGGCGTGCTCCCCGAAGAGGATCACTTTACCGGGCGCAGATGCGGAGATCATCGGCCATCCCTCACCGGAATACATACATAATCAGCACCACCGAAAGCCCCCAGAGCACCACGCCGACCTGCAGGGGACGATCCCGAAGGACGATCTCTTCCGGCTCGCCCCCCAGCCCCTTGACGTGGACCAGGTAGAGATACCGGAAGAGACTGTAGAGGACGAAGGGAATGGTCAGCATCATCGCGTGGTTGGGCGGGAGGTTCTCCGCCAGAGCGGTGTAGAGGGAGTAAGCGACCAGGGTAGCAGCGGTAACGATGGTGATGATCTGATCCAGCAGTGGCAGGTTATACTCCTGRAGGTTCACCCGGTGGGCGTTGGCCTCTTTKCCCAACGTYKCTARCTCGTGCCGTCGCTTGCTGAAGCCGATGAAGAGGGCTAGGAGRGCCATRCAGGTGTACATCCACGGGGAGAACCGYTCYGCCTCGACCARGGGGACGCCRGCCGCCACCCGCAGCACGAACCCGGCGGCGATGGTCAGCACRTCGACGATGACCAGCCGYTTCAGCACRAAGGAGTAGGCCACYTGGAGCAGGAGRTAGATGAGCACGATGAGMCCGAAGATGGGGTCCARRAGRTACGCAGCSGGGAGGCTGACGAGGACGAGGAKCACGGCSGCGGYGATCGCCGTRGAGACCGRSAGCCGACCGGCGGCGATGGGGCGGTTCCGTTTGCGGGGATGCAGGCGGTCCTTCTCCCGATCGACGACGTCGTTGAGGAGATAGACGACCCCACTGACCACGCACAGCAAAAAGAAGCCGGCCAGCGTGCGGAGGAAGTAGTTGAGGCGGGTCAGTTTGACGTCGAACACCAGAGGGGCAAAGACAAAGATGTTCTTAATCCACTGCTTGGGGCGCATCGACAACAACAGGTCGCGCAACATCCTCTCTCTCCTAGCGAATCTCCTTCCCTGGCACCTATGAATCGAGTTCGATGATACCAGAAAGGGGAGTTTTCGGCAACCATCATCTCCTGGGCTCCGGACACGAGTTCGGACACCCATCGCTTTTCACCACAGAGGCACAGAGGACACGGAGTTTTCTTCCTAAAAACTTAAACGCTCCTCTGTACCCTCTGTGCCTCTGTGGTTTTTCCATCGGGGAGCAATGTCCGAACTCACGTCCAAACCTCAGTCATCTCCCCTTGCGCTCTCCCCGCTATGGGCTATACTCCTTCCCCACGGAGGTGTGATATGGAAGAGAGAGAGGACCCCATTGCCACAGCGATCCGCAGGCATCTCGATCAAGAGGGGATGCTTTCCTGCGCAGCGGCGTTCCGCATCGCCAGGGAACTGGACGTGCAGCCGTCAGCGGTTGGGCAGGCGGCAGACGCGCTTGGAGTACGGCTGAACCGGTGCCAGTTGGGCCTCTTCGGTTATGGCCCGAAGGCGGAGGGACGCCACAAGATCGTCCAGCCCGCAGAGACGGTAGAGCCGGGCCTGGCGCAGGCCATCCGCGACAACCTGGTGGAAGGGAAACTACCCTGTCGGGCCGCCTGGGAGATCGCCTCCGCCCTTCGCATCCCGAAGATGGATGTCTCCGCTGCGGCGGAGGCCCTGGGGGTCAAGATCACCCGCTGCCAATTGGGCGCGTTTTAGCGATGCCGTCTACTGACCGAGTTGCTGCAGGGTACGGCTCAGGATCTCTTCCTGCTCCGCCCGCAGGACGCTCTTCTTCGCCGCGCTCGCCCGTTCTTTCTCGCGGCGACGAGCCTCTTCCTGGGCCTTCTTGAAAGCCCACTCCATCGGCGTAGGAAGGTGAACCTCTTCTTCCTCCTCCAGACTGGTCTCCAGCAGGTCGTCGATGGTCAGATCGATCTGCTTCTTCCGCCGATTGACGTGGAGGACGCGGACTTCGATCTCGTCGCCCAACTGGAACATCTCGGACGGATGATGGATGAAGCGATGGCCCATCTCACGGACATGCAGAAGGCCGGGCCGCTCCGCCCCGAAATCGACGAAGACCCCGTACCGCTCGATGCGCACGACCTTGCCGGTGTAGACGTTGCCCTCTTTGATGTCCTTCCACTCCACATCGGGAGGTTTGACCATCGTCAGGGCGATCCGACCCGCGTCCGGGTCCACGTCGGTGACCCAGACGGTGACCCGGTCCCCTTCTTTGACGACGTCGGTGACCCGGCTGACCGGCCGGTCGCTCAGGCGGGAGATGTGGATGAGGCCGTCCCGTTCCAGGCCGAGATCGACGAAGGCCCCATACAGTTCGATCCGCCGGACGACCCCTTCCAGTTGCATCTTGGGGCGCAACTCGAAGATGGACGTGGGGCGTTCCGTGCGTTCTTCTTCCATGTTCTCACCTCTGATGAAGGGCATATATCCGCCCGGCCGAAAGGCCGGGCAGGAGGATTATAATGCCGGGTCTCAACTCTGTCAAGCCGTGGTCTGGGGGTGAATCCATAACCGTTTAGTAGGTGCCCGGCGGCTCCAGCCGCTGGCTACCAAGCGGCGACGCCCGGCTTTCGCCGGGGAGGGGAGTCCGAACATCCGCAGGTGCGACGCACAGCGAAAGCGCGCCTCAAAAGGAGACGGTTCCGATGAAACAGACCCAATGGTACGTATACCTCCTCCGCTGTTCCGATGGGAGCCTCTACACCGGCGTCACCACCGATCTGGAGCGGCGGGTACGGGAGCACAACAGGGGCCGAGCCAGCCGGTACACCGCCGGACGGAGACCGGTGCGGCTCGTCGGGGCCTGGGGTTTCGCCGACCGGGCCAGCGCGCAGCGGGCGGAGGCCCGTCTGCGCCGCCTCCCCCGCCTGGAGAAGGAACGGCTGGCGATGGCAGGGGACCCTTTCGACGGCGCTCCTTTCTGCGGCCCCCTCCCCCACCGGTTCTGCCCCCGCTGCGGCGCGCCTCTGGAGGTGGCCCTCCGCCCTGGGGCCGACCACCCCGTCCAGGTCTGCTCCGCCTGCGGTCGGACCCACTACCGAAACGCCAAGCCGTGCGTCGGGGTCCTGGCAACCCAGCACGGACGGCTCCTCCTCGTCCGTCGGGCCATCGAGCCCTTCCGTGGCTACTGGGACATCCCCGGCGGATTCCTCGAGGAGGGGGAACATCCGGAACGGGGCGCGCTGCGCGAAGTGCGGGAGGAGACCGGCCTGAAGGTACGACTGACCGGACTGCTGGGGTTCTACCTCGACCGGTACGTCTATCAGGGAGAGCAGGGGATCACCCTGAACATTTACTTCCTGGGCGAGGTGGTCGGTGGGGAGGAACGGCCCGCCGACGACGCCGTAGCGCTGGGATGGTTCACCCCAGACCGGCTCCCCCGGCGGATCGCCTTCGACCACGTCCGGGAAGTGCTGGAGGACTGGAGACGGCGAATCGAGGGGTGATCGATTCGCCCACGGAGACACAGAGGACACAGAGAAACTCTTTAAAGTTTGAGAGAACTCTGTGTCCTCTGTGTCTCTGTGGTTCACCTACACCGGCTCCAGGTAACTCCCCATCACCCGCTTCAGCCCCACCTCCTCGAACGCCACCGTGACCTGTTCGTCGTCCCCGTCGGGGCGGCTCTCCAGGACGATCCCCTCGCCGAAGACCCGATGGACCACCCGATCCCCGGCGGTGAAGCGAGGAACCGCAGCGGTGGGCACCACCTCCAGCGAGATCTCCCGCTCCGCCGGCCGCGTCCGCACCCGCACTCCCTCGATCAGATGAGAAGGGATCTCCTCCAGGAAGCGGCTGGGGACGTTGGGCTCGTAGGCCCCGTAACGGGCACGGCGGAAGGCGTAGGTCAGGTAGAGCCGGTCCTTGGCCCGGGTGATCCCCACGTACAACAGGCGACGCTCCTCCGCCAGCGATTCCGGGTCCTCCCACGACCGGCTGTGGGGGAGCAACCCCTCCTCCAGGCCGGTGATGAAGACCACGGGGAACTCCAACCCCTTCGCGCTGTGGAGGGTCAACAGCGTGGGAGCGTCCACCTCCTCGGGCAGGTTGTCCACGTCGGAGACCAGGGCGACATCGGCCAGGAAGTCGCTGAGCGAGAGGTCGGCGTACTCGGCGGCGACGGACCGCAACTCCTGTACGTTGTTCCAGCGGTCCTCCCCCTCCTCCGTCCCGTCCCGCAGGTAGGCCTCGTAGCCGGTCTCCGCGATCACCCGATCCATCAACTGGAGCACCGTCAGGCTCCCGCGGGCCTCGATCCAGCCCTGGACCATCCGGTGGAAGGCGGAGACGGCCGCACGGGCCCGCCCGGCGATGGGGACCTCTCCGGATCCGGTGGCCGCTGCCTCCACCGCCCACCACAACGGAGCCCCCTGGACGCGCGCAGCCTCCTCCAGCGCCAGCACCGTCCGCTTGCCGATACCCCGTGGAGGGACGCTGACGATGCGGTTGAGACTGGCGCTATCCGCTGGGTTGTGAACCACCCGCAGGAAGGCGATCAGGTCCTTGATCTCCCGACGGGCGTAGAACCGGGTGGCCCCCACCAGCCGATAGGGGAGGCCAGCGCGGATGAAGGCATCCTCCAACGCGCGGGACTGAGCATTGGTCCGGTACATCACCGCACAATCGCCCGGGCGGGCCTCCCCCCGGAGGACCAATTCGGCGATGGTGTCCACCACAAACTGGGCCTCGTCCTCCGGGTCGTACGCCTCGTGCACGACCACCTTCACCCCCCGCCCCCGTCGGGTGAAGAGCCGCTTCTCGGTCCGACCCGGGTTGTGACGAATGACCGCGTGGGCCACGTCCAGAATTGTCTGGGTGGACCGGTAGTTCTGTTCCAATAGATAGGTCGCCAGGTCGGGATAGTCCTCCCGCAGCCGGGCGATGTTCCGGTAGTCCGCCCCCCGCCACCGGTAGATGGACTGGTCCTCATCGGCGACGACGTAGAGATTGCGGTGACGGGCAGCCAATTGGCGCAGGAGGACGTACTGGGCCATGTTGGTGTCCTGGAACTCGTCGACCAGGATGTGGAGGTACCGCTCCTGGTAACGGGCGAGTACCTCGGGGTGCTCGCGGAAGAGGCGAACCGTCTCCATCAACAGATCGTCGAAATCGAGGCCGTTGCTGGCGCGGAGTCGCTGCTGGTACTGCTCGTAGACCCGACGGACGATCTCGCCGAAGTAGGTGTCGGGCCGATAGGCCTCGGGCGGGATCAGTTCGTTCTTGGCCCGGGAGATGGCGGCGTGGACGGCAGGAGGGCGATACTGCTTGTCGTCGATGTTCAGGTCGCGGAGCACCTGGCGGACCACGGCCCGCTGGTCGTCGGCGTCGAAGATGACATAGTCACGGGGGATGCCGATGGTCGGCCCTTCGCGGCGGAGGATGCGGGCGCACAGGGCGTGGAACGTGCCGAGGGTCAGTACACTCGTCCGCCCGTGACCGAGGAGGTCCTCCAGCCGATGGCGCATCTCCCGGGCGGCCTTGTTGGTGAAAGTGACCGCCACGATCCGATGCGGGGGGACGGCCCGTTCCAGGACCAGCCACGCCACGCGATGGGTGAGGACGCGGGTCTTGCCGGAGCCGGGTCCGGCAAGGACCAGCACAGGGCCGTCGGAGGCGGTGACGGCGGCGCGCTGCTGGGGGTTCAGATCTGCCAGGAGGTCGATTGGGCGGGCTTTCATCCTGGCCTCAACCTCGTATGGAGCGAAGATACTCTCGGAGGTTATGCTGGACAGCGTAGGCGGCGGCCTCGGCCCGGTTGGTCAGCCCCAACTTGCTCAGGATGCTGCTGACGTAGTTGCGGACGGTCCCTTCTCCCAGGAACAGCACCTGAGCGATCTCCCGATTGGTCCGTCCCTCGGCCACCAGTTCCAGCACCCGCAGTTCCTGCTCCGTGAGGTTGGCAAAGGCGGCCGCCACCTCCTGCCGGGCCGCCTCCCGCACCCGTTCGAACACCTTCTGAGTGACCGCCGGGTCCAGCAGCGCCTCCCCCCGCCCCACCGTCTCGATGGCCCGGATCAGGTCATCCGATCCGATCTGCTTGAGGACGTACCCGCAGGCACCGGCGGTGATAGCGTCGAAGAGCAACTCGTCCTCTGCGTAAGAAGTGAGGATGATGACCTTCGTATCGGGGAGTTTTTCCACAATGTCCTGGCAGGCCTGGATACCGCTGCGACCGGGCAGCCGGATGTCCATTACCACGACGTCTGGTTTGTGGAGAAGTGCCTTCCGCAACGCCTCCCGCGCGGTTCCCGCCTCGTCTACGACGGTGAAATCCGGATGACGTTCCAGAAGGGCCCGCAGGCCGACGCGAACCACCTCGTGATCGTCCACAATCAGTATGCGCAGCATCGTTCCTCCGGGGGGATTATAACACCACCTGGAAGGGAGGCAACCGAGGGGGCTCCTCAATAGAAGAACCACAGGGGCGCAGAGGGCACAGAGGAACGTCTATAGGTTCAGCCGGCTCAGGAAGGAACCCTCGTGTCCTCTGAGCCACCGCGGTGAAAAGCGTTGGACAGCCCTGTCCTGGTTACTCACGGACTCAGGACGAGGGGCAGGTACACACGTCTGATCGCTGTCCGCGACTGGGCGCGTAACGCCTCCACGAGACGGTCCACGTACTCCCGCCGTCGGGCCGGCTCGTCGTAGTCCCAAGCGGTGACAAAGGTGACAATAGCCCCGTCCAGGGTCGTCTCGGTACCGCTCACGACCAAAGTCGTCGTCAGCGGCAACGGCATGTAGACCCCCTCCCGGAGGAGGCTGCGCGCCGATAGTTCCGCGTAGATCGCCCGCGCGGCCTCAATCGTTCGCTGGGTGTCGGTGTACACACTGCCGAACTCCCGGCCGTGGGCGTCGTCGTTCTGCGGGTTGGAGGGGTTATAATCGCAGGCGTAGATGCTGGGGTCGCCAATCGCCGGCACGGTGTGCGTACCCCAGGGAACGGGCGGCGTCTGGGCAGCCAGCGCGTCCATACAGTCGGCGTGGGAGTACGCGTCCCCCAGGGCATGCAGATAGGTAGCAAAGGCCTCCAGCGAACCAGCCGGCACAGGCATACTGATCGTCACCGTGCGAGTGATGATGCACCCGTCATTCTGGACGGCTTGTATCAGCGTCAAATCGGTGCGCTGGCCCCAGGCATACGCCTCGTACCCTTCCAGCGTATCGCTGTTCCCCCAGGCCCAGTCGCGCAATGCACGCAGGTCAGAACCACCCAGATGGGGAAAGTGGAAAAAGGGCGAGTAGGGTCCAAAGCGGGAGGTGACGGCGGATGTGTCCGGGTCGAACCTGCTAGTAGGCCAGATCTGCCGTGCGCGATTCTTGCCGATGCACTCCACTACCGGATTGGGCGGTGCGTAGAACCCCGCGTTTCCGTAGGTGTAAGAGACCGGCGTACTCGGCAGCACCTCTGAATCCACCAACTGGTTCCAGATCCTCAGCGTGTGGCTGTCTGTGATGGTGAACCCGGCAGCAATTGCCAGAGCCAGGGTAAGATCATCGTGCACCGTGCTGATCCGACCGGCAGGAAAATCCCCGACCGGCGGATAATACGTGCCATCCCGGTCCCGAAACCCCAACTCCTCTTCGGCAAAGCCCCAGACCGACACCGTGCCCACCGTCAGGCACAGGCCCAGCACCATCACCGCATACATAAGCCACTTCCGTTTCATCCTGACCTCCTCCCCTCACCGTGCCAGGCCGAGCACGACCAACGGCCGGTAGACCACTTTGCGAACATGCGCTTCAAGGTGAGAGCCAGGGCAGGCCTCTCTTTGCCACCTCAACTCCACCGTCAGGACGGCCGTTCCCCTACCTCCCTCCTAAACGGAAAAACATCTCTGGGTCATGAGAACAGAACAACCTCACCTTTCCCCCATACACCCGCCTAAGCTCCCGCAACCTCCTCACCGACTCCTCAGGAAACAACCATCGCTCCACCCACCGCGCCCATCCAGGAAACGCCCTTGTCCCTGCGCCCATCCCAACTTGACTGTCTCGTATATAGGCATCCCCACAGTGTAGCAACCACTCCTCTCCCTTCCCCACCGCCACGCCGCAATGCCCACGCGTATGCCCAGGCAGAGGAACCAACAACACCTCCACCTCCTCCCCCTCCACCACCCGAACACAGTCCATCCCCATCCACCGCCCGCCTGCGCAAGAATGAACAACCCACTCCGGCCCGTGCGCCCAATGTGCCCTGACGTAAAACCGATCCTTCACGGAAATCCCTCGCGGCCCCATCGCCGCTTCGTACTCCCGCGCATACACGTGGACCCGCGCCCACGGAAAGTCCGCCAAACCCCCTGTGTGGTCCACGTGAAGATGCGTCAGCACGATCTGCCGCACGTCCTCCGGGGCAAAGCCCAACCTCATAACCTGTCGCACCGCCGTCTTTTCCGGATCGCGGGGAACGCGGTTCAAAGCCATGAAGGCACGAACGAAAGGAACAGGAGCAGTGTAGTCCCGGAGACCCAGGCCGGTATCAACCAGCACCAGCCCATCATCTGTCTCTACAAGCAGACAGTGCGTGACATTCTCGACACCCAGATGAAACGGCATACAATTCAGGTGATGAACACGCATCCACGACCTTCCGCGTCAACTGCCCAGCGACTCGCGCTTCACCCGTGCCGCGAAGCGGCGTCAGGTGCGAGTGCCGGTTAGGCAAACGTTCCCTGCCCCCGCTTCTCCAACAAGTTTGTGGGCGCGCCTGACCTCAGCCAGCGGCGTACGAGCGGCGATGATCGACTTGATCTTCCCTCGCGTCAGGGATAACTCTTCACCACCAGTGGCAGGTAGACCTTGGGCACGTATTCGTCCGCACCAACGTCATAGCCCACGCAAAGAGGCCGTTGGTCACCGTCCAAGTCCGTGGTAAGCCAGGGGACGGCGGTGCCAGCGTCAATGGCTGGCGAACCGGCTCGCAGGTGGTAATCCCCTCCAGCAGGGTTCACGAAGAGCGGATCGCCGCCGATCTCGTCAGTGCTGGTGACGACGCCTCCGCTGGTGTCCGCGCCATTTCCGTAAAAGAGCGTGTGTGTTGCCGTCACCTCGTTCGTCGGATCCGGGTAGACATAGATGCCGGTGGTGTGGCTGACAATGATATTGTTGGTCAGGCTCAATGACAGGACTTACGCAGTTGAACGGCTAGCACGTTGACAATATGAAACGGGGCGCCCCCGAGGTAAAATTAGGGTATCTAAAACCATCCCCTCGGGAGGTGTTTCCACCATGGCGTCCCGACTCT